>NZ_JBYHFO010000022.1:0-49467 GCF_057669865.1 Sporosarcina sp. Y1009 | reverse complement strand
ATCTTGACGTTTTGCTGTTCAGTTTTCAAGGTTCATTATATTAAGTAAGAACTCTACTTACATATTCGTTTCTGTGTTACCGTCTCGCAACAGCAACTCTTATATCATATCAAACCGTTTCACACATGTCAACAACTTTTTATAAAATCTTTTTCGTTGTTTACGTGGTGTTTTGGCGACATTCATAACTATAACAGGCATTGATCTACAATGCAACAGTTTTTCAAAACTTTTCATCACTAACTTTATTACCTCATAGGAATAAACGTGCGAAGCTCGTTGTTAACGGCCTCGCACAGCTATTTCCATTTTAAAGAATACGTTTTATAAATTGAAATTCAATTAATTAATTCAGTGTTACTTCTATATAGTTAATCTCTCGGACGCATTTGTGGGAAAAGAAGAATATCCCGTATTGAAGGTGCATTCGTAAGTAGCATGACAAGGCGATCGATTCCAATCCCAAGTCCACCAGTCGGTGGTAGTCCATACTCTAAGGCTTCAATGAAGTCTTCGTCCATATCGTGTGCCTCATCATTTCCTTGTTCTTTTTCTACAAGTTGCGCCTCAAAACGTTGACGCTGATCGATTGGATCATTAAGTTCTGTAAATGCATTCGCATGTTCACGACGCACAATAAATAATTCAAATCGATCTGTGAAACGCTCATCTACCGGATTCTTTTTCGCGAGTGGAGAGATTTCAACTGGATGTCCAAAGATGAATGTTGGTTGCACTAATTCTTCTTCAACTTTTTGTTCGAAGAATTCGTTGAGTACATGTCCCACTTCCATCATTGGAGTTACTTCTACTCCGTGCTCTTTTGCAATTGCGTGAGCTTCCTCTTTAGTCAACTCTTTCCAGAAGTCAACACCTGTATATTCTTTAACAGCATCCACCATGTGAAGTCTCTTCCAACCCGGTGCTAAATTAATGATGTCCTCGCCATAAGTAACTTCCATAGTTCCGAGGACGTCTTGTGCGATATGTGCGACCATGTTTTCGGTTAGCGCCATTATATCTTCGTAGTCTGCATACGCTTCATACAGTTCAATCATTGTGAATTCAGGATTGTGACGAGTTGAAGTTCCTTCGTTACGGAATACACGCCCAATTTCATACACCTTCTCAAGACCACCTACGATTAACCGCTTTAAATGGAGTTCAATAGCGATACGCATATAAAGCGTCATGTCTAATGAATTATGGTGAGTAATGAATGGACGCGCTGATGCTCCTCCCGCAATTGCGTGCAACATTGGCGTTTCAACTTCGAGGAATCCTTGATCATCTAGGTAACGCCTCATCGATTGAATTATTTTGCTACGTAGAATAAATGTTTCTTTGCTGCCTTCTGTAGAAATCAAGTCTAAATAACGTTGACGATAACGTTGTTCGATATCTTGTAAGCCATGGAATTTCTCAGGCATCGGACGAAGTGCTTTGGTCAAGAAGGTAAACTCTTTAACCTTTATCGATAGTTCTCCAACATTCGTTTTAAACACTGTCCCAGCAACACCAATAATATCACCAAGGTCAGTACTGCTATAAAGTTTGTATGCTTCTTCACCTATAGCATCTTTTCGAACGTAAATTTGAATCTGTCCGTCCAAATCTTGTAGATGAGCAAATCCCGCCTTCCCTTTTCCACGCTTAGTCATAATACGGCCGGCAATTTTCACTTCATATGAAGCTTCTTCTAACTCTTCTTTCGTGAATCCTTCATATTTTTCGCGAATCTCTAAAGATAAATGCGTTCGCTCAAATTTCGAACCAAATGGATCTAGTCCACTTTCTCTTATATCTTGCATCTTCTGTCGTCTCACCAGAAGTTGGTCGTTTAAATCATCAAGATTAGACATTTCATTCACTCCTCCGATAAATTACATGCTACAATTCATGTTTTGATTATATCCCTATTGTACACAAATAAAAGAGCTACCACAATTCGCGGTAGCTCGAACTTATAATTAGCTAGCACTTTCGCTCAAAGCCGTTTGTTCTCACTCCGCTACTCCTTCAACAAAACCATCTAACTCGCCAGTCGACTCATCTATCCTTATTTGATAAAATCTTCGACACCGCTCAATTTTTGTTGCAGTAAAACACCTTGATCATGAACTGCTATCGCTTCCTTGTATTGTTGACCCGTTACTGGATCAGCAGCTTCCGGCGAAATTTCAAGAAGAGGTATCAGGACAAACCCCCGTTCATGCATTCGTGGGTGCGGGACAATTAGATTATCCGTTATAATATTATCGGTATTATAAAGTAAAATATCGAGGTCGACAATTCGCGGGCCCCATCTTAGTGTTCTAATTCTTCCTAAGTCATGTTCAATTTTCTGGCAAACACCTAGTAATTGATGAGGATCTAATGTTGTACTTACCTCTATGACAATATTTAAAAAGTCAGATTGATCGGTGAAGCCAACCGGTGCGGTTTCATAGATAGATGAAACCGACAATACCACTATATTTTCCTGCAAATGCAATGCCCGAACAGCATTTTTTAAGTGGTTTGAACGCTCGCCAATATTTGATCCAATCGATATAAATGCGTGGTTCATTTGAATATCCCACGGGTAATATCAACGGATACAGATGTATAATGTCCAGGTATCGGCGGATCTGGTTTAATGAGAACTACACGCACTCCTGAAATCTTGGTAGGATAGCGGTTCAATAACTCTCCCGCAACCTTTTCTGCAACGGCTTCAATTAGTTTTAATGGTTTACCTTCTACAATTTCCTTGCAAAGCTCATAAGCTTCCGCGTAATTTACGGTTTTATCAAGATTATCAGTCTGCCCCGCTTCTTCAAGATTTGTCGCTAGCGATACCGTTAATCGAAAACGCTGCCCAAGTTTAGTTTCTTCCGGCAATGCGCCGTGGTAACCGTAAAACGCCATTTCGTTCAAATGAATATAATCCATTATGCATTCTCCTATTCCCTATATGTAACCTTACCTGTTAAGACATCCATCATTTTAACGGCACGCGCAATTTCTTTTACGTCATGAACGCGGATAATATGACAGCCTCTTTCAATCCCAAAACAAACCGCTGCGCTTGTTCCTTCGAGGCGTTCTTCTACAGGTAGATCTAAAACCTTTCCAATCATCGTCTTTCGTGATATTCCGAGCAATTGAGGATAACCGAGTTCGGCTATTTTTTGCAATCCTTGCATCACAGCGATATTTTGTGCTGTGTTTTTTGCAAATCCAATCCCTGGGTCCAACCATATGTTTTCTGTAGAAACACCAGCATTCGTTGCAATTTCTATACTTTCATTCAAATCTGCTATCACTTCATCCATTAACACGCCTTCATAGTTTGCTTGTTCGCGATTATGCATCAGTATAATCGGCGCATTGTATGAAGCAGCAACTTTTGCAATTTCCGGCTCACGTTTGGCACCCCATATATCATTAATAATATGCGCACCAGCTTTCATCGCAGCCTCTGCAACTTCCGCTTTATATGTATCTATGGAAACAACACAATTCAATTCACTGGTGATTGCTTCTATGACAGGCGCAGTTCGCTCTAGTTCTTCTTCAAGTGAAACAGGTGCGTGTCCTGGACGAGTCGACTCGCCGCCAATATCAATAATTTTCGCACCGTCTTTCATCATTTTTTCTGCATGCTTAAGCGCTGCGTCAATTCGGCTATATTTTCCACCATCGGAGAACGAATCTGGTGTTACGTTCAAAATCCCCATAATCACTGTTTCTTGTCGAAAATCAATTTGGACTTCCCCAAACCGGTAGATTTCTTTTGTATGTGTTAACGCCATCAGTTTTTACCTGCTTTCATATCATCTATCACTTTTCTATATAAATCGAATAATTTTTGATAATAAATTCCGGTATTACCGGGTAATGCGATTCCCTCTATTGATGCAAGGGGCACAAGTTCTTGAATCGCGTTCGTTACAAATATTTCGTCAGCATTTTCAACATCTTGTTTTGTGTAGAATCCTTCGTGCACGATTATTTCTGCAGATTTTGCAAGATCCATCACAAACGCACGGGTTGTTCCAGGTAAAATGCCAGTCTCTATCGCAGGTGTGAATAGCTTTCCGTTTTTCATCCAAAACACATTGGATGTCACTCCTTCCGCGACAAACCCATCATGGTTGAGAAACAATCCTTCATGTTCTTTTAATGACGAAAGCTCTAATCTACCTCGGACGTTATTAAGAAAACTATGCGATTTATGACGCATTGTGCTTTCCGGGTTATTTCGAATTGTCTCCAACCAGACACCCTTTTTTTCAGTAACAGAAGCCGTTATAGGTAATTCTTTTCTAAATAAAATGACAGTCGGTGCAGGATATGAAGATGGTGCAAGTCCAATATCATGAACACCTGCTGAGACATTCAAACGGAAATAACCGTCTATCCCACCTGCAGCCGCATTTAGCTTTTTTACAGCCGCTATAATTTCATCTATTTCGTAAGGTAGAGTTATCCGGTATTCGCAAAGTGCTTTGTTTAAGCGCTCCATATGAGATTGAAATAAAAACAACTTGCCATCGTATGTCCGAAAAGTTTCAAAAAAACCGACTCCGTATAAAAAACCGTGATCGAACGGAGATATTTTTAATTCTGCCGCAGGTTTGAACTCACCATTCATCCAACATAACATGAAGTTAGTCTCCTTTTCTTCTATGCCTTTTCAGCTACTGATTTCGCTAACCATAACGCTTTTCCTTTCGCTAAGGACTCAAAATATTCATTTTCAGGAATTGAATCTGCTACCAAGCCCGCTCCCGCTTGAATATGTGCGATGCCATTTTGTATGTATGCTGTGCGAATCACGACATTCAATTCAAAATCTCCATGAAAACCGAACCAACCAATCGATCCTGTATATAGACCTCTCCGTTCTGGTTCGAGCTCCTCAATAATTTCCATTGTGCGAAGCTTTGGTGCCCCTGTAATTGTGCCACCTGGGAATACACCTTTTACGATATCTGCATTTGAAGTTTCCGGTGCGACGGAACCTCGAACATTTGATACAAGATGCATGACGTGCGAGTAACGTTCGACGACCATAAATTCATTGGTTTCTACTGTGTTTTTCTCGCAAACTTTTTCCAAGTCTTCTATTTCTAACTCAACAAGCATGATATGTTCGCCTTTTTCTTTTTCATCCGACAGCAAGTCTTTTTCGAGGGTAATGTCCTCTTCGACTGTCTCACCTCTTGGTCTTGTTCCACCAATTGGACGTGTTGTTAACTCGTTTCTACGCCTTTTCAAAAGTAATTCTGGAGAACTGGACACGACTGAAAATGTGGATGCACCCATTGAAACCATATAAGGTGATGGATTAACCGAACGAAGCGCTTTGTATAACGCAAGTGGATGTACTGTTAATGATTTCGATTGTCTAACGGAAAGATTTACTTGAATCACATCGCCTTTTGCAATGTATTCCTGTACATCTTCCACCATCTTTTCAAATTGCGGACCAGTCACAGACACTGTTAGATCATCTGAAGGTTCCAATGCATCTGGTGAAACACTTTCTACAGATGCTGTTGCAGCTGCTATTGTCCATTTATTCATAACGTCAGAGGGATTCAAGTCATTTCCTGGAAGTGTTATAAAATAGGCAGTTTTCGCTTCGATGTCAAGAACTGCCCACTCATCAAATAAATAAAAGAATAAGTCCGGTGTTTTTAAATAATCTACTGTATCCTCCGGAATTTGTTCGTATCTTCGCACGTAATCATAGCTAATAAATCCTAATACGCCGCCTTGAAATTCAGGAAGCTCCGGAATATAATCGATTTCATAATTCGCAACAAACTGAGTGATTTGGTCGAGTGGATCACCTTGTCGAATTTCTTCAGTACCATCGCGCCATGATATTTTTAAAGAATCGCCTTCGACCGCTTGAAGTATGGCTAATGGATTAATGCCGGCAATTGATAAGTTACCCCCGCGGCCACTTTCCAGCAGAATATGTTCCTCGTTCGCATAAGCAAGTTGTTGATAGGCATTAAAAAACTGCTCTTCTGTCATTGTATTAGCCGTGAAGGCCGGTACTTGTCGCGTCATCTTACTATTCCCCCTCGGTACCGATTGATATCTCTATCTTAACGCAAATTCGCTATTTTGTGCATAAAAACTAAAACAAAAAGAGGTGAAGGAAATGTCATCATTTCCTTCACCTTTGGGATATTTTTTTATGATATATCTAGAAAATCGTCAAAAAGGCAACAACACCTTATTATGACAATGCATTAATCATCAAATTGATAAAGCGGAGTGCTTAAATAACGTTCTCCGTTAGATGGGAGAATGGCAACTACTTTCTTGCCTTTTCCAAGTTTTTTAGCGACTTGAAGTGCTGCGAAAATTGCCGCTCCTGACGAAACACCACCGAGAATTCCTTCTTCACGCGCCGTACGTCTCGCTGTTTCGTATGAATCTTCGTTTGATACAAGAATAATTTCGTCATAAATATCTGTATCAAGTACTTCTGGAACAAATCCAGCACCAATTCCTTGGATTTTATGCGGACCAGGTTGGCCACCTGACAGGACAGGAGAATCCGTTGGTTCTACTGCAATAATTTTCACATCAGGGAAACGTTCTTTTAATACGCTTCCTACACCCGTAATTGTACCACCCGTACCTATACCCGAAACAAATGCATCAACACGATCTAACGCATCTGCAATTTCTGGGCCAGTTGTTAAACGGTGTATTTCAGGATTCGCTGCATTATTGAATTGTTGGGGCATAAACCAATCATTTTCTTTGGCAAGTTCTCCAGCTTTAGCGATGGCACCTTTCATACCTTCTGCACCTGGTGTCAATACTAAATCGGCGCCGTATGCACGCAATAAGTTTCGTCTTTCCATACTCATGGTATCCGGCATAACTAAAACAGCTTTATATCCTTTAGCAGCTGCAATCATTGCTAATCCAATTCCTGTATTACCACTTGTGGGTTCAATAATCGTACCACCCGCTAGTAGGTCACCAGACTTTTCAGCTGCTTCAATCATTGCTAACGCAATTCGATCCTTCACACTAGATCCAGGGTTATAATATTCTAATTTCAAATAAATATCAGCATCATCTGCACCCGTCAGTCGATTCAACTTCACAAGTGGTGTTTTTCCAACTAAATCGGCAACTGAGTTTCCAACCATTGTCATATTACCCTCTCCTAATTCCTACTATTTTGATATGTTTTATACCATTAATCCTACTACGAGTTTGTACATGGTGTCAAATGTTATATCGCCACTGTTATTCTATTACTTCCCCAACTTTTTAGAAGTAATCCAAGAATATTTAAATTAAAAAAGCGTGGAAGGAAATGTTAAAATTCCCATCCACGCTTTTTCACTAAATTTTATTCGTAAAACCAGGTTGTATCGAATTCCTTCCAAAAGGATTCTACACTCACTGTTTCGGTTAGTTGTTCCATCGCAAGTTTTCGTTTAATATGATCTTTCACTTCGTTTAATTTAAATGCTTTCCCCTTCATGATGTCGCTCACATGAAGGATTGCAAAATCACCGTTTGCCAATTCGAGGATGTCACTTGTTGTATTCGGTTTCAATGATGAAGCCGTTTCAATGATGTGAGGATCTATAGCCTCTTTTGCCTCGTGAATATACCCAAGATCGCCTCCAAGATTTGCAGAAGAAGCATCAACTGAGCGTTCCCTTGCCAAAACATTAAAGTTAGACCCTTCCGTCAATTCAATTCGTGCATTTTCAGCATCTTCTTTGGTAGAAAGAACAATGATGGCAGTCCGGTAAGCATCCGGCGTATTATAAAGTGATGACTGATTCTCATAGCTGGCTTGAATAGCTTGATCATCAATCACGATATCTACCGTTAGGATTTCCTCCAAAATAATAGAGGTACGCATTCTTTCACGCTCTTCCTCAGTAGATATTCCTTTGAGCACTTGATCGTCAGCTGAATGAACAAGTGCGAGTTCTAGATCGACTTCCTTATCAGATACTTTAATCTTGTACTTTTCAGCCGCAGCTTCCATTACTTTGTAGTTCACTAGTTCAACTAAAGTTTCGCGACCAATCTTTTCTTCCATTGCAGCCATCCAAGTTTCACGTTTTATCGCTTCACCATCAATCTCAGCTACTACTTCTTCAGATTCCCATGATTTATCAGTTACTGTCCACGCGATAAACCACACGATATTACTGAGCAGAAGAATGCCAATGACGATTAATAGCGGTTTCTCTTTTAATCTTCGGGTTCCCGAATTCGTTCCATCACCTTTAGGTTCTTGATTGAATTTCATGGATATACCCTTCTAATTCCTTTTCATCATAAATATATGACTCTAAACAAAAATGGCAATTCGCTTCAGCTTGGCCATCTTCTTCAATCATTTCGCGAATCTCTACTTCCCCGAGACCAATAATTGCATTGCCAAAACGTTCTCTTGAGCAATTACATTCGAATGAAACATCCAATTTGTCAAGAATTTCAACATTTTCCTCGCCTAAAACTGAATGTAATATCTCTTCAGGTGACAGTCCGTTATCAATCATTGTTGAGATCGGTTCCATCGTCGCGATTTTTCCTTCTAAAATATCGATCGTTTCTTCTGTTGCGCCAGGCATGACCTGAATGATAAATCCGCCGGCTGCTTTTATTGAATTATCCGGATTCACAAGCACACCAAGTGCAACTGCAGATGGAACTTGTTCGGAAACGACAAGATACTCTGTAAAATCTTCTGCAATTTCACCAGATACAAGTGGAACTTGGCCTGTAAAGAATTCACGAAGACCTAAATCCTTCACAACCGACAACATCCCCGTTGTTCCAACCGCACGCTTGACGTCAAGTTTCCCTGATTCATTTAACTCAAAGTGAACTTCCGGATTTGTTACATAACCACGAACTTCTCCGTACGCGTTTGAATCAATTACCATTGGTCCAATCGGTCCGTCCCCTTCAATTTTAATCGTTAATTTATCTTCACCTTTTAACATAGCCCCCATCATAACTGCCGCTGTCATAGAACGGCCAATTGCGGCACTTGTTGTCGGCCAAGTATTATGACGTTTTTGTGCTTCATTAATCGTATCAGTAGACCTAACGGCATAAGCCCGAATTGTTCCATTAAATGCGAGTGCTTTTACTAAATAATCCTTCATTTTTTCCTACTCCTTCACATCGGGTAATTCTTTATATGTTTCTTTGATAAATAAGGTGTAGTCCTTTAAGTGTTAAAAAGTTATCAACTTTATCAATAACCGTTGTTTCGCTGGCAATTAAGTCAGCCAAACCACCAGTTGCAATAACTGTTGGTACTACCTTACTTTGTGCTTTCATGCGCGCAACAATACCCTCAACTTGACCAACATAGCCAAATACAATTCCAGCTTGCATCGCCGAGACTGTATTTTTCCCAACAACATTGTCTGGACGTGCTAATTCAATCCTTGGTAATTTAGAAGCGCGGTCAAATAAAGCTTCCATAGAAATTCCTATACCAGGAGCAATCGCGCCCCCCATATATCCACCGTTACTGTTTATATAGCAATACGTCGTAGCTGTACCAAAATCGACAATGATAAGTGGACTTCCGTATTCTTCAATAGCTGCGACAGCATTGACAATTCGGTCTGCGCCTACTTCACGCGGATTTTCATATTTAATATCCAAACCTGTTTTTATCCCTGGTCCAACAATGAGCGGCTTTATGTTGAAATACTTTCTACACATTTGCTCAAGTGGAAACATGACCGGTGGGACGACTGATGAGATGATAATTCCATGAATTGCACTGAAGGTTAAACCGACATGGGCGAAAAGCGATCTGACTTGCATCGCATACTCATCTTCTGTTTTCTGACGATATGTTTCCATGCGCCAATGGTATTTGAGTTTACCTTCGTCGTAAACGCCGAGGACAATGTTTGTATTTCCTGTATCCAACACTAAGATCATTTTAGGTTCCTCACTAACTGTTACAATTTTCAACATATCATACCACAAATCATTGATTTAAAAAAAGCTGACCGCTTCGAAAAGGGCCAGCTTTCATTTTTTTAATCTCTTCGTTTTTCGTCAAACGGATTTGGTGGACTTTCATATCCTGTTTCTTTTGGCAAATTGCCAATTGATGGATCTGATGGAGCGCCTGTTGAATCTGTGATAACTGTTTCATCTTTTTCTTTTTCAGAAGGCACTTCTTCTTTTTCTTCTTTTTCTTCTTTTTCTTCTTCACCATTATTGTCATATGGACGGATTGGTAAAGTCCCGTGATCTTTCAAGTGGTTAATTTGCTCAGCATCAAGCGTTTCTACTTCTAGAAGAGTCGTAGCAATTAAGTCAAGCAAATCACGATTTTCTGTCAGTATTTGTCTCGTACGCTCATATTCTTCTTTTACGATACGTTGCATTTCCTGATCAATTTCATATGCAATTGACTCGGAATAATTTTGTTCGGAACTAAAGTCTCTTCCAAGGAATACTTGACCTTGGGATTGACCGAATTGTAATGGACCTAGTTTATCACTCATTCCATATTCAGTTACCATAGATCTTGCGATTCCAGTTGCACGTTGGAAGTCATTATGTGCGCCAGTAGAAACTTCGCCAAGCGCGATTTCTTCTGCAACACGCCCTCCGAGAAGTCCAGAAATCTTATCAAGGAGTTCCGGTTTCGTCATAAAGTATCGATCTTCTTTCGGAAGCATAACGGCATATCCGCCCGCTTGCCCACGAGGGACGATTGTTACTTTGTGTACAATATCCGCTTCGTCGAGTATGAGTCCAACAACTACGTGACCCGCTTCGTGGAATGCAACAATATTTCTTTCTTTTTTAGAGATTACTCGACTGGATTTAGCAGGTCCCGCAATTACGCGGTCAGTTGCTTCATCAATATCAGACATGTCGATTTTCTTCTTGTTACGTCTTGCTGCAACAAGTGCAGATTCATTTAACAAGTTCTCAAGATCAGCACCAGAAAAACCTGGTGTACGCTGTGCAAGCGCCTTAAGATTTACGGTGTCGTCAAATGGTTTATTTCTAGCATGTACCTTAAGAACCGCTTCTCTTCCTTTTACATCTGGACGACCTACTGTAATTTGACGGTCAAAACGTCCAGGACGTAGAAGTGCTGGGTCTAAGATATCTGGGCGGTTTGTAGCTGCAATGATAATGATTCCTTCATTTTCACCGAAACCATCCATTTCAACTAGTAATTGGTTAAGCGTTTGTTCACGTTCATCATGTCCGCCGCCAAGTCCTGCCCCGCGCTGACGTCCAACTGCATCAATTTCATCAATGAAGATAATACATGGTGCGTTCTTTTTCGCATTTTCAAATAGATCACGAACTCGTGATGCACCGACCCCTACAAACATCTCAACAAAGTCAGAACCTGAAATTGAGAAGAATGGTACTCCTGCTTCACCTGCAACCGCACGTGCAAGCAATGTTTTACCTGTACCTGGAGGTCCTACAAGGAGAATCCCTTGTGGAATACGTGCGCCAACTTCGATAAACTTACGTGCGTCTTTGAGGAAGTCAACAACTTCTACAAGCTCTGCTTTTTCCTCATCGGCTCCGGCTACATCATCAAAACTGACTTTCTCTTTATCATCTGTATGGAGCTTCGCCTTACTCTTACCGAAATTCATTACTTTACCGCCGCCGCCACCCTGTGACTGATTCAACAGGAAGAAGAACAGAATAATAATAATGATAAATGGAACGAGTCCCGTGAAAAATGATACGAGCGCGCTCGTTTCTGGTGCTTTTAAATATTCAATCTTAACCGACGCCGACGATGCAACTTCATCAATATCATTGAGCAATGCATCATGCGACTGCGGAATATTCGTTACAAATGTTTCGCCTTCTTCATAGCCTTTCATCTCGCCTTTCACTTCATAAACGAGCTGATCGGGTTGAATTGTGGCGCTTATTACATTTCCTTCTTCAAGTGCTGACCGAAATTCATTGTATGAAATCGGCTTGATTTTCGGGTTTGTTTTATTCAGCGAACCAAATATTCCCATTAAAGCCAAGAAAATTAGTCCGTATAGTAGAAAGTATCGAAGTATTCGATTCATCCCTAGGCCTCCTCATTTCGTTAAACAGAAAACTATTGTAAATCTTACCATAAGTAATCTTCATTCTACAAAGAAAACGCATTATAATTGTTACGTAAAAAAAGCTTTCCCTTACCCCTTTTCGGGGTGGTTCGGAAAGCTTCAAAAAGAGTAAATTTCTTTTTTCAATACTCCGATATAAGGTAGATTGCGATATTTCTCCATATAGTCTAAACCGTATCCTACTACGAATGCATCTGGCACATTAAAACCGATGTAATCAGCTTCTAAATCTACTTTTCGGCCAGTTGGTTTGTCTAGTAGTGTTACGATCTTTATGGAATTTGCTTTACGATACTTCATCAGATCTACGAGATAGCTTAATGTTTTCCCGCTATCTATAATATCTTCAATGATCAATACGTCCCGTCCTTCGACGCTTGTATTTAAGTCTTTGACGATTTTCACTTCACCAGACGATACAGTTGCATTTCCATAACTGGAAACGTCCATAAAATCAAGTTCAATATAGGCATCAATATGCTTAATTAAATCACTCATAAATGGTAAAGCACCTTTAAGTACACCAATTGCAAGCGGAAACTTATCTTGATATTCTTCAGTCAGTGCGGCACCTAACTCATCAATCTTTTGTTGGATTTCTTCTTCGGTAATCAGTACTTCTTCAATGTCCTTGGCGAGCATCGAAACTCCTCCTTAATAGTGATTTAATATTCTCCTGATAAAAATATGTACTGGCTTGTTTCCAATCTTTTTTTAGAAAACATAGCGCCATAACGCACACCAAGTACTGCACACACTTCTTCATTGTTCGTGACGACAATCGGCAATTCGTCACGTAATGATAATTTTACTTTTTCATCGATAAACAATCTTGACAATCGTTTCGGATTCTTCATTCCCGTTAACAAAATCCGGTCACCTGCTTTTCTATTCCTAACCGAAAGTGGTAGTGAAACATCCGACAGACTAAAGTACATAATTTCCTTTGCTTGAACTAATAGATTTGGTTGCACCTGATCTATTTCTGCCCAGTAAATCCAACACTGATTGCGCCATTTTATTTTTTTGCCCAATGGTAGGACTTTTACCATAGCTGAAGGATTTGAAATTGACTTTTTTGTTTCGAATGTCAACTTATCGTATTCTCTTAAAAAGCGGTAACCTGATGGGAGATCAATCGAGACGTTTCCATCCTCGGATTTGAGATGAGATAACAACTGTTCGATGAGTGTATATTTATAACGAACGAGGACTTTATTATTATCATAAAGATACCCTAATAGTAATTTAATCATTCGCCTTTGTAAAGCAGTTGGCATGCTTAATAAGGATTGTTTGCTAATTGTCGGAAGTCCTTCAGTTGTAAAATCAATCATCTTGTCTAATTGTTCTTTCGCGGTAGCCCATAGGAATGCTTCATCTTCTTGTAATTCCTCCACCATGGCCGCAACTCTTTCCGGAGCTTTCGGATTTTCACAAATCAAGTGCGGGATAACTTGCTGCCGGATACGGTTTCGCATATAGGCATCGCTTTGATTAGACGGATCTTCGCAAAACAGCAAATCATTTTCCTTTATATACTTATAAAGCGTCTCTTTTCTCGTTGGGAGGAAGGGTCGAATGAGTAAGCCGTTGTTCAGCGTTCTTTTAGTCGGAATCCCTGAAGGTATTAGCCCTTTTATCACTTGCATCACGACAGTTTCAAGTTGATCTTCAGCATGATGCGCTGTTGCCAGGATTGTATAATCTTCTTCGCGCATTATTTTATCAAATAGATTATACCTTCCTTCTCGACATACCGCCTGTACATTACCACCTTCTTTTTCAAGAATTTCTAGCACTGGTACTTGACCACTAAAAAAAGAGACGTCCAGTTGCTTGCATATGTTCTTTACGACGTCACCTTCTAAAGCAGATTCTTCTCCGCGCAACATATGGTCTACATGAATGGCGGCAACTTCAACTTCGAGTTCCTTTCGGTGATTGGCAAAGAAGTGGAGCAGTGCCATTGAATCAACACCACCTGAACACGCTACGAGAACACGGTCTCGTGGTTTAATCAGCGATTCTTTTTTGATAAAATTCAATATCAACTTGTTAAATGCTTCCACATCTTCACCTACTTTCAACATTATCGAGCGGCCACTTGTGAATAGGGTGTAAAACTTGCCCACTCTGGAAGGACATGATCAATTTTAATCACGAGAACCGTTCGATCATCATCGACTGCGCGAAATCGTCTTTCCATTTCATTCACAATTCGATGTGCGACTTCTTCACAATGTAAATGACCGTATTTTCCAAGTATACCGTATAGCACCTTTTCTTGTAACTCGAGCGCTACATCTCCTTGAAAAATCCCGTCTGTCATCATCACTAATAGATCACCAGCTTTTAATTTCACTTGGTTTGCTTTCACTGAGAATGATGGTAGAAATCCAACGGGCACAGACATACTATCAATTCTAAAATAATCATCACCACGTTTAATATAAGTGCTCATGGAACCTGCCTTCCAAGCCCACAACTTACCTTCTTGTAAATCGATCAGCGCCAAGTCAATCGTTGCGTACATATCATCCAGTCCATTTAAGGACATCATATAATGCAAGGTGTGCATGGCCGTTTCAGGATCCATTTTACGATTTAAGCATTCTCTCATCAACCGAATTACTTTTCTACTTTCTTGGTACGCTTTGATATCCTGCCCCATACCATCTGATAGGAGAACTGCTGTTAGACCTTCATGAATCTGGAAAACCTCGTAAGCATCACCTGCGCGGAATGTTTTTTCACCGGACGTTGCAACAATTCCATAATCGAATAGATAACGAACCGCTGATGAAAGCGTGACGCGAATATGCGTAAAGGGCTCATGTTTTAAGACAGATTTGGAAACTTGAAAAGGTTCGGCGTATAACTCTTCCAATATCGGCAATATCAAACGTTCCGCTACCATCGTATCCGTTTCAAAATCAGATTTGCGCTCCGGTAAACTACAAACAATTTTACGCGCGCCGCGTTCTTCCGATAAAACATCAATTTGAAAGTGTTCAATTCCTAATTTGTCCAATTCTTTACCAAGCTCTTCTTCTGCAGTTATATGAACGGACAAATCGCCTTTAATTTCTTTCATTAATTCATCTAAGTGATTACCCAAATCTCTTAATTGGAGTGCCAACATTTTACGACCGTGTTGCAATTGTCCGCTTAAAAGACGATTTGCAGAAGTTTCTTCTAACTCTGCCGTAAGCCCAGTAAAACGAATGCATTTATACTTAATCCTCTCTTCAACACGATGTCGCGCAGCTTTTTTTGTCAATGAATAAGACGTTTCCCATTCGCTAATTAGCTCTGCCATATCACCATCTTCGCTATCCCAGCATTTCGAATAGCGAAAACAAGCGTTACAGACAACAGGCGTTTTTATCCCGACTCTTTTTGAATTTCCATTATCCAAACCCTGCTCCTCGACTAATGAAGACATAAACTCTGTAAACTGCTGAAAATCATTAAGTTGTTCATCGAGCCGTTCAGAAACCCACTCCTGTCTTTTCTTCGAGTTGTCTATGACTTCAGGAAAAAATATTTTATTTAAAGGTTGAGTTTTTTTTGATGGGATTAACAAAAAAATGAGTGTCGCAACACCAATCGTATAAAAATGAGTACTGTCGATCGGCAAAGTTAAGTCATACATAAAGAAAAACAGAGAAACAATAACCCCTCCAAAAGCAATCCCTAATTTACCATATCGCTTCAGTGCACCTGCAAAAAAACCGGTTATTCCATAGACTGCAATCATTCCTGTAAATGATAATTCTGCAATCCCCATAACGGCCGCAATAATCATTGCGGCCGTTGTGGAAAATAACAACCCGCCCGTAGAAGCCGCTAGAAGTATCGTTAGGTGTATGAGAACACCTGCAATCGAAATAGAACCGATCACTACACCTTTCATGCCTGTGAGCACCATCGCACCAATTACACAAGCCGCACCTAGTCGCTCAGATGACCATTCCCCGAAAAAAATACGATTCTCTGGCGGAAAGGCAACAAACAAAAAGAATGTCATAAATAATGCCAAGACGACTTCATATCCAATAACCAGTTGAATCTCCAATGGTAGTTGCCCCGCATACATCATAAACTGCCAACCAAACTGAACAATAAAAATACATAAAGCCACAGTAAGTTGTATGGATTTTTGTGAAATTTGATAACGAATAATACTTGTGAATAAAATTAGTTGAAGCAAATGTATAACTGCTTGTCCAATACCTAAAAATGCACTGCCTGCCATACCGCCTATAAAGACCCAAATTAAGTATTTTCTAAAACGAGCAGCCGCTAATGCCCAAATTGGTAAGAAAAAAGGAACTGCGGCATCAAACAACACCGCTTGTGCTAAGAAAAATGAACCAAGTAAAAACAAAGTCCCCATCATGATTTGCGTTTTCTTTTTTCTAACTTCCTCGATATTTTCCCGTATCACTTGAGAAACTGGTCTTTCCAAATTACTTGTTAACTTCATTTTCCATCCCCCTTATGCTGACGTATGTCTGAGTATACATAGGGAGTGGAAAAGAATTTGTCTGTTCATGGTAGTAAATCAACTAAACTTTTCGACTCTTTCCGAACTGTTTTTCTTTTTCTACGCACCTTGACATTTTTCACCGAGCAATGTAAGATACAATCTGTTGTGAAAAATAAGGCGGCGTAGCTCAGCTGGCTAGAGCGTCCGGTTCATACCCGTAAGGTCGGGGGTTCGACTCCCTCCGCCGCCATAAAAGAACAATCGGCGAACTTAGCCGACTTTTTCTTCCTTAAAGTACTTATCAAAACGAGGTTTTGATCTTGAGGCATATTTTTGAGTAAGAAACTTGAACGCGCACTTCGCGTTCATAGTTTCCACCTTAAATCCCTAGTCAAAACATAGTTTTGACACTGAGGCATATTTTCGAGAAAGAAACTTGAACGCGCACTTGCGTTCATAGTTTCCACCTTAAATCCCTAGTCAAAACATAGTTTTGACACTGAGGCATATTTTCGAGGCACTTATCGAAAATAGCCCTGCCGGAAAAAACCCGGAATTTTAGAGCCATAGATCTATTCCCAAAAAACCAAAAACGCAACCTCCATAACCAATGGAAGTCGCGTTTTTTATTTAACAGTAAAGAAACTTGAACGCGCTCTTGCGTTCATAGTTTCCACCTTGAAATCCTTGTCAAAACATAGTTTTGACACTGAGAAACAAAAAGTGGCCTATCAGATAGAATCTAACATGCCACTTACATATATGAATCATTTTTCTTATTGTAAAACAGCTAGCAAGTTACCCTCTTCTTGCACCTCGACCGCCGCGTTTAGATTCTGTTGCCCGTTTCAATGTTGAAAGACGCTCTTCGCTATCTTTCATGAAACGTGCCATTTTCTGTTCGAAGTTTTCCGGACGAACAGCGGCGCTTGGACGGCCTCCACCTGGACGTCCTCCTCCTCCTTGGCGTGGGCGTTGCGGACGTTGTGGACGTTCAGATTCTGGTTTTGCACGTCTAATCGACAATCCAATTTTACCATCTGCTCCAACATTCATCACTTTCACTTCAACCATATCGCCGACTTTAAAATGTTCATTAATGTCCTTAACATAGCTGTCCGCGACTTCACTAATGTGAACAAGGCCTGTTGAACCGTTCGGTAGCTCTACGAACGCCCCAAAATTTGTAATCCCTGTAACCTTACCCTGTAACTTGCTATCTACTTCAATTGACATAAAAAAAATGCTCCTCCTTAAGATTTAAGCGGGCTTTGTAAAAGCCTTCCAACCATATTCATAAGTCATGAAAATAATCGATATACTACCTTCTACTATAACGAATAAAAAAAAGAGTGTCAATAAGACTACTCTTTTTCCTCAGATTTCTTTTTATCTTCAACTTTTTTATTTGGCATTGAAAATATAATTTCATTTTTATCGGATAAGAAATACTCTTGTCTCGCAAGCTTAGCGATATACTCATCGTCATCTAATTTTGCAAGCTGATTAACTAACATTTCTTGTTCATTTTCTACCTCTTTTAATTCAGAGAGCAGCTCAGTTTTTTCTTGTTCTTTTAATGCTAAAATCTTTTTTTGTTCAAAGAACGAATGTGTAAAGAACCCAAGAATAATGACTGCAGCGACCGCGAAGACTGTTAATCTACGATACAAACGAACTTTCCGTGCTTTCTTCCGATCAATTTTTTGTTGAAGGGATTGGACATATTCTTTATTGATGGAAGCAATTGTCGCAGAAGATCTTGTATTTTGTTTTTTCACCATGTCCAGCACATCCTTTTCAAATAAGAACCAATTTTAGATACGTCCATAAATTATATATCATTTCTCTCGACTTTGAAAGAGTTTTCTTTGAAATCTATGGAATATTAAAATAACGGGACTTATTAGAAAGTAAATGAGTTTTCCGATTAAGGAAATTTTCCAGACAAGTAATCTACAAACACCATAAATTACAAACCACAAAGGCTTTAAAAAAATAATCAATCCTATTCTTCCAAAAAAGCGAAAAGGCTTATGAATAAAACTTGTGTACAGAAAAATTCCGCTTAGCTGGGCAAATGGATCGTAAATACGCCATTCTCCAGCACGGACAATATATAAAATATAGAATGACCAAAAGCCAACTATGATCCAGCCAATAACTTCAAGTACAGCTGCACGCCGTCGAATCAAAGATTTTTTGCCAGCGTGCGCTGTGCCAATGCCAATCATATCAATGAATCCCGCTCCTACAATGCCCGTTCCAATCATTGCAAGGAGACTAAGAAACTGTACGGATAGACTCATCCAAATAGTTTATGGAGGAAATTTCGCGATTCTGATTCTTCTTCATCGTATTGGATGAGTCCGACTGTCCCCTCTAACGTAAGAAGGCCTTTGTCGACATCAAGGTGTACGATGCGCAGTTCCTCTCCACGTATTTGCAAGAGCCCTTGAGATGTTCGAACGAGAAACTCTTCGTGGTCAAAACGGTCGATAGACTTTACCGAAGTTAAGTCCATTCGTTTTCGATTGCGCATTGTTACAACATGATCACCCGATGGAATTGTATACGTTGGACTATCTGTTTGAATTTGCATATTCTTCCTCCTTTGCTTGTACGTTCATAGCCATCTTATGCAGGGAGTTAAAAAAACATGCCAGACTTCACACTTAGGTATTCAACTCGATTGACTTGTTAGTTACTGTTCTTCACAAGTTCCGCAAGAATTTCTTCGTCTAAAGCACGTATCACTACATCCGTTATGACACCTTCCGGATTTATAATGTACGTAGTTGGGTACGCCATCACTTGATAGAGTTTTATCACTTCTCCCGTCTCGTCTAATAAGATGGGGAAGCTTAACTTATGATCGTTGACAAACTCTTCAATTCGATCAATCTTATCGCTGCCTCTTTCTGTTTTTGTCATATTAACGGCAATTATTTCTACATTTTCTGTGTCCTTGTTTGCTTCATAATAATTTTCCATATGGGGCATTTCAACACGACAAGGTGGACACCAGGATGCCCAGAAATTCAGGATAATTGTTTTCCCTCTATAGTCCGACAATCGCGCTGTTTTATCGTTGAGCGTTGCAAGCTCAAAGTCAGGCGCGATTTCGTTTTTTTCAAGACCAGGCTCGGAATCTATACTCTCATCGACTCTGTCACTTGGAAGATCTTCTATTAATCCACTTGGGTACTCGTCGAGATCATTTGTAGCGTTCTTATTTCCAAAGTTTGTTGTGATTGTCACGACAATCATTGAAACAATAATGATAACTGAGATCACCATGCCAATTATTTTAACGTTTTTCAACTTACTCCACTACCTTTTCCTCTACCAACGTATACATGGATTCGGCATCATCTTTTTTCGTCGTATTCTTAATCATTGCAACCTTTACTGTCACGAGTTTTTGGCCAAACCGAATTGCGATTTCATCGCCCTCTTTCACGACAGATGAAGCTTTCGCGACTTGACCGTTAATCTGAATTCGGCCTTGGTCAGCGACTTGTTTTGCTAATGTTCTTCTTCTGATTAACCGAGAAACTTTAAGAAACTTATCAATTCTCATAAGTGTTTTCCTCCTTTTTTGCTAATTGCCAAAATGACTCCAATTCATCTAATGTATAGTCTCCAAAACTTCCTCGATGCTGACTGACTTCTCTTTCGACAATATTAAAGCGTCTTTTAAATTTTTGATTCGCATATACCATTGCTTCTTCTGGTGAAAGCTTTAAGAAACGCGCAACATTCACAAGTGTAAAAAGAACATCTCCGAGCTCGTCCGTTTGGCTATCTATTGTCCCGTTTTGAATCTCTTCTTGAAACTCTTGCCACTCCTCATCAAATTTTTCAAGAGCACCGTTTAGATCAGGCCAGTCAAACCCAACTTTTGCTGCTGCTTTTTGATAATTTAACGACGTTAATAACGATGAGGACACGCGGTCCTGATTATCCAATAATGATTCTGGCTGAGGATTTTCTTGTTGCTTAATTGCCTGCCAATTATGAAGCACTTCTTCCGCGTTCACTACATTTACATCGCCAAAAACATGCGGATGGCGACGAATCATTTTTGAACCGATTGATTGAAGAATATCCTCCATCGCAAAGTATCCATCTCCCTCCCCGATTTGGGCATGAAGAAAGATTTGCAGTAAGACATCCCCTAATTCCTCAACGACGCCGTCATCGTCTTCCTGATCAATCACAGCGAGTAATTCATGGGCCTCTTCAATTAAATACTTTTTTAATGATTTATGGGTTTGTTCCCGGTCCCAAGGACAGCCATCGGGTGCACGAAGCTTTACGATGATTTCTCGAAATGTTGACCATTCTTTCAAGCGATTTTCCATGTCAAAGACAGGCGGTACATACACCGTCGTTAAATTATCGATTTCAGTAACCCGATCCAATTCAAATAACGGCACGGTTCTTAGTTTTTCGTTACTAGAACCTGCAGCTGTCACAATTGTGATTGGATGTTCAAAGTCGTACTTTTCCATCAGTGCTAATTTCACTTCCGAAGCAACAAATGCATCATATACTTGACCAATTAAAATATGCTGCGACATATGAAGATCATCCCGCTTCATATCTGTTCCATCCAGTAATTGAAAACCTTCAATAGGATCTATTCGGAGCGCTGCAAAAATTGGATCAAGAAAACTATTTCCACCTGCAATTTCCAGTGTGACTAAGCCTAAACGTTCTTTTTCCACTAGTAGCTGAACTGTTCTTTCCGCGACCAATGGATGTCCCGGTACTACATAAGTTACTGGATGTTCTTGACACAACCGAAGAAGATTTTCGACGATTTCTTCATATACAAGTTGAAACGAATCATGCTTTTCATAAATAGCATCAAAACTAAAAATCTCAATGCCTTCTTCTCGTAATTCAGCCACTGCTGGATGTTGATCTGTACGCGATACGATATAACTTGATTTTTTTAATTTCCGATATGTTCCTAAAGCCAATTGCTCAAGATCTCCGGCACCAAGGCCAATTATAGTTAAGGGGTGCATATGATCACCTTTTCTTTTTAAGTAGTAATTGCAGTGTAGCTAAACGTTTTCCAAATGGTAGCAGATACCATTCCCTTTCCGCCATTATACGCGATTTCATAATCACGAAAAGAAATACGACTGCGCCGAGTCCAACAGAGGTGAGACTCGTAATGGTTGCACGAAGTCGACTGGGCAATTCATCCAATAACCATAGATCTGCCAATCCCATCCAAGGCAACACAGCCATAATCATAAATACCGTTGCAGTGAATATCCAGCCGTAAAAACGCTGTGGTGCAAGTTCAATTGGCCAAACCTTTTTAAAGTAAAAGATGAGCCCAAGTGTAATTGCTATAAAACCAACATTTCCCGCAATCGCTGCACCGATAATACCAAAAATCGGAACGAGAAGAAGGTTGGCCATTATTTTTACCATTACCCCACCTATCAACAAGAGTGACGGGATCTTTATCTTTCCCGCGCCTTGAAGAATTGCTGTTAATGGCAAAATAAGCGACAGCCAAAATATTTGAATGGAAAAAATGATTAATGCAGATGATCCTGCACGTGTCTCAAATAGCATTTCATTTACATATGGTAAGACGAGTGCAAGTCCCGTAGCCGCAGCCCAACCAAATAAGAAAGCCGTTCGGAAAGTTAAGCGGATGAACGGCAAAGCACCTTTTCCTTTGTTTTTCGTTGTATGGTGGGCGATTAGTGGAACAATAGCCAGCGACAGCGTGGTAGCTACTAATATCCCCATTTGCACAAGTGGCTGCCCGCGGTCATATATCCCTTTTGTTTTCATTGCCGCCTCTTCTAACAATCCGCTCGATAGGAGGATTTTAAAGACTGTAAAAGAGTCAACGAGTTGAAAGAGCAGCAAAATAAGTGAACTTGCGCTGACACTCAAACTGACGACCGTTAATTCTTTCACGACTTTCCAAGTATCTACTCGTTCTGGAGGTCCTTTAAAGACACTTTTAAAATAAATCGCAAGAATGACAACCCCTGCAAATTCTCCTACCACTGCACCCCACATGGCAATTTCACCAGTCGTATAAAGGGATGCGCCTGCACGTACCGCAATCCATGTACCAACTAGAATCACAGCAACCCGGACGGCTTGTTCACCGACTCCAGACACGGCAACGGGTACCATCCGACCTTCTGATTGAAACGACCCCTTTAGAACCGCTAACGCAGGCATCAGGAATACAATATATGCGCCCGCACGAAGAAGAGAGGCAAGCCCAGGATCGCCCATGGATTGAGCGAAAAAGGGTGCGAATACAGTTAATAGGATAAAAAACGAAACCGATAATAAAAACAAATAAATAAATGCAACGCGCATCATCGCCTTCGATTCTCCGCGACTCTTACTTGCCGCAAGTAGTTTAGACACCGCAACCGCAAAGCCGTATGAAGTCCAGACAATAAAAATCCCGATAAATGGATAGACTTGCTGATAGATATAGAACCCTTTATCTCCGACAAGGTTTTGAAAGGGGACTCGGTATACTGCACCGAGTAACTTAACAATAATGGCTGAAATCGTAAGGATTGATGCACCTTTCATGAATGTTTTCATATTCCAAATTGTTGAAGACATACATAGCGCCTCATTCCAAATGTAATGAATATAGTATAACATCTTCTAATTTTGATGAGATTACGTGAAGAATGGATAATTGAGGTTTAGTCAATTCAATTACGGGAATAGATTTATTGAAAAGAATACCACCGCTTATTGGTTAGATATTTCAATGCTGATTGAATCTATACCATGTAATTGTGACAAATTAGTGACAATTGTATTTTATACTGTTTTTCATACGCACTTCGACATTTTTTTTAAAACAGTTATTATAAGATGGAAATTGTGTGTGTCAAACGATCATCATTTAAACATTACTGCAACGAACAAAAAAGTGATGGAGGTAAGAGGAACTATGAGAAAAAAAATCTTGTTAGGACAGATTAAATTGAAACAAAAAGATATGTATATGAAAGCCAAAGTTCTCGGATTTACTCATCCAAGTGTTGTCAGCTGCAGCCAAGAGTTGGATAATTTACTAAATAGATACCAAGGATTAAAAGCAATGTAATTCTCCATACAAAGCGAATCCCTTTAGTTGAAAACATATAAACGGCAACATATTACTGCTTACACGATAATAAAACAGCCTTCAAGAACCGTGCATACTTGCACTTCTTGAAGGCTGTTTTTTATTGTTCCATTTGCTTCGCTAAAAAATGGGCAGCAGTTTCTGCAGCTTTTTGTTCCGGTTCTCCGATAAAGTGGACTTTGGACAGTAAATAGACTGCACCAATCATATCTCCGCCTGAAATAATGGGCGCAATACAATAAGATTTGACCTGTTCAATTTGTCCTGGCACCCACTCAATGGATTTTTCGAGCTTTTCTGTTACCATTTTTCGGCCGGCCATTATCTCCTCAGCATTAGGTGATAGTTGTCGATTCAAATAATCTTTTTTCGATAACCCCGACACTGCAATCATCTCATCTCGATCACTAATCAATGTAGGCGTGCCAAGTGTTTCATAAAGCGTCTCTGCGTACTCTTTTGCAAACTCCCCCAATTCAGATATTGGAGAGTATTTCTTTAAAATCACTTCACCGTCTCGATCCGTAAATATTTCAAGTGGATCTCCTTCCCGAATTCGAAGCGTTCTTCGGATTTCCTTTGGAATGACTACCCTTCCTAAATCATCAATTCTTCGAACGATGCCGGTTGCTTTCATATAATGCCTCACTTTCCACAAAATTGATACTTGTCGTTATTACGGTATTAGTATGCTTCAAGTTTGGACAAAATATGCAAAGTTTCCTTTAGACGGATTTTAAAGTGGCTGTTTTTCTTTTTGCAACAGGTAGTAATTCCATCAAAGACTCTAAAACATCAAACCCAGTTTGCTTACCTGTATGCTGTTCGTTAACCGTTAACAGTAGTTGTTCGGCTTCCATTGAATATCCGATAGCGCGACCAAACTTCTGCAAGTCTGCAAATAATTTTGCACCTTCTATTGTAGCCGTCTCTTCGGCAGACAAGGTAATCGTAATCTTTTTACCCTGTTTTTTAATCGATTCGACACCAGATGCCCTCGCCCAGACCTTCATGCGCGAGATGCGAAGAAGTAGGTCCACTTCTAAAGGCAAGTCACCGAAACGGTCAATCATTTCATCGACAAGCTCAGCGTAATCTTCTTCACTTTCTACTGCTTTTACACGTTTATACATTTGGATTTTTTGGAATCCGTCATGTATATAATCGTCTGGAATGTAAGCATTCACTTGGAGTGAAATTTCAACATCGGGAATTTCTGATTTAACAACACCCGTCTGCTTCTCTTCAATCGCTTCTTGTAGCATTTGCGAGTAAAGATCGAAACCAACTGAATCAATAAAGCCATGTTGCTGAGAACCGAGTAAATTACCTGCTCCGCGGATTGATAAATCACGCATGGCAATTTTAAAACCAGAACCTAGTTCAGTAAACTCTTTAATTGCTTGTAACCGATTTTCTGCTACTTCCGTTAATACTTTGTCCCGTTTGTAGAGAAAATAGCCATACGCCACTCGATTTGAACGACCTACACGACCACGTAGTTGATAAAGTTGCGATAAGCCCATTCGATCAGCATCGTGAACAATGAGTGTATTGACGTTAGGTATATCAATACCAGTTTCAATTATTGTCGTCGTCACTAGAACATCATATTCACCTTCTAGAAAGCTCAAAATTGTCGACTCGAGTGCCGATTCTCCCATTTGACCATTGGCAAACCCTACACGCGCCTCAGGTACAAGTTGTTTAATCTCTTCAACTTTTTTCGTCATGTCTTCCACGCGATTATATAAGTAAAAGACCTGTCCGCCGCGCCCCATTTCGCGTTCAATCGCTTCTCGTATAAGCGAAAAATTATGTTCCATGACATACGTCTGGACAGGAAAGCGGTTTGCGGGAGGTGTTTCAATGACAGATAAATCTCTAACACCAAGCATTGACATATGAAGAGTACGTGGAATTGGTGTTGCAGTCAGCGTCAGAACGTCTACGTTTGTTTTAAGCTGCTTTAAACGCTCCTTATGTGTTACGCCAAATCTTTGCTCCTCGTCTACAACAAGAAGACCCAGATCATGATAAACGACATCCTTTGAGAGCAACCGATGAGTTCCCACGACAATATCAACAGTTCCTGCTTTTAAACCTTTCAAGGTAGCTGTTTGTTCTTTTTTGGTCCGAAACCGGTTCATCAAGGAGATTTCTACTGGAAATCCTGAAAATCTTTCCTTCATTGTTTCATAATGTTGTTGTGCAAGAATCGTTGTTGGAACAAGAAATGCTACTTGTTTTCCGTCTAAAACAGCCTTGAATGCGGCTCGAATAGCAACTTCAGTTTTCCCATAGCCAACATCCCCACAGAGTAACCGATCCATTGGTCGAAGTCTTTCCATATCTTGTTTAATTTCTGTAATAGAACGAAGTTGATCTTCTGTTTCATCATAGGGGAAAGCATTTTCAAATGACCGCTGTAAATCATCATCTTTTGGAAACGCATGGCCTTCTTCTGACTCCCGCTTAGCATAGAGTTTTATAAGGTCGTCCGCAATGTCTTTGACGGCTGCGGAGACTTTACTCTTCGTACGTTTCCATGCTGCTCCGCCAAGTTTATGAAGAGCTGGCTCCCTTTCACCAGAAGCAATGTATCTTTGAATGAGATCGATTTGATCTGTTGGGACGTACAACTTATCCGTTCCGCGATATTCAATGTATAGATAGTCTTTATAGATACCGGCGACTTCAAGTGTTTCAAGTTTTTTATACCGCCCGATGCCGTGGTGAGCATGGACGATATAGTCGCCTGGTTTAATCTCAGAATAACTTTTTATCCGTTCAGCGTTCGACATTTTTTGAGGACGTGCTTTTCGTTTTGGTTTTCCTTTAAATAATTCAGCATCGGTGACTACCGCAATCCGATGGAAGGGCAATTCAAATCCCGCAGACAAATCACCGTTGATGATTTGGACACTCGCACCGCTTGAAGTATCCGCCGAAAAATCCGCTTCCATATCGTAATCTTTTAAGATGGATTGAACTTTTTTCATTCGGTCGTCTCCGTCGGCAATGAGGAATACATGGTAGTTCCCTTCCCGCCATCGATCCATCTCATTCCTTAAAAAGTGCATTTGGCCATGAAATTGTTGCATTGGTTTACAAGAAACTGTAATTGTTTTCTTTACAACAATTCCAGGCATCGTTCGAATAAATAGTGATAAATAAATTTTTTCTTGAGATAGTTGCTTGTTTACTTCATTGAAGGAAAACGAGAGTTTTGCGGAATGCACAATTTTGCCTTCCTCGAGTAATGAGGCAAACCATTGGTCTTCCTCAACTTCAAGAGATTCTAGCACTTCCATTATGCGACCGATTTCATCAAATATGATTAAACCGTCTGGTGGGAAGTAAGTACCCAATGTCGTCGGTGGATTTGGTGAAAATGATGCATATTTCAACATTTCTTCTGGCGCACGACCATCTTTTAATTGCTCGATATCAGCTGTAACATTTTGTCGTAATCGTTCTTTAGCTTCAACATCTTTCATTTTCTTGAGACTTTCTGCAAGTTCAACTTCAAGCTTATCTGCCATTATCTTTAGGTCATCTTCTGACCAAACATATTCTGAAGCAGGAAGAATGGATAGAGAAGCCAATTTTCCAGTTGACCGTTGATTTTCAGCAGAAAATGTACGAATCGAATCGACATCTGTGTCGAATAATTCGATGCGTACAGGATCATCCATATGGATTGGGTACAAATCCAAAATGCCACCGCGTAGTGCGAACTCGCCTGGAGCTGTAACCATTGGCTGTCTCACATAACCCATTGTCACGAGCTTATTCAACGACGCTTCAACATCAAGCGTCGCGCCTTCTTCAACTAGTAAACTATCTTTCAACCAATGAACTTTATCTGGTAAAAGCTTTCTCATACCAGCAATTGGAGTGATATAGACACCGCTGCCGACACGCGCCATATGGTCTAATGTCTCAATCCGCTGTGCCCGTAATTCATAACTGGAAACTGACAGTTCAGCCGCGATTAGTTCTTCAGCAGGATAAAGACGAACGGAAGAAGCCCCAAGCATTTTCACCAAATCTTCGTACGTGCGCTGTGCCTGCAAAAGATTTGGTGAGATGATGAGAATCGGTTTTTCAATAGATCGCTGTAGAGATTCAAAAAATACTGGCTTGGCTCCGCCTGATAGCCCTGCAATCAGTTGACGGTCTTCACCTTTTCTTAGTTCTTCTACAAGACTCGTAATCTCATTGTTTTGTAAATATAAATTAACAAGCGCTTCCAATAGTACACACCTAACTTTCATAATAAAGGGGTATGAACACTTTATTTTATTCAAATCCCATATGCTTCTGTGAATATAAATCAGAAAAAGCTCTGGTCGTCTTTTAGGCGCCAAAGCGAAATCTTATTGAATCCACTTAGTAACTGTATAATAATCCGGATTGCTTTGAAGCGTTCGCTCGCACTCTTCACATATGCAACGCACAGACAAAGCACCGTCTTTTCTTACCGTTAGAAATTGATCATTTTCTTCTTGATCCAATTTTTCCAACAAACGAAATGTCTCTTTTGCCGATTCAAACGGAAGTGAACCAATTTCTGATTCACAATGTCTACAATGATAACGAATTGTCACTTTGTCACCTGCTCCCTTTTCTCAAAGTATAGGCGGTTAAGGACTGTATTATTCTTTATTTACCATTATAATTATTCATAACATCCAGAAATGGTGCGTCAATCCATGCTTCACAAGCATCCGCACTTTTTAAGATTGCTTCACGAATAATCGATTCTTCGTCTTTACGGAAAGAGGAGAGTACATAGTCAGAAACTTTCATGCCACTTATCGGCCTACCAATACCCATGCGAATGCGGTTAAACTTATCGGTTCCAAGATGGGAAATGATTGACTTCATGCCATTGTGACCACCTGCGCTACCTTTTTGGCGAAGTCGAATTTCACCAGGTGAAAAGTCTAAATCATCATAAATTACTGTGATTTGATCAAGTTCAACCTGATAATAGTCCATTAAAGGTCGGACACATTCACCGGATAAGTTCATATAAGTAAGCGGTTTTACAAGAATTATTTTTTCACCCGCGTGATGGATAACCGAATACATGCCATTAAACTTTGATTGCATTGGCGGCGAGTTTAATCTTTTTGAAAGTTCATCGATGACATGAAAACCAATATTATGCCGAGTTTTTTCATACTGCTTTCCCGGATTTCCTAACCCAATAATCATTTTCATCAATAATCTCTTCCTTTTTGCAAGTCATATTAAGTAAGTAATTATCAAGTAGATGAACCAAGACAACTCGACTCATCAACTTCTCGTTAAATAGAAAAGAGGCGTGCGGGAAACCGCACGCCATTTCTTATTATTAGTCTTCGTCTTTGTCTGCGCCAATTACTTCAGGCTCTGCACTTACATCTTCAGTAGCTTCATCAAGTGCTTCTAGTTCTTCTTCTGTACGTGGAGCTGAAATTGTAACAAGTGCGTATTCATCATCATTTAGAATTTCAAACTTAGATTTTTCACGGATATCCGCTACTGTTAGCGTGTCACCAATTTCTAGTTCTGAAATATCAAGGTCGAATGTTTCCGGAATTTCAGACGGTTTAACTTTGATATCCAACTCCCAGTTTGGTTGTTGAATAACTCCGCCTTCTTTTTCGCCTTTAGAATCGCCAATAAGATTAATATGAACACTAACTTCAAGTTCTTCTGTCATATTGATTGCAAGGAAATCTGCGTGAAGGACTGTGCCTTTTAACGCGTCAGATTGGTAATCGTTTAATACAACGTTTACTTCTTTGCCTTCAACTAGAAGTTTCATAACTCCGTTACGCCCAGTTACGCGTAATGTTTTTAGTAGGTCACGCTCATTTACAGAAATCGAAGTTGCCTCCGTATTATAGCCATAAACAGTAGCTGGAACGAAGCCAGCAGTTCTTAGTTGAGTAATTGTAGAATGTTGTCCTTTTACTCTAAGTTCGGACTGAATTGTAGTACTCATTTTACATAGTCACCTTTCAAATATGTTAGTATATTAATTTATTCTTGTATATTTTAGACTGTTCTATAGGTTACAGCATACACCTTTAGTTGTCAATCAAATAAGATACTTACTGATTTCTTTTCAAAGACACGAATGATTGCATTTGCCAAAAGTTTGGCAATTGAAAGCTGTGTCAATTTTGGCGATTGTTTATGTGCAGGAAGTTCAATCGAATTAGTTACGACCAGTTCTTTAATTTGCGAGTTGTCGATACGTTCGATTGCTGGCCCAGACAAAACAGGATGCGTACAACATGCATAGACTGCAACTGCACCACTTTCTATAAGTGCATCTGCTGCTACTGTTATTGTACCAGCTGTGTCAATTATATCATCAATCAAAATAGCTGTTTTACCTTCCACTTGTCCAACGATGTTCATCACTTCTGAAACATTCGGACGCGGACGGCGTTTGTCGATAATCGCAATTGGCGCTTTCATTCGATCTGCCATTTTTCGAGCTCGTGTTACGCCGCCATGATCTGGTGAGACAATGACAAGCTCATCTTTTTTAAAGCCTTTTTGCTCGAAGTATTCTGTCAAAATCGGTTCTGCAACTAAATGATCAATTGGAATATCGAAGAACCCTTGAATTTGAGGGGCGTGTAAATCGATGGCAATGACTCGATTTGCTCCTGCTGTTTCAAGCAAGTTTGCTACTAATTTTGCTGTAATTGGCTCACGCGGACGTGCTTTTCGGTCTTGGCGCGCATAACCGTAATATGGATTGACAACATTAATTGTACGAGCAGAAGCGCGTTTCAATGCATCTATCATGATTAATAGTTCCATCAAGTTTTCATTGACGGGGTCCGACGTAGATTGGATTACAAAGACATCACAGCCGCGGATACTTTCTTCAATATTGATATGGACTTCACCGTCACTAAATCGTTTAACAGAACATTTTCCTAGTGGACGTCCAATTTCTTCAGAAACCTCCCGTGCAAGCGTTTCGTTGGAATTCAAAGAAAATATCTTTAGTTTGCCATTTGAATAATGATTAGCCATTATGGTCCCCCGTTTAGTTGAGTTTTAGTTTTGAAACATACCCGTCTTTGTTTTCTTGACGCGCTCGAGCAATTGCTAGTGAGTCTTCAGGAATATCTTTTGTTATCGTCGAACCGGCAGCAACGTAAGCACCTTTTCCGACTTTTACTGGTGAAATTAGATTTGAATTACAACCAATAAACGCATCGTCTTCAACAATTGTCGTATGTTTTTTCTTGCCATCGTAATTGACAACAATTGTGCCACATCCGAAATTGACATCTTTACCAACAATTGCATCTCCAATATAACTTAAATGCGCCGATTTACTGCCGTCTCCGAATGTTGATTTTTTAATTTCTACAAAGTTACCAATTCTCACATGGTTACCCAAATTAGATTCTGGACGAATATGTGCAAATGGACCAACTGTTGTATTTGAACCAATTGTACTTTCTTCAATGACAGAAGAAGTGATTTTCGTTTCGTCGCCGATATGGCTATCTACGATTTGGCTGTTCGGACCAATCGTACATCTTTCACCAATTACTGTTGCCCCTTCGATCATCGTGCCTGGTTGTATAATCGTATCTCGGCCAATTTCAGCATCCACACTAATATACGTGTTCTCTGGGTTGATAATAGTGACACCGTTTCGCATATGCATCTCTGCTAGACGCTTTCGCATAACGGTTTCTGCTTGCGATAATACGACTCGATCATTCACACCAAGAGTTTCACTAAAATCACCAGTAACATGGGCAGAAACACGTTCACCCTCAGCTTGTAAAATCCCAATAACATCTGGAAGATAATACTCTCCCTGTGCATTGTTGTTCGTCACCTTTTTCAATGTTTCAAAAAGAGCTTGATTATCAAAACAATACGTTCCCGTATTTATTTCCGTTACTAATTGTTCGGCCTCGTTTGCGTCTTTGTGTTCGACGTTCCGTAGAACTTCGCCGTTATCCGCACGAACGATTCGTCCGTAGCCTGTTGGATCATCGGCATGCGCTGTTAAAATGGTCGCTTTCGCCCCTCTCTCTTTATGGTGGGCTATAAGGGAGGCCATTGTTTCTGAGCGGATTAGTGGTGTATCTCCACAAACAACGATGGTTGTCCCTTCGAGATTTCCTAGTGCACTTTCAGCTTGTAAAACGGCATGTGCAGTTCCTAGTTGCTGATCCTGCAAGACATATTCGCTTTTAGTACCAAGCGTTTCCTCAACTTTGTCAGCCCCGTGACCGACAATCGTAACAATTCGCTCTGCTTCCAGTTTTCTTATATTATCTATTACATGTGCAACCATCGGCTTTCCGCAGACAGGGTGGAGCACTTTATACAAATCGGACTTCATTCGTGTTCCTTGACCTGCTGCAAGAACGATGGCAAATGTATTCGACATAGACTAGCCTCCAAATTGAAAGGAATGTATGAAAGAATCCCTCTATATTTCGGGATAAAAATCGAAAACAATCCCACTTTATTCACTCTTGACTATAGCTGAATTTCACCTTTTTTTCAACCCTCCTCTATTGACAATTCCATTTAAGCCATTTATGATTGTCATTTTTTATTCATAAATTCGATTTTCCGTCTTTTTCATTAACAGAATCGGCCGTCCGATAAGCAATAAAAAAAGAGGTTAAGGAAATCGCCATGATTTTCCAAAACCTCTTTTTTCTATAATGATTATGAAATCTCTAGATTCGTCTGAAAAGACGACGCACGTAAAAATGAACCTTTTAGTAGATAGTTAATCTTTTAGAAAGGACAATACTAACCCCCGCTATATTATTTCGTGGATAATATAGCGTTAAACATTTGCTTCTTCGAGTATTGAACTTTCTTCCCCAGATGATAAGTGATACGCCGCAAGTACCGCGTCCTGTACTGTTAGGCGCATCGTTGGATTAATCGGATGAGCAACATCGCGAAATTCACCATCTGGTGTGCGTTTGCTTGGCATCGCGACAAATAACCCATCATTCCCGTCAATCACTCGAATATCATGAACAACGAATGCATTTTCAAAAGTTATCGATGCAATCGCTCTCATCCTTCCCTCTGTGTCTACTCTCCTTAGTCTAACATCTGTTACTTTCATCTCATTCCCACTCCCTTGTTCTATTTACAGTCCCATTACACACTATTCAACAGAAGAAGGATAACTCCTTCTAAAACGTGAAAATCGTTTAAAGTTTTTTCAAAAACACTTAGCTTTCTCTTCAAACTGAACTTTCGTCTTTTTTAACATAAAAACAGCTCCACCCAGACAAGAAACTGGATGGAGCTGTTTTTTCTTATTTACCCGCTAAAGCAATGACTTCAATTTCAATTTGAGCATCTTTAGGTAATCTAGCAACTTGTACGCAAGAACGCGCAGGTGTATGAGTTCCGAAATATTCCGCGTAAATATCATTTACGGCAACAAAGTGATCCATGTTTGTTAAAAAAACGGTCGCCTTTACGACTCGATCAAATGAAGAATTTGCTTCTTCTAACACGGCACGTAAGTTTGCAAATACTTGATGTGTTTGTTCTTCAATCGTCCCCTCAACAAGCAACCCATCTGTTGTGACTGGGATTTGACCTGATGTGTAAATAAATCCATTGACACTTACTGCTTGTGCATAAGGACCAAAAGCTGCTGGCGCTTTGTCTGTTGCTACGTATTTCATATTAAATTCCACCTTTCTCAAAATAGTTACCTTCACTTATTTTAATCGTACGATTTCCCTCATTTACTTCACATAATTTGAGAAACGAATGATAATGATCGACAAGAACATCCTCGTGATGTTCTGCTTCAACAAGTACGGCAATTCCTGCAAGGTGACAATCGAATTCTTCCACCAGGCTTTTCATGCCCAACATTGTCCCGCCGGCTTTCATAAAATCATCAGTTAGAAGTACATTTTGTCCGCTAGACATACTTCTTTTAGATAATACCATCGTTTGTATTCGACGTGCAGAGCCCGAAACGTAGTTGATGCTAACCGTCGACCCTTCTGTTACTTTACTGTCGCGACGAACAATGACAACAGGAACATTCAGATGTCGTGCAATCGCATTTGCGATGGGTATCCCTTTTGTAGCAACTGTCATAATCACATCTATGTCTTTATCGGCAAATGCCGTTGCAAATACTTTTCCAATTTGATTCATTAGGCGTGGATTTCCAAGCAAATCTGCCATAAATAGATAGCCACCTGGTAACAGTCGATCTGAATGACTGAGTTCACTCATCAGTAAAGACATGACATTTCGGATATCCGCCCCGTCCATTTGCGGTATGTACTTTACACCGCCTGCTGCACCGGTGACTGTCATCAACTTCCCAGTACCTTTTTTCTCAAATGTTTCTTTAATAATTGTTAAATCCTCACTAATTGATGATTTTGCTGATTGATAGCGTTCTGAAAAAAACGTAAGTGGAATTAATTCATGTGGACTATCCAGCAAATGCTGTGTCATATCAACGAGCCTTTCACTTCTTTTCCATTTCATATGACCTACTCCTCAAGCACGAATGTTTATTGGTACATTATCATAAACATACGTGTTTAATCAAGAGAATGCCGTTCTCCAATCATGCGTATCGCATAGACCTCATGGCAAAATCCTTTTAATCCATTGTAAATTCTTGGTACTCTTGATTCGTGTTTGACCAATCCAAAAACCGTTGGGCCACTCCCGCTCATGAGCACCGCATCTGCGCCAAATTTTTTCATTTGCTCTTTTAATGTAACGACTTCAGGATAAAGATTCATCGTTATCGGTTCTAACACATTGCCAAGCGTCTCGCACATCAACTCGTAATTAGCAGTTTTTAGTGCTTCGATCATTTCTGCTGTTTCGGGATGTGCTAATTTGTCGATTTTCAAGTTCCCATAGATATCTGCTGTTGAAACTGAAATTGTAGGTTTCGCCAAAATAACCCAACAATTTGGAGGGGGAGGTAGATTTTGAATAACTTCTCCCCGGCTCGTTGCAAGGGCCGTTCCTCCGTAAACACAAAACGATACATCTGAGCCAATTTCAGCACCCAGCTCTGCAAGCCTATCTAAGTCCAGATTAAGCTTCCATAGTCTGTTTAGCCCTCGCAATGTCGCTGCAGCATCAGAACTGCCGCCAGCAAGTCCTGCAGCGACTGGAATACTTTTATCCAGCGTGATTTCTACCCCTTTTGTAATCTGATACTCTCGCTTTATTAATTCTGCAGCTTGATACGCCAAGTTTTTTCGATTGTTTGGGATGAAAGGCTCGGACGTTTTAATGGTTATTACACCGTCTTCTGTGGATCGGAGCCAAACACTATCCGCCAAATCGACTGTTGTCATTACCATTTCAACTTCATGAAAGCCGTCCTCGCGTTTATGTAAAACATCGAGTGTTAAATTAATTTTAGCTGGCGCCTTCTCATAGAGCAGCATCGGGCTCCCTCCAGTATTGAATGTCTTTGTTTCCCATTTTACCACACGATGCTAGGAATGCATTAAGTAGTTCAGACTTTTTATAAAAGGACTGTACCAATGTTGTCAATCGACAACTTTGGTACAGTCCTCATTCATGTCAACCGCTTTGGGATTTCGGGTATGTTACGATGATGATCCTTTGCCTTCAGAAACGCCACGCTCAGCCATTTCAATTGCACGCTTCACCATATTTCCAGCATCCTTTGCCTTTATGCCGCCCCAACCTTCTCGCTCAACAACATCGTAAAATCCAAGCTCTTTCGCAATTTCTACTTTCAATTGCTCAGACATTATTCCGCGTTTTTTCGCCATTCGGTTTTCCTCCTTTTCGGCTGACAATCGTAGTATGAACCTAACCAAATAAAAAACACCTATCAAAGACATCCTAAAATCGAATGCTTGATAAGTGCTTTAAACTTTTAAAAATAATAGTCAATTCATGAGTGCTGAAATTATTTGACGATAAATGCTGTTTGATCTGTTCCATCCATCACAGTTATTTCAACCGCATCGGTTAAAATATCTGCATAACTATAAGAGACTCGTTCAAATGCATTTTCTTCCTGGTCCAGTTCCACAACAAATACTGCTCGGTACGTTTCACTCAAGACACCAGTTCTTTCAATCGTTCTTCTCCGTCCGCCGTTTACCTTTAAGTGCAAACGTTTCCCAAGATGAGAATCCAATAAATTCTTAATGTCCGCTAATGTTTTTGGCATTTCGCTAACACCTCACTACATAAAAGCATAACACATTCTAAGATTTCTGTCAATTAATTCAATCATTTTAACAATATCATAACATCTTTGTCAATCATTATTTTTATTCGACAAGGCAAAAAGAGCCTCTATCCGAATTGAATTTACTTCGAATCCACAAAAAAATCGTTATAAAGTTCATTTGATAACAACGCAAATTCTTCGACCGATAAGGTCTCCCCGCGTCTTGTTGGATCAATATCTGCACGCTGTAGCGCTTCAACAATTAAATCTTTTTTCAATTTCCCATCTTCCAATGAGGATTGTAAGTTGTTTAAAATTGTTTTGCGTCGTTGCACAAAAGAGCCTCGCGAAATCCGAAAAAGGAAGTTTTCATCAATGACTTCTGCTGGCGGTGTTTCTTTTCTAGTCAAACGAAGAACTGCAGACTCAACATTTGGTTGGGGCATAAATACCGTTTTCGGAACAATCATTGCTACTTCTGCATCCATATAAAATTGAATAGCAATTGACAATGAACCATACGCCTTTGTTCCAGGCTTGGCTGTAATTCGATCAGCAACTTCTTTTTGCATCATAATAATCATGCCTGTAACGGGAACTTTTTCAAGCAAAAACTTCATGATAATCGGGGTTGTCACATAATATGGCAGGTTTGCAACAACGACAACTTCATCAAATTCCGCAAACTGTTCTGCCATTACTTGCCCGAGATCCACCTTCAGTATATCTTGGTGAATTACGGTCACATTATCATAAGGTGACATTGTATCTTCTAGTACAGGCAACAAGCGCCCATCTATTTCAAACGCAACTACTTTCTTGGCGGCTCTTGCCAAGTGTTCTGTAAGCGCACCAATACCTGGACCAACCTCAATCACCCCTGTACGTTCAGATAACTGTGCGGTACCGACTATATTTTCCAACACATTAGGATCTATTAAAAAGTTCTGCCCCAAACTTTTTTTAAATGAAAAACCATGTCGTTCTAAAATTTCTTTCGTCCTCATCGGAGTCGCTATATCTTTCATCATTTCTCTTCTTCCTCCTCATCGAGAACTGTCAAGGTAGCTTCAAATCTTTCTTTGCTTATTCGAAACATTTCAAGCCGTTTTTTTAACCCCTTGCCATTCACTTGACCAATCTGTAGTAACTCGCTCAGTCGACCTCTTCTTCTACGAGCATTTGGATGTCCAATGAGCTTAGCCTCCATTAAGTCTAATAAGGAGATATCAGCCACTGTATGTTCTTCTACTGTATAGACGGTCTGAATCGCTTCGCGGATATCTTCATCAGAAGCATGTTCAATCCCGAGGCCCTTTCCATTCTTTGCAATAGTTTTCTTTTTAGCAAGAAATGCATGTTTCACTGTTGGAATGCGCTCTTCTATAATCGCGCGAATTCGTCTTCCCGGATAATCTGGATCAGTAAACACGATGACGCCACGAACTTCCACAGCGTGCTCAATGCGTCTAAGTGTATCTTCATTAATTGCGGAGCCATTTGTTTCAATCGTGTCTGCACCTGTTGCTCTTTTAACAGCAACAGTATCTGATTTTCCTTCGACAACAATCACTTCTTTTATATTCACAAGCCGTCCTCTTTCCATACCATTCTTCACATAATTCTACCTTGCATACAGGAAGATGTAAAAGAAAAGACAAAATAAGCCGCAGGACACGATAACGTCCTACGGCGGATATCTTTAATCGATAATCTTTATCTTCACTTGTTTTCGTCCAAATTTATAGGCAGCTTCTTTTGTTGGGAAATGTAAATCGATTTTCTTCCCTTTAATAGCCCCACCGGTATCTCCAGCAATCGCATAGCCATAGCCTTCAACCCAAACTTTGGAACCTAACGGAATAACAGATGGGTCAACTGCAATCACTTTTAAATTTGGATTGTTTTTTAAATTGATCCCTGTCGCTGTGATTCCTGAACAACCGTTACAATAAGCCGTGTATGCAGTTGCTGATACATAAAACTCTTTTCCACTAGTAGGTTCAGCTGGTGTTTTACTTCTTGATACACTCACACTGTTACTACTCGCTTTGGCTGGCGCTGCACTTGCGACAACAACTTTTGTACCAATTGCGACAACCTTTTTCACTGGTTCTTTAATGGTTTTTTCGCTCGCCAATTTTCTGGAAACTTCTTTTCCGTTCTCCATGACGACTTCAAATTCCCTTGTAACCGTTCCTTTTTTTCCTTCTTGGACAACTTTTTCGTGTCCCTTAAGCAAGTTTTGGTCATTACGCGTTTCAATCGCAAAATCTGCTGACTCTTCCACTACATCGGTGACCTTTTCTACGCGAACAATCTCAACAGTTGAACCTGGTTGAATGATGTCATCTTTCTGACCTTCCAAACGGTCAAACTTGTTCAATTGAATATCTTCTCTCTTTAAAAAGTCAGCGACCGTAGTCGAAGTTGACCAATACTTTTTCTTTTCACTTCCATCGATTAACGTAAAGTCATACGCTTTAGCAACAGAAATATTGTCTTTCACTGGTGCATCTAAACTCGGACTTACCTGATCATACTCAGTTAACGCGATATCAGCTTCTTCTAATACATCGCCTACCGTGCTTTCCGTCGTCCATATATATATGTCTTCTTTCTGATCAATTTGAATTGCAACTTTCTTTGCCTGTTCCAACCTAACCAATAAACCATTTTCGATTGGGGATTCTATTGAGGGACTAACACTATCATGTTCTGAAACTTTAAATTCACTTTCAGATAGAAGTTTACCGACAGTTGATGCATATGTCTTCACTTCTTCGGTTTCACCGTTAACAACTATTGTTACCGATTTTTTATTACCTTCAAATAGCGCTAAGGAAACAACCGTAACAAATATCGTTGGAATAATGATAAAAGTTGCGATTTGTTTACTCCTCAATGACTTTAAGAATAGGCTTTTCATAATTTTACTTAGCATGAAAAAAACTCCTCCTCTATCACCTGTGTGATTATATAGGTTACTATTTTGCATGTCAACCAATAGAGATTCTTAAATTAGTAGAATAAGGAATTCCCTTATATGCAAAGTATGGAAATTATATTTCCATTTTATTCATCTATATTAAATACTTTTAATGCGTTTTTTGTTGTTGCTTCTGCTATTACTTCAACCGGCAATCCTTTTAACCTTGCAATTTCTTCTGCTACCAGCTTTACAAACACTGGCTCGTTGCGCTTTCCACGGTATGGATGCGGCGCCAAATAGGGTGCATCTGTTTCGATTAATAACTTGTCCAAAGGAATTTCTGTTGCAACTTCTTTTGGTGTTTTTGCATTTTTGAAAGTTACAGGACCACCAAGTGAAATCATAAAATTCATGGCAATGCATTCTTTTGCCGTTTCAACACTTCCACCAAAACAGTGCATAATGCCACCCGTCGTTTCCGCCTCTTCTTCTTTCAAAATACGAACAACATCTGCAGTCGCATCTCGATTATGAATGATAATTGGCAGATTGACTTTTTTAGCGAGTCGAATTTGCTTTCTGAAGACTTCTTGTTGAATGTCCTTTGGAGACTTATCCCAATGATAATCAAGCCCAGTTTCTCCAATTCCAACAACCTTAGGATGCGCTGCAAGCGATTCAATCCATTTTAAGTCTTCTTCTGTACAATCAATTGCATCAACTGGATGCCAGCCAACAACAGCATATATAAACGAATACTGCTCCGTTAACGCCATTGCCTTCTCAATTGTTTTCCGATCAAATCCGATGACGACCATTTTCGTTACACCAGCATCGAGTGCGCGTGTAATAACCTCGGCCACATCTTCTTCAAATTGATCTGCATTTAAATGCACATGCGTATCTATATACATACTTTTCTCTCCTCATAACAATAATAATCATAGTCTAGCGAAATATTTCTTTCTTCTCATTTATATTACATTTACATTACAGTTTTTATAATTGATTGTATTATCCCGTCACAATTAAAACAGAAAATAAAAAACGGCGACTTTTCCACATAGAAATAGTCGCCGTCATTTACCATAAAATATCCTTAACTTATTTTACTGGCGCTCCGTTTTCTAGTGCCTGATCAACCGTAGCAAGCTTTAGAACGCCTTCTGATTTCCCTGCCAAGATCATTCCTTGAGATAATTCGCCGCGCAACTTGACCGGTTTTAAATTGGCAACCACAATTACCTTCTCACCAATCAAAGCATCTGGTTCGTAATATTCAGCAATACCTGATACAACTTGACGTTGTTCAAATCCAAGATCTAGTTGTATTTTTAATAATTTATCGGTTTTCGGAATTTTTTCACATGCAGTCACCGTAGCAACGCGCAAATCCACATTCATGAAATCTTCGAACGTGATTTCTTCACTCACTTCTGGAAAATCATCTTTTTTTGTCTCTTTCACTTCTTTTGGAGCTGTAATTGCCATTTCCCCGCGAATAAACTCGATTTCCACCTCTGCATCAAGTCTTGGGAAGATAGGAACTCCTTTGTCAACAACTTTTATACCTGCGCCAACATGATTGAAATCACCAAGCGTCTCCCATTTCAATGATTCCTCTGGAAGACCAAGTTGCTCAACAATCTTCTTTGGAGAGTTTGTCATAAATGGTTGTAGTAAAACTGCAATATGTCGCAATGAAGTCACAAGATGGTTCATGACAGACGCAAGCTCCCCGCGCTTATTCTCATCTCTTGCCAAGACCCACGGGGTCGTTTCATCAATATACTTATTCGTCCGTGAAACAAGCGCCCACAAGTCGCCAAGTACATTGCTAAATTGCATCTCTTCCATAGAAGCTTCATACTTTTCTACAGTTGACGTGATAAAGTCAGTTAATAACTGATCATAATCCGTAGCGATTAACCCTTCAGTTGGAATTGTGCCACCGAAGTATTGATTGATCATTGAAACCGTTCGATTTAACAAATTCCCTAAATCATTCGCAAGATCATAATTTGTTCGTTCAACAAATGATTCTGGTGAAAAAACACCATCTTGTCCAAACGGCAATTCGCGAAGCAGGAAATAACGTGTCGCATCTAGCCCATAGCGTTCAACAAGCATCTCGGGATACACAACATTCCCCTTAGATTTCGACATTTTTCCATCCTTCATCATAATAAATCCATGTGCAAAAACTTTTTTTGGCAACGGTAAATCAAGTGCCATTAAAAAGATTGGCCAATAGATTGTGTGGAATCGAACGATATCTTTTCCGACAACATGTACATCAGCAGGCCAATATTTGTTGAATAACGAATCATCGTCAGAAAGATAACCGAGTTTCGTAATATAATTTGTCAGTGCATCAACCCATACATAAATAACATGTTTGGGATCTCCTGGAACTTTTATGCCCCAATCAAATGACATTCTTGAAACCGATAAATCTTCAAGACCCGGTTTAATAAAGTTATTAATCATTTCATTTTTCCGTGACGCAGGCTCAATAAATTCGAGATTTTCATTATAGTAAGCTAATAGTCGATCGGCATATTTTTTCATATTAAAGAAATAAGACTCTTCTTTTACTCTTTGAACAGGGCGACCACAATCTGGACAATTCCCATCTTCTAACTGTGTTTCCGCAAAATAGGATTCACAAGGTGTACAATGCCAACCTTCGTACTCACCTTTATAAATATCACCGTTATCCAAGAACTTCTGGAAAATCTTTTCAACGCTTGCTTTATGGTGTGGATCGGTTGTTCGGATAAAATCATCATAAGAAATATCCATCAGGCGCCAAACCTTTTTCGCCGATTCTGCAATTCCATCTACAAACTCTTGAGGCGGGAGTCCTGCTGCTTCAGCAACCTCTTGAATTTTCTGTCCATGTTCGTCCATACCTGTTAAAAAGCGAACATCATACCCACGAAGTCTTTTATAACGCGCCATTGCATCAGATGCAACTGTCGTATAAGCCGTGCCAATATGGAATTTTCCACTCGGATAATAGATCGGCGTTGTAATATAAAACGTTTCTTTTTGTTTAACCACAAAGATTCCTCCAGTAAAGTTGTATGTAATTCTATTCTATCGAAATAATTAAACGGATACAATGTTAATCATTTGGTTCATATTATCAATTAAATATAGTTCATAGTCTTGATAATCATTATTATTAGGATATTAATTTTTCCAAAATAATACTCTGAATTTAAGCTTTTACCATTGACGATATTTGGATGAATTGGTATGATTGATGACAGACAATAACAAATGCAGAATTGTCCAAATAACAAATTCAGTCTAACTGTTGGGGAAGGAGTTCTTCTAATGAAATCTACTGGTATTGTAAGAAAGGTCGATGAACTCGGGCGCGTAGTTATCCCTATCGAATTACGTAGAACTCTAGGAATCGCACAAAAAGATGCCCTAGAAATATACGTGGATGAAGATAAGATTATTTTGAAGAAATATATGCCGAATATGACATGCTCTATCACCGGTACTGTCTCAGATGATAATTTAAGTCTCCTTGATGGAAACTTGATATTAAGCCCTGAAGGTGCCGAACAACTCGTCACACAGATTCAAGAGAGTTTAAATAAGTAAGATGTTTATCCGAGACGGAATCTTCGTTTCGGATTTTTTAATCTTTTTCGACATGATAGGCCTGATAAACATCCCGACGACTCATGGATCGTTCTGCTCCCACATTTCGAATAGCTTCTTTTGACCTAATCCCTTTTTCGTTAATTAACGCATCGACATGTTCAGAAATGCTGAGTCCTTCCCACCACGCTGCTTCGGAACTTTCCACGCTTGTCCCGTCGTTTCCTTCGAGAACAATACAAAATTCTCCACGTATTGTATTAGATTGTGCCCAATCAATCGCCTCTTCAAGCGTTCCACGTAAAAACTCCTCAAATCGCTTTGTCAATTCACGTGCTAACACAATATTTCGTGTCCCCTCAATTTGTTCCCTTAATGCGAGCAAAGTCTCTTTTAACCGGTGAGGTGCTTCATATAGTAATATAGTTTCCTGTCGTATTTTTAACGCCTCTATTTGTACTCGGCGTTCCTTTTTACCGCGTGATAGGAACCCGTAAAACAAAAAGGGTTGTGGGGAGAGTCCTGATGCCACAAGTGCACTGATTGCAGCGTTTGCTCCTGGAACTGGAACAACGTCGAATCCTGCGCGAATTGCTTTACTGGCAATATCTGCCCCCGGATCAGAGATGCACGGCATTCCGGCATCGCTAACGAGCGCGATAGATTGTTGATTGGAAAGCATCGATAGAATTTTTTCTCCGCCAGATTCTAAATTATGTTCATGATAGCTTATTAATGGTGTTTTTATCTCAAAATGATTACATAATTTAATCGTATTTCGTGTGTCTTCTGCCGCAATCACATCGACTTCATTTAATATTCGGAGAGCCCTGATGGTTATATCTTCGAGATTACCAATGGGTGTACCCACTAAAAATAGCTTTCCACCGTTTATTTCAGCGCTTTTTTGTGATTTCATTGCAAATAACCTCCTTTTTAATATAACGTTCTTTCGCACTCCTAGTTAATTGTTTAAACCGATATTCAACTTGCATTGCCTCACTTTTCGTTTCAAATGCTTCCAGGAAAATACATCGTACTGGACGTTTCGCTCTTGTGTATTTTGCGCCTTTTCCTTCATTATGAAACCGAATTCTACGCGCTAAGTTATTCGTATATCCTGCATAGAACGAACCGTCATTACATTCAAGTACGTAAAAAAGATGTTCAGGCATTTTCTCCATATAGTAAACGCCTCACTTCTTCAGTATAGTTACCTTCTTGGTCATATACATAAAGTGGTGGGAGTATTTTCAAATCAGGCTTCCCATCTTTTGTTCCTTCAATCAATAAAGTATTCGCGTCCTTCCCTGCTTTTGAATAGACAAGTTGAATTCGTTTCGGTTCAATACGATGCGCACGCATGGACGTAATTATATCAAGTAAACGACCAGGTCGATGGACAAATGCCGCGCGCCCACCTTGTTTCAAGAGTTTGCTGGCCGATTCTATCGCTTGATCAAGCGTTAAATAAATCTCATGGCGCGCAATGGCAATAGGTTCGATTAAATTTTTATCACTTGCTTCATGTGCGGGAAAATATGGCGGATTACAGGTGACCAAATCATATTGATCATACCCGATTTTTTTACCAATTCCGATGACATCATCATTTACAATCTCAATTTGAGCCTCAAGTTTATTATACTGAACACTTCTTTCAGCCATCCCCGCTAGTCGCTCTTGTAATTCAACAGCTGTAATCTGCGCTTTCGTCCGCGCACTCAGAAACAGTGGAATTGCACCATTTCCAGCGCAAAGATCAACAACTTTGCCCAATCGTCCCGGAACATGAGCGAATCTAGAAAGTAATACCGCATCAAGCGAAAATGAAAACACCGACGGACTCTGAATAATCCTCAAATTCTCCGCTAGCAAGTAATCCAATCGCTCATCACCTATTAATACCGTCAAACCCAACGCCCTCCAAAAGAAAAAGCCGATGCCTACATTTCAATAGGATCGGCTAGTTTCATACATTTTGTTTATTTAAAAACGATAGACAGAACAGGCAATCTTCACCCTTGCGAATACTTCCATAATGAACATTACACACATGAAACCCTTCATTATAAAGACGTGCTAGGTTATCAACGCCTTCGCCTACATCAACCACATTCGTTTTTTTCTCCACTTGCTCTTCTTGAAAGTTTTTTTCATCTTGTTTATCCATATCTTCAAGCCGTTTTCTTAGATGATGGTTTTCAAGTTGAAGCGAATGGTTCTCTTCTGTCATCTCTGCGATGAACCCTATCAATTCGCGGAATTGTATACTCATGGAGTCCAATTGCTGTTCAAACTCCATTACCCTGTCAAGGAAATTCCTTTCTTTCAACTATTCCACCTCCATCATTTTACTAAATGAGCCATCTTATTTTTCGGATCCATAATCTCTTCCAATGTATACTCAAGAACATGTTCTTCATCTGATAACTGAACTTGTAATAGACGTTCTAATAAATTCAATCCAACAACCCTACCTGGACCTTCTGGTGTGTCAATACGCGCGCCAATATCAGGCATTAGTTGTTTGGCTTCTTCATATTCATCATTCTCATATTTCAAGCAACACATGAGACGCCCACATAATCCAGAGATTTTTGATGGATTCAATGATAAATTCTGATCTTTCGCCATCTTAATAGAAACGGGTTCAAAATCACCGAGAAATGTTGAACAGCACAGCATTCGTCCACAAGGACCAATCCCACCAAGCATTTTTGCTTCATCTCTCACGCCGATTTGTCGCAATTCGATACGCGTCCGGAAAATAGATGCCAAGTCTTTGACGAGATTCCGAAAATCAACCCGGCCTTCAGCTGTGAAATAAAAAATGATCTTGTTTCGATCAAAAGTAAATTCAACATCAACGAGCTTCATATCTAATTTATGTTCGGAAATTTTATTAGCACCTATATTAAAAGCTTTTTCGGCTTCATGTCTATTTTCATCTACCTTTTCGTTGTCGCCTTCTGAAGAAGGACGAACAACTTTTCTCAATGGTAGGACAACATCATTTTCACCAACTTCTCTTACAGGTATAACTATTTTTCCATATTCGACGCCACGTGCCGTCTCGACGATTACATATTCGTCAACGTTTAACTCATAATCCAATGGATCGAAATAATATATTTTACCCGCTTTTTTAAAGCGGACACCTACTACTTTATACAACGAGTAACCCCTCCTGCATCTTGAGCACCAGTTGTTCCATAAGGAGCATTCGATTCATATTGCCATGCATCTGTCGCTTCGCCTGTAAAATAGCTTCCATTGCGACGGATAATTCGTTATACGTCATTTTCATTGCCAGACCTTTAAATAAATCTTGTTGGTCCGGGTACGTATGGAGTGAATCCAATCCCGCTTTAAATACAACAATATCTCGATATGCATATAACAATAAATCAAGCGCACGGTCTGTATCATCTTTTTCTTTTATATGACGAGACCAATCCGATTGTATGAACAACAATGCCTCATGAACATTTCGTTCTGATGCTATAATCAATTTTAACACTGTTTTTCGCATTAGCGCAAATGCATCATCTTGCGCGATGACAATCGCTTCCTCTATATCCGCAGTTACCATTGTAACAGTAGCTGCCATCGAAGTTGTTATTCCTTTTTCAACAAGTTTTGAAATCATCATTTCCCGAGAAGGCGGAAGAAACGAAATACGCTGGCAACGAGACCGAATTGTTGGCAATATAGACTGATAGGAATCAGTCAACAAAATCGCCGTAACGTCACCCTCTGGTTCTTCCAGAAACTTTAATAGCGTATTTGCTGATGAATTATTCATCCGGTCTGCACGTGAAACGATATAAATTTTCCTGCCTTGTTCAAAACCTTTTTTTGTCATCTCTATAATCAAATCATCTATTTGTTCTTTTTTAATTTGTTGTCCATCAGGTTTAGTTATTTTCACGTTTGGATGATTACCATTCGAAACCCGACGACAGGAACTACACGTCTCACATGGATGAAACAATATAGGGCTTTTACACAGAAGCAATTTAGCAAAAAACAACGCAGTTGCTTTCTTTCCTGTCCCATGGTCGCCTTCAAACAAATAAGCATGTCCTATTCTACCATTCTTATAAGATGCGCAAATCCGATCAATGACAGGTTTTTGGCGATTAATAATCATATAATCTTGCTCATCACTTTGCAAAATAACACACCTCCGTGTTTAAAAAACCGTGTTTACTCACGAACACACGGAATCGATATTTTTCTTAAGCAACAAATTACGAGACAAGAAAATAAAGAAACAGTTGAAGTCTCGTAATTTGCTGTTTTCATTATGTTATGAGATATCAATTGGGATTAAAAATGATGGAAATGTTCAATTGGCAAAACAAATACAGTTGCTCCTCCAACTTCCACTTCAACAGGATAAGGAATATAAGAATCTGCATTGCCACCCATTGGGGAAACTGGTGCAACCATCTGATCACGTGAACGACAATTTTCTCGGATAAGTTCTAAAGCTTTGTCAACCAGACTATCGTCTGTTCCGATTAAGAATGTCGTATTTCCCGATCTCAAAAAACCACCTGTACTCGCAAGTTTAGTCGCCCTAAAGTCGCTTTTGGTCAATGCTGCTGATAGACGGTTACTATCCTGATCCTGAACAACTGCTACTATTAATTTCACGGTCATCTCTCCTTTTTCCCTCTTTCCCTCTATTATAACATGAATCCATCACTTACATCAGTTGCGACCTTACAATTTTCCAAACATTCTCTATTACATCCGTTTCCGTAAGTCTCGCATCCGTCTTGACAATTCTATTCGGGTACCTTTTAAGTAATTCTTGATAACCTTCATAAACTTTTTCATGAAAACTAATATTTTCTTTATCTAATCTATTCAGCTCACGATTATTATTCTGTGCAATTCGCGCCAGACCCTCTTCTGGATTTATATCGAAAAACACAGTGAGATCCGGCATCGTTTCACCAATCGCGAATTGATTGATCTGCAGAACATTATCAATCCCGAGTCCCCTTGCGTACCCCTGATAAGCAAGTGAGCTATCAATAAATCGATCACACAAAATAATACATCCATCTTTTAATGCGGGAATCACTTTTTCAACAAGATGTTGTCGCCTGGCCGCTGCATATAAAAGGGCTTCCGTTTTTGCATCCATTTTCGTATTATTTGGATCAAGAATAACGGTTCGTATCTTTTCAGCAATTTGAATGCCACCTGGTTCGCGTGTCAGAATAACTTGTCTACCTTCTGCTTTCAATAAATCATATATTTTTGAAATAACTGTTGTTTTACCAGCCCCCTCAGGTCCTTCAAAAGTAATAAATGTTCCGTTCTGTTTCATTTTATTCCTCCGCCTCGTTAGTTACGACAAATATTTGTTTTTCTTGTATTCGGACTGAGCCTTGAAATCTTGCGCCAATTTCGAGGAGTCTTGAAAGGTCTTGCACATGATACTCTGTGATTCTTTCACCCGCTAACAGTAATGGGATGCCTGGAGGATATGGGATTAGTGAAGCAGCAGCTATTTTCCCTAATGCTTCCTTATAAGGAATCCACATCTTTTGTAATTGATCAAGTTCTTTCTTTCTATAAGAGGGCTTCGATATTACCTCGTTATATATTGGCAATTCAGGAAAATGAACATTTTTTTTATTTGAGGACATCATATTTTTGATAGCTGTTTCAATTTTTTCGCTAACTTCCTCAAAGTCATAAGTATGTTCTTTTTTTAGTAATGGCAGCATTAAAAGGATTTGATATAAATCCGCAAGCTCTTCATACACACCAACCTGATTTAGCGCAGCCTGAAGATCATATCCTGAATATCCATCCACTCGTAGCATCAGCTTTAGTGGATCTTCTGTTTCAATTATTTCCAAATGAGCGATTTGATTTAGTTTTTTCATGAAGCTCTCTCTCTTTATCATAAAGCCTTCAATATCTTCTTTATCATAGGATTCTGCATATGCTCTCGCATCATCAAGGGATGCCATGAGAAGATAGGAAGGACTGCTAGACTGTAGCATTTGCAAATAATAAGCTATTTTATCTGGGATAACCAATTTTGAGCGTATATGTAAATATGAGGCCATCGTCATTGCAGGTAATGTTTTATGTGCTGAATGGACAACTACATCTGCACCGAGTTCAAGTGCAGACTTGGGAAATGGTTCTCCAACAACAAAATGTGCGCCGTGCGCCTCATCTACAAGTACGGGGATTTCTTTCTCGTGACACAGGCGAATCGCTTCTTCCAAGTCTGTGTCCGTTTTTCCATAATACGTTGGATAGGTTAATATAACCGCCTTCGCTTCTGGATAACTTGATAATGCTTTCTCAACTTGTTTCGCTGATACCGCTCCACTAGTTTTTGAAACACTATCCCATTTTGGGCTGATAAAAACAGCATTTGCACCTGTTAACTCTATTGCGTTAAAAATAGACTTATGTGCATTTCGCTGTACAATGACCGTTTCGCCTTCAGTGCATATTGCATAGATCATCGCCAAGTTTCCAACAGTCGACCCGTTTATAAGAAAAAAACTTTTATCTGATTGATAAAGTTCAGTTAGCTTCTGCTCTGCTTCTTTAATTACACCCACTGCTTGATGAAGATCATCGAGCCCATCAAGTTCAGTAAAGTCATACGCGAGTGCCGAACGCATCTCGTCTGGCAGTCCTGATAACGCACCATTTTTATGTCCTGGAACATGAAAAGAAACAGGGTTCGCTTCTTTAAATTTTATTAATTTATGGACAAGCGGTCGATTTGCATCCACTTAACATTCACTTCCTTTTCCATATTTCTATTATAAAGGTAGTTACCCGATCTGTCCGCATTTTGCAAAAACAAAAAAAGCCACTACCATAATGGTAATGACTCTTTTA
>NZ_JBYHFO010000021.1:0-50267 GCF_057669865.1 Sporosarcina sp. Y1009 | reverse complement strand
ACCCTGGACTGAGCGCAGCGAGGGAAGCGGCAGGGAAAGATTGAACTGTATCTTTCCGCACTTCTCGCTCGCCCGCAGGAAAGCGTCCGCCCGGAACGTAGAACAACGGTATCAAAGACGAATTTGTGTTTTTGAAAAAGAAATTGCAGTACTCGAATATTTTTGTTGGTACATTCTCTTCAGTGATCGTTATTAATAAACCATCAATAACCTTCTATATATAATGAGATCAATGGTCTCATCCCGATACTAAATATGAATACAAATCCCAGGTAACAAAAAAGCACAGAGGAAATTTACTGGATTTCCTCCCGTGCTCAATGAATTTATCAACTCTGGCGAGAAGACTCCTTCCTCAAAATCTGAAAGATTTAGGTGGGAGATGAATCGCTGCTTTTAGTTACTAGAAATAGATTTAGTTAAATATAGTCATACCATTCAGACTTTGCTATAATTAAAATAGAATATATGTTTGGGGGTTCTGAGAAATGAAAAAAGCTTACTTTTCAAAGAGAGTCTATAAAAACTCGTTACCTAAAGTATTTGTGAAAGCTATTTCTCACGCGCTTCTTTCGTTCAACCGTGCCAAACATTTTGCTTTTCAAACACAAGTGTTAGAAAAACGTTCTGGTAGTTTAAAACGCCCCCAATCCCTTCAACTTACAGTGAAGAACCGATTTCAGTTAAATGATTACTATGCGAATTCAGCGGTTCAAACAGCAAATGCTCATATGAAGTCACAAAAAGAATTGAAGAAAATGTACATTGCTAACAAAGAAGAACAAATTAAATCGGCGAAAAGTAAAATTAAAGCTACAAAAAGGAAATTAACAACCTTGTCCAAGATTAAACAATCCTTCATTGAAGGTAATCCTAAATTCAATAAAACTTCTCGGGAACAGAAAAGGGGAAGCTTTTTTGTCGTTCAATTTAAAAATAAAACGGATATTTATGATCATGTATATGAATTTGAGCATCAGTATTTGGATGTTCAAATAAATGGTTTAAAAAGCCGATTAGGTAGATTAATTTTCCGTTTAGATAGATTACAAAAACAACTTAAATCTTTGAAAAGTAATACGAGAAGTGTCGTTTTTGGTCGTAAGAAGTTATTTAAAAGTCAATATACTTTACCGAAATATCAAGACAATCACGAAAATTGGGCTCATGAATGGAGGCAATCCCGCTATAATCAAATGACCATTAGTGGTAGAAGAGATGCAAAGTACGGAAACTTTGTCTTTTCTTATGAACCTGTGATGAAAAATCTTCACTTTATCACGCCAAACGGCGTGGCTGTTGTAATACCCAATCTTCTATTTCCATATGGACAAGATATAATTGAACAAGCGATCCAATTACAGATTGGGATGCCAATTGATTTGAAGAAAAAACAAGGGAGTCCTGTTGCTTGGTCCGTTGAAGACCATGGAGATTATTACATTTTTAAATGCATTTTAACGCTCCCTGAAAACGATTGTAAAAACCACAGTCGTTTAGACGGCCTATTAGGCGTGGATTTAAATGTAGACCATATTGCATGGTCCAACATCAATTCTAAAGGGCAACTTGTTAAATCAGGTGTTTACGGTTTCAATTTGGAAGGAAAGTCTACTGGTCAATCCATTAAAATAATTGAAGCAGAAGCCATTGCTTTGGTCAATTTAGCTGTCAAAATAAACAAACCTCTTGTGCTTGAAAAACTAAACACAACGAAATCAAAAGTGTCTAATCCGTATGGCAATCGAAAAGCAAATAGAAAAATGAGCGCATTTGCCTATAACCAGTTGATAACAGCTATTAAAAATCGTGCGGATAAAATGGGCGTTGCTGTATTTGAAGTAAACCCTGCTTACACTACACAAATTGGAAAAATGAAGTATATGAAGCGACTTGGTATTAGCATTCACCAAGCTGCCTCATACGTCATTGCCCGTAGAGCAATGGGATTCAAAGAAAAACTTCCACCAGTGTTGCATTCCCTGTTACCGGAGAAGATGACAGGTCTACATCATTGGGCGCAGTGGAAGTATGTCTCAACCTGCCTGAAAAGTATACGTGTACACACGTTCTACCAATCAGAACTTTTTGACCTAGCCAGTTTTCACTCAGGGAGTGGACTCTTTGTTTCAGGTGCTCTTACGGGCTTGGAACAAAAAAGTTTGGCGAAGGTAAAAAGTAGAAAAACCAACGCCTAGTTGAACGGGCGTTGGTCCTTTAGAGGTCCTTATTTTAGGAATCCCCTCCCTCAAAAATTCTTTGGAATTTTAGGGAGGGGTAGTTCAATATTTAACTTCAACCTTATCAAGCAATCGCTGTGTCATACCTTCATCGCGGTGTTGCTTTTTCTCTTTTTTGCTCATTTTTGCGTATTCCTTCAGGAAACTGTCGTATTTCGCAAGCACCTCTTTTGCGTCACCGTACTCCTTTAGCACGCCGTACTCCAGCCATAACACCTTCTCACAAAACTGTCTCATCTGTGCGATTGAGTGGCTGACAAAGAACATCGTCTTTCCTTGTTCCTTAAATTCATGCATTTTCGCCAAACTCTTTTCAGCGAACGCTTTATCTCCAACCGACAAGGCTTCATCAATAATTAAGATATCTGGATTCACCCGCACCGAAATTGAAAAACCGAGTCTTGACTTCATACCACTAGAATAAGATTTAACAGGCTGATCGATGAACTTTTCGATTTCCGCGAACTCAATAATTTCATCCTCCATGCCCAATATCTCTTTTTTAGAAAAACCAAGCATCAACAGTTTTAGCTCGATATTTTCTCGCCCTGTGAGTTTTCCGTCCAAACCCGCATTTACCGCGATTAACGCCACATCACCATCAATTTCCATGGCGCCAGATGTACTTGGAATAATCCCGGCGATCAGGTTCGCAAGCGTTGATTTCCCAGAACCATTCACACCTACAAAGCCTACAATATCACCCTTTTCAACATCAAATGACACATCGCGCAATGCATAAAAAGACTCCCCATATTCCTTATGCGGAAGAATCAGGTCAAGGATACGCTCTGACCTGTTTTCAAATAGCTTGTATTTTTTAGATACATTTTTAACAATAACTGATTTCGACATATAATTTCACTTCCATACTTACAGAAAGTCGATAAACTGACTTCTGAACTTTACGTGCAAATAAGAACCAATCATGAATAAGAAGAGTAATAATCCACAAAAGTATAGTGTGTACATTGGATTCTCTAAGAAATACCAGCTTTGACCTAATAACGCATTACGATACCCTTCAATGATATAGTAAAACGGATTCAGTTTTAACCACGGCTGCCAGCTTTCTGGTAGCAGGGTTGGTGGCCAAAGAAGTGGTGATAAATATAACAGCATGCGCATCATGGCTTGTAGCATCATCTGCACATCACGAACGATTGTTGCAAGCGTTGATGTAATCAGTGACAGACTAAACAGTAATGCTACAGCGGCAAATGTGTAAAGTGGTAACTGTAGATAATAAATGGATATCGGATACCCAAGAAATTGCAAGATGATAATCCCAATTCCTAATAAAATAAGATGCGGATAGAATTGAGATATAACAATATAATTTGGAATGACACTCATTGGAAAGTTCATCTTTGAAAGCATTCTTATTTTTTGATAAATCGACTTGGTCGCTTTCATTAACCCTTGGTTTAGGAAGAACCATACTAAGATCCCCGCAAATAACCATTGGAAATACTCTACATCTCCAATTGGTGCTCGTTGTCTAATTCCAAAGCCAAATACAAACCAATAAATCATGATTTGAATTGCTGGGTTAATAATCTCCCACGCGGCGCCTAAATAATTTCCACTTGTTTGGCTTTTTATCTCATATAAAGATAGTCTTCTGACGAGATGGAAATTTTTTATCTGTTCTTTTAATACGATAATTGAAGATTTCATATATCTTCCTCACTTGCCTTTTATCATTTTATCTAGTCAATAAACGTTTAACGACTCGTTCTGTAGCATGACCATCTTCTAGGTAACAATAACGGTCATGGAAAACTTTAAACGTTTCAGGTGAAGCATGTCCATTTTTAAGGGCATACTCTATCGCGTTAAATAAGTCTTCCTCATTCTCCACGATTGGGCCAGGTGCTTCTTTTTCAATATCAACATAAAAACCGCGCAGCCGATCTCGGTAATCTTCAATATCATACATATAAAATATAATCGGTCGATTCAAACCTGCGTAATCAAAAAAGACCGATGAATAATCCGTTATTAGTATATCACTAACTAGATACAAATCCGCAATATCAGGGTAGTTAGAGACATCCTTTACAAAATCTCCGTATGCTGTAAAGTCAAAGTTCTCAGCAACCAAATAGTGCATCCTAGTCAGTAGAACGAAGTCGTCACCAAAACGTTCCTTCATTTTATCTAATTCAAATTGAAATGTAAATTTATATTGACCAACTTTGAAATAGTCATCATCTCGCCATGTCGGCGCGTATAGAACAATCTTTTTATCGGCTGGGATTTTGAGACTTTCTGTAATGACAGCTATCTCATTTTTACTCGCTGTATATAATTTATCATTGCGTGGATAACCACTTTCAATGATCTCCCCATCATAGCCAAAAGCACTTTTAAATATTTCGCTTGAATACTTGTTTGGTGAAACTAGAAAAGACCAATTTTGCGTTTCTTTACGAATATCTTCTCTATATGATTTATTATCAGACCCTGGAATATGAATTTCGTCAATATCAAGCCCTAATTTCTTCAAAGGTGTTCCATGCCAAGTTTGTAAATAAATCGTTCCATTTGGTTTTGGCATCCAAATAGGTAAACGAACATTATTCACCCAATATTTAGCTCTCGGCTTCGTTAAAAACCACTTCAGTGTAAAACGTTTCATATATGGAATCTCAAGTGCATTAAAAAGTTCAACACTTCTACGATCAATACTCCAAATCAATTCGAAATTTGGGTGATTTTTCGCTAGATATTTAAATATGGCACGAGGGCTATCACTATATTGTTTACCATGAAAACTTTCAAATATGATTAAGTTCTTTTTTTTCGGCAATAAACCTAGTGCTAGAAAAACGGTTTTAAACAGTAAAAGGATGATCTTAGATTGCTTAATTTTCGTGACCACGTTTCTCCCTCAATTCCAAAATCAACATTTCTCCGTGCTCTTAGAGAATGTTTGATGTTTCATTTATCAAATGGTGTGAATCAATTCAGTAGAAAAACAACCCGCATCCCGTTGCTTTCGAAAAAGTAACGAGGATACGGGCAGATTTCAATTCATTAACCTTTTTTAACTTTTGTCAAATCTTGCTTAATCTTAGTTGTTGAAATCCCAACCGTTCTTGGTAGATAGACAACTTCACATTGTTCTTTCAGAAAATCGAATTTCCCTGTCCAATCATCACCCATGACAAAAACGTCAACACCATGATTTTTAACATCTTCTATTTTTTGTTCCCAAGTATGTTCAGGAATTACTTCGTCCACGTAACGGATTGCTTCAAGAATCAATTTACGTTGTTCAAAGCTATAGTATGCTTCTTTTCCTTTTAGCGCATTAAATTCATCGGATGAAATTGCAACAATTAGATAATCGCCGTACTCTTTCGCGCGGCGTAGTATATTTATATGTCCTGTGTGAAGTAAATCAAACGTACCGTACGTGATTACTTTCTTCATTAGGAAAACCTCCGTTAGTTTGTAAGAAATGAGTCTATATATTAGTTAGTAGTAGTATAATTTATATTTTGCTGCGTGTTTATTCGCAGATAATCTATATTATACATTATTTTCACCTAAATTCATATAGTACTAATTCCCACCCGTTTCGACAAAAAAATAGCCATATGCGATTATGCTCGCATATGGCCATAGTTTGTTAGTTTTTGATTTTAATATATTCAGTTCCGTTTTTGCCGCCGCTTACCCATGCTTGTTCACCATTATAGGTAATTTGGTACCATTCATTACTACGAATGATTTTGTTGTTATTATCTAAAATTGCCGCTAATAACGTTCCATTATTCACACGTGCAATTGGCGTATTCGATGTGTTTGGTTCCGGACGAATCGCCAATGTCGAACTACCCGTAGATACTTCTAGTAGATTCAACAATGTTACATAGTCGCCGTGCACCCATCCTGTTTTCCCATCGTAAGTCACCTTATCCCAAGTTCCATTTGTCCCGAAGATTTCGATCTTAGAACCGTTTGGAATACTTGCGATAACGGGTGATCCCGTGTTCGGTTCCTCGCGTAGGTTTAAGTTATTCGGCGTTGAAGTTAAGCCGTAAACTGCGCTCGGATAATCAATCGATGTCCCTGGGTCTGGCGTGCTGCCATCATAATAATCCGGATCTCCTGATTTTGCTGGCTGATTCACATACTTTGGTACGTCGTAGACAAGTACGTATCTATCTAACAAGTCATAGATTCGTTTAATATTAGAGGTTTGTTTAAGTGCCCAAGCGACGTCTGTTGCATATTGTGGATGTCCTGGATTGATTGGATTCCATCTCATTTTGTATATCGTATCTTGACCTCTAGCAATATACGTATTGATGAAAGCTGCTCCGCCAATAATCGCTTCTTCTGGCGTGAACCATCCTTCATCAAATGCTTTTTTTGCACCGCAGTCTAAGGGACAACTATCGACTGCTCCAATTCCATACATATTGTAAACCGTAAACACTGCATCTTTTGGTGCAACAACTTTCCCATTATTATCAACGGGAACACCTTGTGCAAGGGCAGAACTTCCATTTCCAGTTTCCAACAATGCATGGGAAATTAAATATGCTTCGTTAACATCATAACTTGTTCCAGCATCGATAAACGCCTGCGCTTTACCCGTTAGTGTCCCATGATTATTTAATATCTTTTGGTTGACTTCACCTGCATGTAAAGCTGCTGGTTGTGATAATACTAGAAACTGATAAAAGTCAGCAGAATTAATATTAAAGTTTGACGAGTTGATATAGTATTCAACTTGCGGTCTAGAAGCATTTACCCAACCACCGTTTTTTCCAGAAACTTGAGGTGATCTGCCCATCTGAATATCAACTGCTCTTTTAAAATCAGTATTGTATTGGGTTGTTTTTGTAATGACTCTGTCAGTACTTACATCTTTTTGATGGATATATCCAGTAACTGACTTGCCGTTATTAACCACAGTTGTCGAATACCAGTTCGGAGAAAACGTTCTGAACTCCAAATAGTTTCCTTTGTTATAACTCTTCAAGACTTGTGAACTCTTTGCAGCTTTTGAATAAATATTTGTCGGTGTGACGACAGCAATTCCACTAAGGGGTTCGCTTTCATCAAAGATACCTTCAACATGACCTTTATGAATATAGCCTTTTACCTTAGCACCATTCACAATAACACCAGTTTCATACCAGTTACTAGATAAAGTTTTATACTTCAAAATAGTTCCTTCAGCGTACGTTTTAAGCGCGCTTGCATTCGGTGAAGGGCTAGCATATACGGCAGTCCTGTTTTTCAAACCGATTCCACTTAAACTAACCTGGTGAGCAACCGTTGCATCAACATGACTTTTATGGATAAAACCAGTCCTTGCTTTTCCCTTAATATAAACTGTGGCTTTGTACCAGTCACTTGTATAATTTCTATACTGTAGAATTGTTCCACTTTTATAGGTTTTTAAAGTTCCAGAACCCGTTGAAGCTCTCGAATATACCGCGGTGGGATTAAGAATAGCTAGGCCTTTTAAAACCTCGGCAGATTCAACGCCATTTTCAACATGGGATTTATGAATATAGCCTGTCGTTCTTACACCACCTAAAATCACAGTGGTTTCATACCACTCACTTGTAAATGTCTTATATTTTAATAGTGAGCCGATTGGATAGGTTTTCAATTTTTTCGAATTTGTCCTGGTAGACGCATAAACAGCTGTCGAAGATTGTAACGCAATCCCTTCCAAGGAAGTTTGATTTTCAACTGACGTATCTACGTCAGCTTTATTGATATAGCCGCTATATTTCTTACCTTTAACCGTAACATTTGTCGTATACCAGTCTGCCGAGTGTTCTCTATACAGTAATATTGATCCTTCGCTGTACGCTTTCAGCACATTAGAACCAGTTTTGGTGTCAGCATAGACATTTGTCGAACTTTTAAGTGCGACCCCTTTGTAGACGACAGATGCTTGTACTTTGCTATCGCCAATTGGAACTAACACTAAAGACAAGACTAGTAAAAAGCTTAGTAAAACTATTATTCTATTTTTTATTTTTCCCAAAAAATAAAATGCCTCCTTTATATATTATTTGCTGTTCATAGATTCATTATGGAAAGAAAATATCAATATGTAAAGAGCTTTCGTGAAACTTGCAGATTTCTATCAAATCACGCCATATTTCGACTATACTCATTTACCCAATAAAAAAAACAGGAGTAAGTGTCTTTACTCCTGCTCACAGTTCTTATTTACTTTGCTTCAATTTCATTTAGAGTCTAAATACTTAATTCTACCTGTAAAAAATTGAGTTAGTTTTGTTTGATAAAACAGAAAAGCCCATCCGATTGATGTTGAAATCGTTAGGAATACCATGATAATCACATAACTGAAAAAGTTTTCCCCAAACGTTAACGAAAGTCTAACAAAATACGGCAGGATGATCATATGGGTTAAATAAATGAAAAATGAAAAATGACTTATCATCATTAGTGCTCGATTATTGAAATTGAATTTACGTATTACTACAACTAGAAAGAAGAATACGCAAACTGCGAATAGCATCATATCGTAGCGATCACTTGAAATTCTCGTATAGCCTCTGAATTTAATATCGTAAAGCATCACGCCATAGGATAATATACAGGCCACAACTGGAATCCAAATTTTGTTATTCAAAAATGTGAAAATCCGATCATAATATTGACCAATATAAAATGCAGCCACAAAATAGAATAGCCATGCAAATAGATGGACCCGATACCAAAAAGGAAATTTCGTTTCAATGAATTCGTTATACTCCGGCATATGTACATAACAATAGATATGGACGAAAGAAATAATAAACGATATGAGCAAGGGACCAATTGGGTTTATTTTCGCAAGGTATTTTCCTATTAGCCAGTGTAATAGATAAAACTGGAAAATAACTAAGACGAAAAATCCATACCAATATCCAAATAATACTTTATGTGTAAATACTTCTACAAATGAGTTCCAGTCTCTTGCGGATGCTCGGTAACTCACGATTGCCCCTATGAGTACATAAGGAATGAAAATATAGCGCAATCTTTTTAGAAAGAATCCCTTTGGTAATTTAGAAGGATAATTTTTCGAAATCAGTGTTTCTGAAATAAGTATAAAAATTGGTGTGGAACATAGGAGTGCGTATCGTATAAGCACAATGTATCGATCAGAAGTTAAATCCACATCAACATTTTTCAAATAATTAGAAATGGCATGTGTAGCAACAACAAAAATACAAGCAATTGCTCGTATTATGTTAATTTCATTTAAATGTTGTTTCGGTTTAATCATGTTTTTGTATTCTCCCTACAATTTCTTGTGGATAATGAAAAATATTACCCAGAGAAATGATACTGAGCGCATTAATGTAAGCTAATGATCTCGTTGTATATTCTTTCACAGTTTGACATGTCTATTTGGTCGAATACTAGATTTTTTTTGTCGGTCACTTCTTGTTTTTCTGCAAACTCATTTATTAAGTAGTGTTCGATTGAATCCACTAAGGCTTCTTCAGTTTTACAGATATCACCTAAAAAGGTTTCTTCAATCGGTCTTAAAATACCGTGTTTAAAGAATGTTTCTGAGTCGAAATGGTAAAAGATAATTGGTTTGGACATGTAATTGAAATCAAATGAGACAGAAGAATAATCTGTAATCATCAATTTGTTTTCAATTAATAAATCTTGTACATTTTCTTCTCCTAATTCAATAATACTGACCCGGTCGGTTTCTAGTGCTTCGAAGTGTTCGATAAACTGCTGCATGCGGTAATGTGGATACACATTTAAGTTTACATTATATTTGTTTAGCAAATGCAGTAGTTTTTCGTTTGAAATTAGCCCCTTATAGCGGCTGAAGTATTCCGATTCCATAAAGTCTTCCTCTGTATTCAGCCATTCGCGCCAAGTCGGGATTAACAGAATGGACCTTTCTACATTATTATCTTTAAGTAGCGCGTCAAAACGTGAAAGTCCGGTAACTTTAACCTCATCTTCATCATAACCAAATTCGTGTGTAACTAATTCTTTTTCTGATTCCGAACTTACGCAAAACATTTGAAATGGATCAAGATAGAAGTATTTATGGTATTCCACATTTTTTCTACCGAGGACGCCATGTTGAAGGAAAACTCTCTTCCCTCTTTTGTAATTATCCATGACCGAGCTTTTAACTGGTAAGATATACTCCAAATCATGGGACCCAATAAATGTGTTTGCTAGTAAGGATACCCTCAGATGTTCCATCGTTCCTAAGAACAGAACATTGCCCAGTTGCTCAATGTTTTTAACATCCGCAGCATTCTCATCAATCGCATAGTAAATCTTCTTGTTCGGGTATTTTTCACGACAGTATTTGAAGAAATGGTAGCCTGTGTCTTGTGCAGTATCCGGTCGTTCACCGATAATCCAAATATCTTCACCATTATTTTTCAGTCTATCTAGATATTTACCGTACCGAATATAATTCATTTTTTCTTTGTTATAAGCATAACTCTCAATTTTTATATTGCCACGCGGTGTTAGCGTTAAATAGTTTCTATAAAATTGGTTATTTTGTTTATAAGAATACTTTAAACGATAATCATCTTTATAGTATTTATATTTTGTTACGCCTAATTTTCTCTCCGCAACTTCATTTTTATAATGTACTCGAATGTAGAGATCGAGAATATCTTTATCATTTTGTTGCAGACTACAAATACGTTCTAATGATATCTCTGCAGAAAATCCAGCATAAGTATAGTCAAATCCCCCACCCGACATTTTCTTTTTAGTGGGTATATTCTTTAAAGGTAAGGCTATTTCAAGTTCGTTTTCACGATTCCTAATGACTAAGTAACGCTCCAATGAGTTTTCCTCATTAAAATTGATAGCTTCTAAATAGGCATATCCATTTAAGATGAGTTTATTGTTTTTGATTCGATAAGATGTCAAATCCCGTTGAATCGTAAGGGAACTTAAAGAGATAGACACATGTCCATGAATCGTTCGGTAAAAGAAAATTTGGAAAAGGGATTCAGCTTCAAGTTTTTTGCGCGTGTCAAACGCCAATGAATCTGTTTCCTGACTTTTTTTGATTTGAAAGCGAAAAAAGTGATCTGTTTCATTGATCGTAAGTTGTAAATAAGCATCCCACCGTGAATTTTGTAGTTCAATTGGCAAAAGCTCATGATAATCTAATTGGAATTTCAAGTTATGGTGATCTTCCGATTCGTACATATTGACAGGAATTAACGTGATCTCATCCGTATTTCTTTGTCTGAACACCATATGATACGTACGCTGTTTTTCATGTTTCGGTAAATCTTCCTTATTAATGATTCCATGGAGCATTACCTGATTGTCAATTGTCTCACCGTTCAAACTTTGGACGGTGATATTTGCTATTTTACATAAAAGAGATAAGGAATCTTTTTTCGTTCTATAGTTGACCAACTCTCTAGATTCTAGTTCCGTTTTACGAAATAACGAATTTTCATCGATTTTTGCATCGTCATACAATTTCACTCTAAATGTTCGGCCGTCTGCTAAAAGTAAATAGTAGTCGTATATACCTTTAAACGACTCAAGTATAGAAATGTCTATTGTTGCTTGCCATATATTTTTTTCTGGCCATGTAATCGGAAATTCATATTGAAGGGTCGATCCACGTTTCTTAATCAGTAATGAAAAATACTGCTGTAATTCTACATCAATCGAGGCTTTGCCTTTAATATAAAATCCTGTTGAATTATGGACTACGCTCTGTACAGAATTGGAAATTCGCTTTGACGTAAATTTCAGTAGCGCGCTACTTATTTCATGTGTTGAATCATTAAGCATCATTGATGTAATGCTTAAATTTCCGTATTTAGTGCTATATGGCTCTATAGCTAATTCATTATTATCTTCTATGATAGAATGTTTTTGAAGGTTTTTTTGGACATACTCATTAGCAGACAAACGGATTTCGAAGTTATTAATGGAAATGAAAAAACTCCACTTACTAATATCTTTTTCCATTAAATGAGGCATATCCAAGAAGTTAACGGTAGCGATCAAGGTCTGATCACCATCATCAATGTAACTGCAAGGAAACTTATAAGACCTATTGGGGTTCCCCATATCTTTAAGCATCAATTGGTAATTATTATCTCTGTTCTTAACGGCTCGACCACATATTTTCACTTGCATCAAATTATCATTAAAAGTTAATGAGGTGACTTTTGCGCTGCCTGTTTTAAAATGACGAATTTTACTTTTCGTGATTCTAAGTACTTTCTTAACTTTATGCATTATGTTTGGTCTGTGCTTCATTTTCATCCTCCTGAATTTCTCCAATACGACTACATATACATCCATTGCTATATATTTGATTCTATTAGTATCATTTCTCCGTCATTTAGCATTTAGCCTAATCGGTTATTTTCATGATATACTTAACACACTTTTTATTACTCATAAGAGAATACCATAAAAAATATTTTTTCGCCCGTAATCCTTCTGTAATCCCTACAAGGCTATTCTTATTTAACATAATTTTTTTAAGGAGAAAACAACATGCCCGCTATTTCTATTATTATGCCCATCCATAACACAGAGGAGTTTTTAGAGCAGAGTATACAGTCAGTTCTACAACAAACACATCAGGACTTTGAGTTACTTTTACTTAACGATAATAGTATGGATAATAGTAAACAAATTATCGATAAGTTCGCTAAAATAGATAATCGGATTAAAGCATTTCACTTCACTAACAAGCGCGGTGTAGGTGCTTTACGTAATTATGGCATTGATATGTCAACTGGAAAATATATATATTTCCTGGATAGTGATGACTTTTTGGCATCGAACACATTGCAGTTACTCATTGAAAACATTCAAGAATTCGATTTCCTGTCTGGTAGTGAAACTAGAGCTGATGTCAGTCTCGATGAAAATACTGATCAAGAAGCCACCGACATTAAAGTAGACATTTTTTCTGATAATAAATTCAAGTTAATCCAAAACATGTCTGTTTTAAATCGATTATTCTTAAAAGAATTTGTCGAAAATAATCACATTAAGTTCGCTGAAGATGTGGAATTATATTCAGATTTGCCTTTTTTAATCCATGCCTTTTCTTTATCTAGAGATGTTCCTTATTTAAAAGAATCTGTTTATTTTAAACGAAGACGGAATGATCCTATTTCGAACCCTTCTCTCAGTCAAATGGATTTGAAGTTTTTGACGCATGATTTCCTACACGTTAATAAGACATTAAAAAACCTATATGCTGACGATAAAAGTATTATTAGGTTCTTAGATCGTCAATTGCTCGATTTTTATCGTGGTCCACTCGTCACTTATTTTAAAAACAAAAACAATGTAGGTATCATTTTCGAAAAGTTAAGTATCGCAATGAAGGAATTGGATCCTAGTCTCGTCAACTCAAGTCCTTTTTCAACAAAAAAGGAAATTAAAATCATCCAATCTGGAAATGTGAATCGCTTTAAAAAACTAAACCTAAAACATCAGCGGCTACGAAATCTTAAAACAGCTTTAAAAGGACGAAGACGACTTTATATTCAACTTTATCGTTCAGTGTTTTTAAAAATGCCAATGAAGAAGAAAACTATCGTTTTTGAAAGTTTTTTAGGTAAATCCTATTCAGATAGTCCGAAGTACATTTACGAGTATATGGTGAATCATAAGATGGACTACGACTATGTTTGGGTTTTCAACGAAAAGAAAAAGATTCCCGGCAATGCTACTCAAGTAAAACGGTTCAGTTTAAGATATTTTTATCACCTTGCACGCGCTAAGTATTGGGTAAGTAATTCAAGACTTCCGATTACATTAGACAAGAGAAGTGGAAACATCTATTTACAAACTTGGCATGGGACGCCTTTGAAGCAATTGGTTTTTGATATGGAGGATGTGTATTCTGCTGACCCAGAATATAAACCGAACTTTTATAAACAATCGAGAAGATGGGATTATTTAAGTTCACCAAACGCTTATTCTTCTGAAATATTCCGCAGCGCATTTAAGTATGAAAAAGAATTGTTAGAGTTTGGATATCCTCGGAATGATATTTTGTATACGCATAATAATCGTGAAGATATCTCGAAATTGAAAGCACGTATGAAACTGCCGTTAGATAAAAAAGTGGTTTTGTATGCGCCGACTTGGCGAGACGATGAATTCTTTTCGGCCGGGAAATATAAATTCACTTTGCAGCTTGAGTTAGTCAAGCTGCAAGCATCGCTTGGTGACGAATATATTGTATTGCTCCGTATGCATTATTTTATTGCTAACCAATTGGATACAGCAGAATATGATGGGTTTGTGTATGACTTTTCAAGCTATGATGATATTGCCGAACTTTACTTGGTTTCGGATTTGTTAATCACAGATTACTCCTCTGTCTTTTTCGATTATGCAAACTTAGAAAGACCCATACTATTTTACACATATGATTTAGAAAATTATCGAGATAAGCTTAGGGGATTTTATCTTGATATTGAAAAAGAAGTACCAGGCCCATTGCTTCGGACGACCGAAGAAGTCATTCATGCGATTTCTACGATTGATGACGTTAAAAAAGAATACGAGGATAAGTATCATTCTTTTTATGAACGATTTTGTATGTGGGATGATGGGCAAGCGTCAGAGAACACCGTCAAGGCAGTGTTTAAATAAGTTATTTGTATAGTAGTGGAAAAGGTTAAGGAAATCATGCGATTTTCCTTAACCTTTCTTATTTGGGGACTATTTTGGCTTTGGGCTTTGGTTGATTTCCCGCCATTTACCAATTGCTTTTTTTAGTGTATTGTTGTTTTATAAGATTTACATGATTCAGAACTTATTTTCTAGCGAAGTATTGGAGGGTGAAGATGTTTACAAGAAATCAAAAGTATTCAGTTAAGCTTATTCTAAATGCAATTATTTTTATGAGTCTTCTTATTATGGGAATGCAATTTACACCGTTTCGCTTCATGAGTAAGGAAGCTTTAATCGGCCCCGTAATTATTTTACTATCTGTTCTCATTTACTATTTAATCATTAATCGATCACTAATCACGACCAAGAACTCGTTCATTATCACATCTCTTACGGCAGTTTTTTTCATCTATTATATTGCTAACTTTACGACACGCCACCCTTTGAAGCCTCAGTATATGATTTATTTAGCAATTATCTTTATCATCTTCCTTCTCATTAGCACATTTAAAGATCATATATTGTTCATGCCTGCAACGATTGTTTTCGTTTTTTTGTATGTCAATTTTCTCTTTTTGCCGAGAATCATTACGGATATGGCATTTACAAACGCAAACTCTAACGGCATCATTGCATTTTTATTGTTGTTTTTTTGTCTGATAAATTTTAAGGAATCGAATATCGCTCTTAGATTAATGAATATCTACAACACTTTATTTTTACTCTTTGCGCTTTTTATCGTCGCAACATCTCGTGCAGCCATGCTCGCTTTTTTAGTTGTTATTTTCGTTTACTTAATCGCAAAGAAAATACATAAATTCATCTTTCCTCTTATTGCACTGCTTATTTTGGGTGGACAAGCCTTTACGCTGTTTTATATGAAAGCGAAAGGGACGACTATTGGGACGACACTAAACACCTTAACGGAAAAGTATACAGGGAAAAGGTTCTTCTCTGGTCGGGACCGGGTTTGGAACGAATCATTAGATGATGTCTTTCAGTCTGGCAACATTTGGACAGGGTTGGGGAACAATACTCAGCACGGTGAGTTTAATGGTTATTTACATAATGCTTATGTTCAACTAGTTTACCAATCTGGTATTGTAGGCTTACTTTTAATGTCTGCACTGCTGTTAGCTATTGCGTTTTTTGCTACGAAAGTGAAAAAAGAAGCGATCGACCATCGTTTTAGCGTGTTATTTGCTTATTTTGTTGGGATTTTGTTTTTACAAGTATTTGAAGGTCATTTAATTTATAAGTTTGAAATAATTGCTTTGCTCTGCTGGATTTTCATTGCTTTATTTGTGAATAAAGTCTTGTTGAATACAGACAAAACGAAGTCGGATTTTTATTAACCATTGGAATACAAATGACGGAGGCTTATAAATGAAGAAAAAATTTCTAAAGATAGGCATTTATCTAATGATTTTCGCTTTACTTATTCAATTGTCCCCTACTAACACGTTTGCAGAAAATGAAGGGTTCGAAATGGATACCCCTCAAACCAAAGTTGTGTTGTTTGCTGTCGATGAAGGCAACGAAGTTGAACTGTTCGAAGATTTCAAACTAGAAGAAATGATGATTTCTATTCCAGAAGGAACTTCTGTTGATTTAGTTGAGCGACATGAGGAATATTCACAGGTTGAGTACTTGTCCATTTCTTCTGATGTTGAATCTTTGTTGACAGGATTTGTTTCCAATGTTCACGTTGTTCATTCGGAAGATGTGGGTGAGTTCATACAACAAAGAGCTGAGATGAATTTACCCGATGAAGTTGTGCCTGAAGAAATTGAAGTTGAAGAAGACATTACTCCAGAAGAACCAGTGTTGGAAAATGACATACCTGTATTAAAAGCGCAACAGGTAGAGGATGAATCTGCTGAAGTTAATGCGCTAGCTTCTTCGAATATTATTAAGGGTGTCGCACTAAATGCACCGACAAAAGTTTACGCTGATATGTCAACTACGTCTGTTGCATTAAAGTCATATAATCAAGGACATATCTTACAATTCCGAGCGCATACCGCTGATTGGTATATTGCTACAGTTTACATAAGTGGTGAAGCACGTGCTGGTTATATACATAAAAATGATGTCGATGTTTTAATTGATCAACAACGTGTTGAGGGATATGCAGCTGTACAATCTGTAAATGTCTATCAAAATGCAACACGAAATAGCGGCGTGTTAAAAAGTTACAATCACGGCGCTAAACTTATTTATCGAACTTTTTCATCACAGTGGTATCAAGCGACAGTCATTATTAATGGTAAATCACAGACTGGTTATATTCATACAAATGATGTCAGTATTGAATTACCAACTCAAGTTCCCTTAAAAGGACTAGCTATCGCTAATCAGGTTTCAGTATATAGCACGACTTCTACGAGTTCGGCAGTATTAAAATCTTATTCACAGGGCCATATTCTTTCGTATCGAACGTTTAATAATGCTTGGTATCAAGCAACAGTCTATGTGAATGGACAAGCTCGGACTGGCTTTATTAGCGTCAACGATGTCGAAACGATTAACCCTGTTCAAGCTTCGTTAAAAGGGATTGGAACCATGAGTCCAACTAAGGTCTATGCGTCTGCCACAACTAATTCAAGAGTTTTAAAAAGTTATAGTCAAGGTCATATTTTACACTATAAATCCTTTACTTCTGGCTGGTATGAAGCGCGGGTTATCATAAACGGTAAAGCCCAAACTGGATATATCAAACGTAGTGATGTTGAAAATATCGTGGGTAATCAACAGAAAATAAGAGGCGCTGCCATGCAAAGCCCTACTCATGTTTTTTCTAAGGCAACTACTTCGTCAAATGTCTTAAAAAGTTATTCCTTTGCAACAGGGTTAACCTATCGGACTTTTAGCGAGAACTGGTATCAGGCTACTGTCTATGTAAATGGTAAAGCAACAACGGGTTATATTCATAAAAGCCATGTCGTGAATGTTTCCGGAAAGAGAATTGTTTTAGATCCAGGTCACGGTGGTTCTGATCCCGGTGCTATAGCCCCTGGCATTGTTGAAAAAGAACTCAACTTAGACATTTCTATGCGAACAAGAAGTTTATTGAAGAATGCGGGTTTTGATGTTGTTATGACGCGCACGACGGACGTTTTTGTAGAGTTGGCAGATCGAGCCGCGGTCGCCAATAGCGCAAATGCCGATATATTCATTAGTATTCACGGTAATTCATTTAACGGAGTTGCTCGAGGAGTCGAGACTTTCTGGTACGGCAAGTATGAAAAGGAAAATAGTATTCGTCTTGCACATGCTTTACAAAACAATGTTGTTCGTTCAACGACCATTTCCTACCGCAGAGTGGCTGAAGGTAATTTCCATGTCATTCGGGAAACGAAAATTCCAAGTGCGTTACTAGAAGTCGGTTTTATCGATCACCCAGCTGACGCAGAAAAATTGAAGCAAAGTAAGTATAGACAACTCGCTGCCGAGGGAATTATGCACGGAGTGTTGGATTATTTTAAGTAATTTATAATAATATGGGAGTGCTTGAATGATTTATTGTTCAAGCACTCTTTTTATATACTTATATACGCAGTTAAAAGCCGTTCCAGCTCTGCGCTTTCCTGCGGCCATCAGCTTCCTAAACACCAATCAATTGAAGATTTCTTTAACAGCTAAGCTACTCTGTATTAAAAAATTCTTATAAATTCCTCATCATTTAAGCCTTACAAACAACACAATCTGTTATAATTAATCGATAATTTACTTTTAAAGAGGGTGTACTTTTGCTTAAAGAATTTTTGATTGCGATTTATTTATTTGTGACTAAAACTATCTTCACCCTTGCTAAGGTTTTTCCCTTGCAGAACAAATATGTTTTTGTTTCGAGCTTTGGAGATAACACTGATTATGTAGCGCGTGAGGTTCTTCGGAATGCGCAAAGTGATGTAGTGATTTTGCATTCTCGAAAAAGTAATTATTCGTTTGAGCATCTGAATTTGGCCACTCATAAAATCATTTCATTTGATGACTTGAATGCAATTAACTACCTTAAAACCCTTTACCATTTAGCGACTGCTAAGCAGGTTTTTGTCGATAATTATTTTGCATTTTTAAGTGTGATGAATTTCAAGCCGGGTGTTGAATGTATTCAACTTTGGCACGCAGCAGGTGCAGTTAAGAAATTCGGAATGGAAGACCCAACATTTTATGATAGAACGCAGTCAGCGCAGAAACGTTTTCAGAAAGTATATGCCAGGTTCGACAAGGTTGTTGTCGGCTCCGATTCAATGATACCTATTTTCAAAAAGGCTTTTAATTTAAAAGATGAACAGTTTTTGAAGACCGGGATTCCGCGTACTGACTTTTTCTTTGATGAGGTTGCGAAGTCTAACGTGATTAATGCCGTCTATGAGGCGTATCCTGGGATTAAATCGAAAAAAGTAATTTTATATGCGCCAACGTTTCGACGTGGTGAATTGGATGGTCAGGAAATCGGGCTCGAAATTGAGAAGTTGACATCGTCAATCGGACCTGAATTTATGGTGCTAATACGCATGCATCCTGCTGTCAATATGAATTATTTGGACACACAGATAAGTGGCGTACTTGATGTATCGGCCTATCCGAATGTCAATCACCTCTTGTTAGTGACAGATTATTTGATTTCCGATTATACATCGATACCCTATGAGTTTGCATTACTGAATCGTCCTCAACTCTTTTATCCGTACGACTTGGATGATTATGCGAAAGATAGTGGATTTTGGTCCTCTTATGAGGAGGTCGTCCCTGGCCCTATTGTCCATTCTACGGATGAGATTATTGAATTAATTTGTAAAGATGATTTTGATATAGAAAAAATCTCAGCATTTTCCAATGAGTGGAATCGCTATTCAAAAGGAAATTCCTCTTGTGCACTTGGAGATTATTTACTTATTAAAAAAAATAATTCCGCGAATGAAAGGAAGCCATAACATGAAAAAACTTATATTATTTCCTGTTCTATTCTCTCTGTTTCTAGCTGGTTGCTCATTTACAGAAAAAGAAGAGGTTATCGTACCAGATGATTTTTCTGAGATTGAGGCGTCGGATGTTGTTTACAATACGCCGCCCTCTCCGCCTGTATCATTGACAATTGGGATGATTGGGGATATTTTGTTGCATAATCCGCTTTATACGTATGAAGATTATGGGTATTCGTTTGCGGAAGTCAAGGCATCGATGGAATCTATTGATTTTTTATTGGCCAATCAAGAGTCTATGCCTGCTGGGGATATTTTCAATTATAGTGGGTATCCCGCTTTTAATAGCCCGGCGCATATTATCAAAGGTTTACAGGATGTCGGTGTAGATATGGTGTCCATTGCGAATAACCATACGTTGGATCGCGGTGAAAAAGGGACATTGGCGGCGATTGAAAATATAAAGTCTTATGACATGCCGTATGTCGGAGCTTATTTGTCATTCGAAGATCAAGAAGAACCACGAATTATGACGGTCAATGAGATAACACTCGGTTTTTTAGCGTATACGTATGGGACCAATGGGATTCCGACGCCTGACGGGAAAGATTATTTGGTGGCGCGAATTGATCCGGAGCGTATCACACGCGAAGTAAAGGCATTGAAAGAATTGGTCGATGTAGTAGTTGTTTCTATGCATTGGGGAAATGAGTATGAGCTCGCGCCAAACCAAACACAAAAGGATTGGGCGCAGGGAATAGCGGATGCGGGCGGCGATATTATTTTTGGCCATCATCCTCATGTGTTGCAGCCGTTTGATTTACTAGAAGGTGAAAATGGCAATTCCACGCATGTATTCTATTCGCTGGGGAATTTCTTTTCTGGTCAAAAGTTTGACTATACGGATATTGGCGGCATTGCTCGATTAACGATTATTAAAGATGAATCGAACACGGCATCTCCAATTACGGTGAGTGAGCCCTCTTTTCTTCCGACCGCTGTTGTGAAAGATGCGAACGGTATTTCTCGTGTTGTACCACTCAAAGCAGTCGAAAATCAAAAGATTGTTTCAAATGATTGGGTCGTTGAACATATGAATGCGACACTGTTTTCGGAGTAAATCGTCGAATCTAGTCGCACTGTAATATAATTGTAATCTTTCTCTTCTTGTAATATCTTCCTATTGAGGTAGAATTAAGATAGCTATTTATTTCGGAAGCTTTATAAGGGGGTACGTCAATGAAGAAGACAGTTTTTTCCGTGATGGCAACAACTGCGCTTGCAACAATGATCGCTGTTGGTGACGCAGAAGCTTCAACTGACAAATATAATGTAAAATCTGGTGATTCTTTGTGGAAAATTGCAACGAATCATAATGTTTCAGTTAGTAATCTTAAAACATGGAATAACCTAAGTAATGATTTAATCTTCCCAAATCAGAAACTAGTCGTCTCCGCAAACTCTGGGAATGTAAGTGCACCAAGTAAGCCATCGGCACCTGCATCTGGCCCTACGACTACAAACAGTACATACACAGTAAAACGAGGAGATACGCTGGGTGCAATTGCTACTGCCCATAAGACGACTGTTGCTAAGTTGGCATCCTTAAATAACATTAAGAATGTTAATGTCCTTAGTGTTGGACAAGTTTTAAAGGTGGATAAAGTTACAAGTGCACCTCAACCACCGACATCAGCACCAAAAGAACCTGCTAAACCGCAAACACCTGCAACTGGAACTACGACGTATACAGTTGTGAGTGGCGATACACTTTCACATATTAGTGCACGTTTTGGTGTACCGATTAGTGAGATTATGAAAACAAACAACATTACATCACATATAATCTATGTCGGTCAGAAACTTAAATTAAATAGTAATGCTGCACCTGATAAAGTTGCAAATCCTAAACCACCTGCGAATTCTGGTATTGATGTTTACGCGAACGTAGTGTCAACAGCTCAATCACTAAAAGGGATTCCATATGTTTGGGGCGGACAAACGACAAGCGGCTTTGACTGCAGTGGTTTCATCCACTACGTTTATAATAAAGCTGGCGTTTCTATGTCACGTACAAATACGACTGGTTATTTCAACAGATCGTTTTATATCGACACGCCACAACCTGGGGATATCGTATTTTTCAAAAATACATATCGATCTGGCATCTCTCATATGGGTGTTTATTTAGGAGATGGGAACTTCATCCACGCGGGTTCAAGCGGGGTTACGATTAATAATGTAAATGATAGTTACTGGAAATCTAAGTTTGATAGTTATAAACGTTTATATGAGGTTGCGAAGTAAATTTTTGATGGTTATGGGTTCATGGACGGGAAGCCGTCTGTGGGCTTTTTTTGTTGGGTGGGTTTGGTTGTTTGGGGATCGACTTTCGCGTAAGCGTAAAAAGATCTACACCTTAAATTGTAGGTGCAGATCTTTCAAACCATTTAAAATCCGATTTTAGACCAGTCGAATAAAGAGCCCGGATCAGATTTCCGAGTTGGTGCATATTCATCGTGACCAACTATATGTTCTCTGTCATACTCTACAGTTGGGTATCTTTCTACTATATCATTGATTAAGTTATGTAGAGATTGGTACTGCGATTCAGTAAATCCAATATGAGCCTGAGGAATTGATTCATAGTGGGAAACAGGTATAATCGAGCTCATTTCTTCCTTTGTACCAATCGCCATCATTTCAATTCCAATTGAATACTTATTTAGCTCATCTACATAATATGGATAGTGCCTTAAATTACCTTTACCCGCGTGATATGCAATTCGATTCTCCGGTACTAGGAGATAAATTTCCCCTTCTCTTCCTATCATATAATGGGCAGAAACATCGTAATCGTTGAATATCTTATGAACATCTAATGAGTTATAAGGGTCAATAGGTTTTCCAGCGGCATTGCTAGTAGAGTGAATAACGACATGCGTGATTGGTGTGATTCTCTCTTCAGAATTTTTCTGTGGGAGAAGGAGAGTAATCGTAGGAATGCTCGTTTCCATTATTATTTGAGGTGGAGAGGTGATTTCTTCTACCTCTTTACTTTTTGCTACCTCATCCGAGCAGCCCATCATGGTTAATAACAATGTGATTAAAACAGTACATGACCTTATTTTCATTTTATGTATTAGTCCTTTCTAGTAACTGTTTTAACATAAGTATAAATTAGGTTGTAGTAACAAATTTTCACACACTGTAAAAGTTCACCAGCAGTCTAGGTAGCTAAAATCACAATTAACATTTACTATACAACGTAGCATGGAAACTAGACAAGATTTCACTAGAACTCAGCATAGTTATAAGCGATTTTTTAGGTTGCGAGTTATTTTTTTAGAAGTTATGGAGACTCATGGACGGGTAGCCGTCTATGGGTCATTTTTGTTGTGGGTTTAGTTGTTTGAGTGGCGGCTTTGGTCGTTTCCCACTCCAATAATATTAAAAAGAGACTACGCCGCTTTGGCGTAGTCTCTCCCTTTGTGTATTATGCTGTTCCGATTAACACACCATTTTCATCGAAATGATACATTGTCCCTTTAATCTTGATCCACCCGGTTTGCATGACGCCTTTGTTATCGGCGTAATAAGTGTTTCCACTATCGAAAATCCAACCGGTTTGCATAACGCCATTGTGTGGATTAAAGAAATATCTTTTCGATTCATAATCTACCCAGCCTGTTTGTCTTACGCCGTCATCCGCAAAGTAGTAGGTATCCCCTTTGATCGTAAGCATACCTGTTTGCATGACACCTTTGTTATCGGCGTAGTACGCATTTCCGTCATCGAAAATCCAGCCCGTTTCCATGACTCCGTTATGAATGTTAAAGTAATACCTATTGGACTCATAATCTACCCAGCCGACTTGTCTTACACCGTCATCGCCTAGATAATAGGTATCCCCTTGCACTTTCACCATTCCTGTTTGCATTTCGCCTTGGTTGTTGAAATAGTACCAATTAGATCTAATTTCATACCAACCTTTTACCTTCTCCCCGTTTGAATCTAGATAATACGTTTTACCGTCTTTATAGAACCAACCAACATCGCCTTCATTGGCATTGTCAATTTCTTCGACAGTAATTTTACCATCTGCTTCCTGTCTAGTTGTATTCCCAGATGCGTCTGTAAGCGAAACAACAATGACTGCTCCTTCAACAGTAACGTTTGGAACTACCCATGTTGTGCTGTAAACGCCTGGAGATACTTCTTCAATCGGCAAGCTTGTTGCAGACTGCAAACTCGATAGTAATGGCATTTCTACAGAGAAGCTAGCTGTGCCGCCTTCTACATCACTTGTGAATGAAATCTCTATTTCATCGCCCGCATTTACTGTTTGATCGGTCGATGGTAGTAGATTCTCAATTGTTGGTGCGTTCCAGTTTGCTGTTACAGTAACGGTTTTCGTTTCTGTGTTTCCAGCATAGTCATAAGCGACTACTGTGATTTCGTTAGCACCTTCGTCGAGTAGAATGCGTTTCGAGTAATGTCCTTCGTTAACATCTACTCTCGAACCATTTACTTCTACATAGTTTAGATTTTCGTCTGACGATGTCCCTTGAACAGTGACTGTTTCACGGTTTGTTACATCTCCGTCTGACGGGCTACTGATTGAGAGTGTTGGTTTAATCGTATCCAGCGTGATTGTAACCGGATCTGATGAGCCAGCTGAATCTCCGTTAACTACTGTTGTCGCAACAAACTCGTTAGCACCCTCTGTTAATGTTGTGTCGAATGAGAATGCACCGTCGTCCCCAATTTCAGCTGTAGCGACTTCTTCGCCGTTGTTGTTCAACTGAATTGTTGTTGTTGGAGATGCTTCCCCTTCAATTGTTACTGCTTCTTCGTTCGTCATATAATTCGCACCAGGCGTTGTAATGACTGGTTTCGTAATTTCATAATCTACGCGTGCACGAATCATATAGTTTCCTTCAACAACAGGTGCAGCTGTCCACGATCCCGCAACATATTGATAGCTGCGGTTTGCGTTCGGACTGTCTTCATCTGTTGCAAGACCTGGTGTGTTCGGGTTTGCTCTCGTTTGAATGTAAACCATGTAGAAATCGCCATCGACTACGATGTTATGATCTCTCAGGTTCACCGATGTCCACGTGCCGTCACGTAATGCTGTGCCGTCAACTGGACCTGCAAGTTTCTGTCCTGGCATGCCGTCAGAACCCGCGCTCCAAACTTCTACTGCAAATTCAGTTCCACCTGGTACTGGCCATTCTGTATCCCAGAAGCGGAATACGCCGTCCGTAACAATACCGGAATCTCTTCCTTCAGGCAGAGACATCTTAACTGCCCATCCGTTTCCTGCATCGTAGAAAGCACGTGCGTTTTCAGCTGTTCCATCGTCATAGCCGATTTCGCCGCCTGGATACGTGTAATACGGATCGAGTTCTAGATTGACTTCAATTGGGTCTGAACCGATCGTGACTTCAACTTCTTGGCTATGGAAATTAAGCGCCATTACTTTTAGCGTATACGTTCCATCATACGCCGTGAGTGAGAAGTTTCCGTTTTCATCTGTTTCGACTGGTTGAATATTTGCATCTTCGATTAATAAAAGTGTTGCTCCGCTGATTGCGTTTCCTGTTTCAACGTTTGTAACTTGACCAGTGACAGTGCCTTGGTCCAGCTCATCTAATGTGAAATTAGCGAGTGTCTCTTCACCGTCTGCGATTGAAACTGTTTGTTGTTTTGTTTCGTATCCGTAAGCTCCTGCTTCAACTGTAAAATCTCCAACTGGGAGTGTCAGTTTATAGGAACCATCAGCCGGATTTGTATAAACCGATCTTCCATTTTCGAGGACACTTACTTGTGCGCGAATTGGAAGTGCTGTTGGTGCTGCTGCTTCCCCTTTACCAATAGATATTTTGTCTTTTCCGATAACACCTTTTTCAATTCCTAATTTATTCTCAGCTGTTTTAATCACATTATTGATAGATGCTGAGTGGTTTGGTGTGCTTGACAGTCCGACATCATCAATATACCAGCCGTCTCTTACAACGCTTCCATCGGAGTATCCGTTGAAACCGATGTAAACGCGTTGATCGCTATAAGCCGAGATATCAATTTCTACATCCATCCAATCCGTTGTTACCCCTTGGAATTTTTGTAGTTGCGTCCAGTTTTCCTGATCTGTAGAAATCACGACGTGACCGTAATCCCAAGCTGTACCTGACGTAGATTGCTCAAAGTTATGCCAGCTCTTGAAATTCAGGTATGCATCCCCTGCAGGTAAATCGATTGCAGGCATGACAAGTGTCGCGTTCATGTTAGAAAGGTAAGTGCCTGTTAGATTTGTTGCATAAACATTTTCACCGGATGCTGCACCGTTTGGACCGGATGTTGGAACACCCATTTCCCAAGTGTCGTTAGCTCCGAATGAATACCAGCCTGTTGTTGAGCCTTCAAAGTCTTCGAAGTACCCAATACCAACCCCTGGTTTCACTTCGACTGTATACTCTTCAGTCGTTACGACGTTTTCACCATAATCACTTGTTTCAAAGTAGTAAGTGACTGATTCTCCCGTCACTTGATCTCCTGGAATTGTTGCACTAAATGTTCCAGCTAAATCGTTTCCGGAAGCTTGTGTCGCTTGAACTTCTTGCCAATCTCCATTGGTATCTTGATAATTAAGATTTACATAAGAAATTCTTAAGTTATCCGATACATCTGCATTCAGCACTAAGTCCATTTCAGAATAGACTTCAAGTGGTGCAGTATGGCTGATGACTGGCGCTTCTTCGTCATCGCTATATTGCGATCTTTCCGTTAGGCCTACATCGTCAATATACCAACCATCTCTGTTTGCACTTCCGTCAGAGAATGTGTGGAAACCAAGGTAGACACGTCCACTATATTCCGACAGGTCAATTTCAGTTGTTAACCAACCATCTGAGATACCTTGGAACATTTGTAGGTCTGTCCAATTTTCACCATCTGTAGAAACTCTCACATGACCGTAATCCCAAGCTCTTCCTGCTGATGATTCTTCGAAGTTATGCCAGTGCTTGAACTGCAAGAAGGAAGGTCCTTCATCAAGATCAACTGGAGGCATAACAAGTGTTGCATTCATGCTGCTATTGTAAAGGCCAGCAAGGTTTGTTGCGTAAACATTTTCACCGGAATAAGCTTCACCTGGACCACTTGTAGGTGCGCCCCACTCCCATGCATCATTTGCTCCAGAAGAATACCAACCAACTGGTGCGTAACTTGCATCAAAGTTTTCAAAATAGCCTGTTGTAATTCCCGATTTAACTTCGACTACATACGCATCACTTTCAACTGTGTTGTTTCCATAGTCATTAATCACCCATTTGTACGTGAGTGAAGGAGTCGCGATATCATCGCCTGGAATCGTTACCGCGTAATCACCTGACTTAAAGTCACCTGACTTGCGCGTGGCATCGACAGTTGTCCAATCGTCACCAGCTTTGTACATCAGTTGAACGCTAGTCACACTAATGTTATCGCTGACAAAGATGGATAGATCCAAATCCATGCCTGCGTATGTTTCTACTGGTGCACTATGCTCGAATGTCGGTGCTTCTGCATCTTCACCGTCAACCATAACTTGTCCTTGTAACGTTCCCAGCCCGTCTAGAATTGAAGATACTGCTTCATACGCATCGACAAGCCCATATCCGTATGCGTGGTTTGGCGTTTCAGGATGTTGGGAATCTGTTAAAGGAGTTGCTGTATTCATCAAAATTTGTTCCATTTCATCAACAGGTATTGTAGCATTTACTTGACGTAATAACGCCGCTACCCCTGCTACAGCTGGACCTGACATTGAAGTTCCGTTCCAACCGCCTTCATATCCGCTACCTGGTACACTTGAACGAATATTTACGCCTGGTGCTGAAATATCCGGTTTAATCTCACCATAAGGAGAAGGTCCTCTTAATGAGAAGCCGGCAACCTGATTATTTATATCAGTTGCACCTGTAGCAAATGATTCAGGATAGTTAGCCGGTACAGCTACTGATCCCGGTCCACCAGGATTCCCCACCCTTGTATTCCCAGCCGAAAACTCAGGGAAAATTTCTGCCGCTCTCCAAGCCCTAACCGCGTCGCGATACCATTCGTCAAGACCTGGTCCGCCGCCCCATGAGTTGTTAACAACATCTGGAGCCATGTTTACATCGCCACCTGGAGCAATAATCCATTGTGCTGCGTTTAATAAAACCGCATCGGTTGTACTACCTGCTGCATTAAATACTTTTGTTGCGATCCATTTAGCGCCAGGTGCTACCCCGACCTGGTTTGCTCCATTTGGTTCGCTCCCCACCATTGTTCCGGTTACATGTGTCCCATGTCCATTGTCATCAAACGCAGCTGCTCGTCCAGTTGACGCATCATACCAGCTATACTCGTGATTTACCGAGCCGGTGCTCGCGTCATATCCACGGTATTTTTCTTTTAATGCTGGGTGATCCCATTGAACACCTGTGTCTAGACTAGCAACTACAGTCCCTGAACCGTCAATTCCGAGCGCCCAAGCTGCAGGTGCATTTACTCGGTCGACGTTCCATTCTACGTTTGCAAGTTCTGATTGTGGTGCAACTTCATCAGCTTTTACAACCGCTTCGTGTAATTGACGTTCTTCGTTTGGTAAGATTTTTTCAACTTCCGCAAAAGCTGCAATTTTCTCTGCAACTTCTTTTGTTGCTGTTACTGCCATTCCGTTGACGATGAAGTATGAATTGAATTCATCCACAGTTCCGCTCGCCATCTCGCCTTCTAAATACTCAACAACGCCTTGTTGTGATTCAATTGAAACGGATTTCAGATCCGAAACGACAGCTGAACGCTGTTGAAATTTCGCATCTTGCGCGGACAAGTTATTCTTTCCGGCATTTGCTCGAGCATCATTTGCAACTTTTGCTGAATCTGACTTCTCTTTAAACTTTACAAGAAAGGTGATTTTTTCTTGTTTTTCGAATTCCCCTAGTATACGACTGCCCATTTTTTCTTTTGCAGTTGCTTGCGTTTCATTTACAGATTGATGCAATTTCCCACTGGTTGCTGATGCGTTTGTGTTTGCATGAGCAAATCCAGGTGTTATCAATGAAAGTACCATTAGAAAAGTAGCGAATATACTAAACGCTCTTTTCTGCATTCGTCTCCTGTTCCCCAATACAGTTTCCTCCCTTTATTACTATAGTTTCTGTTACGAGTTTTGATAGCATTAAAGTAAGTCTGTTAGTGAGATCGTTAGCATTGAATGTTAGTGGGTGTGTGTGATTAGAAAATCGCATATAAAAACACCTAAAATCCTAAGCTGCTTTGCTCGTAAGGTTCTCTAGGTGTCGGTCAATTTTATGCTACTTTCTAGTTTTGTTTGATCAAATTTCACAGTTGCTAATTTGCCTCCTTTCTACATTTTATTACGTGCTATTTATTTCCCCTCCCTTTCTCGAAATAGCTGTTCTATAACCACTTGTAGCTTAAGATAGTATTTTTAATTAGTCAATACAATTTGTTGACTATTTAAACAAATCAGTATTTAAAGGCTATGGATTCGACTTTTATTGCAAGAATCTTTAGGTATTATCTGTCTTTTTAGTTAAAAGTACTATACGAATCATTCTGAATTTTTGTTTTTAAGCGTTATTTTAATCATTAGTAGTCTAAAGGACGTTGTATTATTACTATTTATGGCATGTATAGGCATAAAGTTTTCTGAGTTTATCGACAATAAAAAAGACCTCTAAAATGAGGTCTTTCCTTGGTTTTCAATTTTTGAAAAGGTAGTAAGCTGACACCTTTATACTATTCTTTCTATAATGTCTTAGTTCTCATAAGGTGTCTAGTACTTTACTATCTGTAACGATATGAATTTTCGGGAAATAATTATTTGGTGAATTAGTGTTTTAGCGGAAGTAACTGTTCGTTTCTTGTGATTATTACGTAAATTGACAGGTTGAAAAATGATGATTTTCTGCTTTATGTTAATGCTGGATCTGGTACGATATGACGCTCATTTTTCCGCCAATTTATAATCCAAAATTCTAGACGATCCATTGCGATTTCGAGTTGGTCGTAGGCATAGGCATATGAGATTCTGATATAACCTTCACCCAGTGGTGTAAATGCGCTGCCTGGAACCACGGCTATACCTGCTTCTTTTAGCAATGTGAGTGCAAATTGTTCGGAAGTCATGTTGAATTCTTTAATCGACGGGAAAATATAAAATGCCCCGTTCGGTTTAACAGTTTCAAGTCCCATTGAGCTCAATCGATGATAGACGAGGTCTCTCCTTTTCATGTATGCCTCGTTCATCGATTTCGGTGTGTCTTGGCATTTCGTCAATGCGGTAATGGCCGCAAATTGTGCGGGCCCGTTGACGCAAAGTGTATTATGCGCATGGACTTTTACCGCATGTTTCATCCATTTCTCGGCGGTAAGCAGAAAGCCGACTCTCCAGCCTGTCATTGCGTGTGATTTTGATAGCCCGTGGATCAGGAACAGTTTTTCCTTAAGTTCTGGGTATTGGGCGAATGAAATATGTTCACCTTCAAATGTATTTTCACTATAGATCTCGTCAGAAACGATGAAGATTTCATGTCTCGTGAGGACCTCGACAAGTGCATCCATCGTTGGCTTCGGAATTATAACGCCTGTTGGGTTTGACGGGAAACTAAATACGACTGCTTTTGTTTTCGGTGTAATGAGCGCTTCAAGTTTTTTAGGGTCAGGAATAAAATTCGTTGTTGTCGTATCCAAATAGACAGCCTTCGCCCCAGTAAGTGAAATTAATGGATCATAACCGGAAAAAATGGGTGCGGGTATAATTATTTCGTCTCCTTTGTTTAGGATTGTCCGAAATGTTGCATCCATCGCCCCACTTGCCCCAGCCGTCACACAAATTTCAGTGAGCGGATTGTAGGTGAATCCGTACTTGTTTTTGAAATACTGACTAACAGCTTGACGCAGTTCCAAGACGCCCGCATTTTGCGTGTACGTGGTTTTGTCACTTCGGATTGCTTGAACGCCTGCATCTTTAATCAATTCTGGTGTTGTAAAATCGGGTTGACCAATGGTTAGGTTAATCGCATTCGGGTAATCGACAAGTAAATTCGCGACTCTACGGATCCCAGACAATTCAATCGCCTGAATCCGCGTGCTAACTGATAACGTCAATACATTTCCCCCTTTTTAATCGTCTTCTTTAGTATAGTTTACAGAATAATTCATATGAATGGAATAGTTTATTTTCCGGTGTTTTTGGCGGGATGTTTCGTTCTTTCGAGAAATGCCCATAAGAATGCCGTCTAGTAAACTAGACGGTCTGGTCTGGTTTGATAAATCTATTTCTTTAATTGTTGTTTATATAAGGGCATTTTATAATTCCATGTATATATTGTTCTTGGTGGTTTTCCAGTCCGCTTTAAGGAAAGCTTATTGAATATCTTGCTGGCTGCTTTGTTCGTTTTTAATTCAAGAAAGTATCTAAGTTGTTTATTCGTAAGTGTTGGGCTGATCAGAAGAAACCAATCGGCAACTGCTTGTCCAATTGCTGCATTGCTTGTTTTTCCACATGGTTTGCAATTCCATGTACGGCCCGGTATGGTTTTCATTTTGGTATGACAATTGAGGCAAAGTACCCCGATTTCCAAATCCTCTGGAGGAATGTTATATAGTTCGCATGCAGTCTTTCGTTTCCAATGAATTTGACTGTTTTTGAATCGATTGGCTAGATTGCTAATTTCTTGCTGTGTAAGGATGTCTGGAGTATTTGGCAATTCGCGAATATATTTCGGCAATTGTTTGCCGAATTTTACTGTGAAGGATTTTGGCATTTCATCTATTATTGTTCGCTGATTGGCCATAACAAGGATAGGTTCTATTGGAATTGTTATTTGCCGTTTTTCGAGCCAACTTTTAATTCCGTGGGCAGCTCGATCAAGTTGATGAAGAATGCAGTCATATTTTTCATTTTCACCATTCGGAGAAATTTTAATGGTTTTGCCAGCGTCAATATCAAAAATAACAGTACCAGCATATTTTTAATTTCCAATAGAATAATACGTTTTCGAGTTAGAATTAGGGTGTCGAGTTGGGCAAAGAAATTGGGGAGGATTTCTAATGTTAAGCCCTTTAAAACGATGACATCTTGGGGGAGACCAATTTCCGGCAGAATTCGATCGATGTCCGCTTCACCGGAATATCCGGCTTTTATTTGGTACAATTTTTCACTGATTGTTTTGTGCTGTGAGTGGTTTTCGGGAAGCCTTACAAGTAAACGTTGCAAGAGAATAAGTTCTTCTGGTGGCCGGCATTTCGTGTATATTTATATCCCTCCCATTTAACTGAATCTTCACTTACCTATATAAGAATACCAAGTATTTTCTAAATATGCAATGATATTTTGGGGGGAATTAGTAGCAGAATTATTAAGGGCCGCCTGCTTATGTTGGGGGGGTAGTGCGGTATGAACCTTGAGGTACTCGGGGTCGTTATTGGGTAACTGGGGGGCGGTTTAGCCTAACTGGGGAACGTTTCAGATTAACCTGGGAACGCTAGCGCTAACCAGGGAACGCTTTTGACAAACTGGGGAACGTTCGCCATCAACTGGGGAACGTTTCAGATTAACCTGGGAACGCTAGCGCCAACCAGGGAACGCTTTTGACAAACTTGGGAACGTTCACCACCAACTTGGGAACGTTAGCTCCAACCGGGGAACGCTTTTGACTAACTTGGGAACGTTCGTCACCAACTTAGGAACGCTGCAGACAAACTGGGGAACGTTCACCCCAACTTGGGAACGTTTTTAACTAACTAGGGAACGCTCAACCACCAACCAGGGAACGTTTCAACCAAAACCTGGTACCACCCCTCCCCTACTGAATCCCCTTACTCTTTTTATACATATTAATAACGAGCTCAACTTCCCCCTGGCTGGCTTGGAGTAGTTTGGCGATTTGGTTGGTGGAGAAGCCTTGTTTATACATTTGCGTGATTTGGTCATTTGTGCTTGTTTCTTCCGCTGTCGTGCTTACTTCATTCGCGTTCAGCTGTTGTTCTAGGCTTTGTACTTTCTCATTCAGTTCGGCCTCTTTTTCTTTCATATAAACCACTACTTTACGATAAAGTTCGTCGTGTTCTTGTTCCATGTGGCCGACAAATTCGTTGATCATGCGGTAGGATTGTTCTTTGATTTTTTTCATTTGAAGCAAGCTGATTAATGTGGCGACTAGGAGTACTAGTGTGATTCCGATTAAAATCCATTCCAATAGGGGTCACCTTCTTAGCTTAGTAATTGTCATGAACCGAGACGATGGCTGCTCGTAAACGAAGCATCGCTTTTGAATGGAGTTGAGAAATGCGCGAAACACTTAGATCCAGCACTTCGGCAATTTCTGTTAAGGTTAGCTCCTCGAAATAGCAGAGGGAGACGGTTATTTTTTCGTTTTCGGGTAATCGTTCGATTGCGTTTGCTAAGGTTTCTTTCAATACCTGTTCCATAAGCTTTTTTTCTGGCGATTCAGCTAGGTCATTTTCGATGAGGTTGCTTAATGCAACTTGCCCACTGTCATCTTGGACGGTTTGGTCGATTGAAATCATTGTCGACAATGCGGCTTCGGAAACTGTTTTGTTCAATTCTGATGTTGTAATGCCTAAATGTTCACTAACTTCCTTATCGGTGACGGCTCGGTTCTTTTCTTGTTCTAAAACCTTATAAGCTTCTTCGATTTTTTTCACTTGTTGTCGAACGGAACGAGGTAGCCAGTCGAATTTTCGGAGTCCGTCGATGATTGCGCCTTTAATGCGCCAGGATGCATACGTCTCAAACTTTATGTCTCTTGCTAAATCGAATTTTTCCAATGCATCAAGCAGTCCTTCTAATCCAAGGCTGCGTATGTCATCTTTATCGACTGATTTTGGCAAGCTGATCATAAATCTTTGGACAACAAAATCTACGAGTGGCAAATACTTTTCGACTAAGTAATCGCCTGATTCTGCATCTTGTTGTTGTTGCCAATCTTTCCAGTGAGTTAGTTCTTTCTTCGTCAATGTGTTTCACCACCACTTCTAATCGCATTCTCGGTTAGCTTACTTAAAAAGCATCTTTACTAGAAACCCTTTAATTCCTAGCTTGAACGGGGCTGGTGTTTGAAGATAATCGCTAGATACTTTTTGTAATGCTCGTGAAGCTTGACAGTTTGGGTATTCAAGCAAAAATGGATGCTGTTTTTTGACGGCTTTCGATACATTTATATCTGATGGGATAAAACCGAGTGTCCCAATTTGTTTGGCTAAAAATTGTTCCGTAACGGCCGTAAAATTTTCAGCAGTTTGTCTGCCCTCTTTATCGCTTGTGCATTGATTGATAATTAGTTGGAGATGGAGATTTTGATCTCTGGCATGGAGCATTTTCACTATGGAATAGGCATCTGTTATTGAAGTTGGCTCAGGGGTGGTCACTAATATGACATCATCCGCCGCCAGTATAAACCGCAAATTTTCATATGAAAGGCCTGCACCTGTATCTAAAATGATGTAATCGACAAATCCTTGAATCGAACTTAATTCGCCGATGAGTTTGTTTAGTTTCACTTCGTCTAGTTGAACTACGTCGTGGAAACCTGAACCTCCTGAAATGAAAAGCAAACCATTTGGCCCTTCTTCGATAATGTCCCAGATTGATAGATCTTTTTCGAGCATCGTCGCGATCGATTCTTTGTTGGATCTGCCTAATAACACGTCCACATTCGAAAAGCCTAAGTCAACGTCAAAAATGAGCACTTTCCGATTTTGTTGAACTAAGCTTAAGGCGAAGTTAAGTGCGAAGTTTGATTTTCCTACGCCACCTTTTCCACTCGTTACAGCTATGGTCCGTGTTTGTCTCTTCTTCTCGGTTTTAGATTTCTTGGCCTCTACCCGTTCCCTTAAAAACTTCGCTTGATCAGTCATGTTTTTCATCTCCTAATATGAAATCTACTAAAATCTCAGGTGTTAATGAGATGATATCATCGGGGACGTTTTGGCCGTTTGCAATATATGGAATTGGGATTGAATAATGGTACAGCAAGTTTACGATCGCGCCTGTTGTACTCGTTTCATCTAGTTTTGTTAATAGCAATTGGTCCATGGCAATTGTTTGGAAATTATCAATGATTTTCACCATGTCTTGGTACTTCGATGTGAGACTTAACACTAAATTGATTTGAATTTTGGTTTTATCTAGTAGTAATTGTTCTAAGTCGTCAATATATTGTTTTTGTTGATAGTTTCTGCCTGCAGTATCCATTAAAACCACGTCACAATCCTGAAGCTCAGACATCGCTTGTTCTAAATCAGCTGCAGATTCCACGACTTTTATCGGGATTCCTAGTATGCTTGCATATGTTTTTAGTTGTTCGACCGCCGCGATTCGATATGTATCGGATGTAATGAGGCCGACTTTTTTGTCTTCATTTAACAGATAGTCTGCGGCAATTTTGGCGATTGTTGTGGTCTTTCCGACACCCGTTGGTCCGATGAAGCAAATGATCTCCGGGTTTATGTCTTCAATTGGCTTTTGATGCGTTTGAATGAATTGAAGCATTTCACTCCGGGCGAGCTGATTCACTCGTTCTTCCGTCATATCAGGATTTTGACCCACTGTCCGCATGATTTTTGAGATGATTTCTGTCTGAATTTCTGGTGTGATTTCTTCAGCTGATAATTTGTCACTTATCGCTTTTATCGAACTTGGTAAATGATCATCTTCCACGACTTGCATCATGAATTGCTTAATGCTTTTCAATTCCTCGAGCAAGTCATTTGTTTCGGTTGCTTCCGATGCTTGATTGGAAACCAGAACTTTTGGCTCAACAATCGTTTTCTCTTGTTCCACGGCGGCGATGACTTCTAGTTTTTCTTTTTGAAAGAAACCTAAAAAGCCGCCTACTTTTACTTTTTTTGTATTTAAAATTAAGGCGTCTGCCCCTAGATCTCTTTTTATCATTGGAATTGCTTCTGAAATGCTTCCAACTTGATATGTTTTTAGTCTCATTAGATATTAACCACTCCACCCATATTGACTACGCCGACACTTTGGATTTCAATGTCAGGTTCTAGTTCGTTATATGATAGTACTGGCAATTCAGGGGCAAAGCGGTCGATAAACTGCCGCATATACATGCGAATGGCAGGTGACGTGAGTAATACGGGCTGAACGCCAGATTGTTGTAGCTTTGTGACTTGCTCTGTAATATTTTGAAGAATCGTTTGTGATAATTCTGGCTCTATCGATAAGTAACTTCCCTGATCTGTCCGTTGCACTGAATCTGCAAATTGTTTTTCTAAACCAGCGCCAGCAGTAATGACCTGTAGCGGCTCATTCGGATTTGTATATTGCAATGTGATTTGCCTGGAAAGGGCTTGGCGAACATACTCCGTTAGGATATCCGTATCTTTCGTTTGGGCTGCGTAATCAGCCAATGCTTCTAAAATGATGAGCAAGTTTCGGATGGACACTTTTTCTTTCAACAGCTTCATCAGTACTTTTTGCACTTCCCCGATTGTCATCAAATTCGGAATCAGTTCCTCAACGACTGCTGGTGAATTTTCACGAATGTTTTCAACGAGTGATTTAACTTCTTGTCTCCCGATTAATTCGTGGGCGTGTCTTTTAATGACTTCTGTTAAATGTGTGGACACAACAGAAGGTGGATCGATAATGGCATAACCAGCCATTTCCGCGTCCTCTTTCGTATCCTCGTTCACCCATAATGCTGGCATTCCAAATGCCGGTTCAATCGTGGCGATGCCTTCAATACTTTCATCATCAACGCCTGGACTCATTGCTAAATAATGATTAAGCATAATCTCACCAGCTGCCACGCGATTGCCTTTTATTTTGATAACATATTGATTGGGTGATAGTTGAATATTGTCACGGATTCTGATCACTGGAACGACAATTCCTAAGTCCACCGCGCATTGTCTTCGAATCATGATGACACGGTCTAGCAAATCGCCGCCTTGATTTTTGTCCGCAATGGGAATTAACCCATAGCCAAATTCAAATTCAATCGCATCCACATGTAATAGATCGATGACACTTTCTGGACTTTTCGCGACTTCCTTCTCTTGTCCTTCTTTGGAAATTTGCTTTTCGGTTTGTTCCTCGGTGTCAAGTGCGCGTTGCATAGAAAAGCCGCCGTAAGCAACAAGTGCCGCAATCGGTAGCACCAATAAAGGATTGATGGGGGTAAAGAAACCAAACAAAGCAAGTGTTACCGCAACTACATAAAGCATTTTGGGATACGCGAAGAGTTGCCTCGTGATATCTGACCCTAAGTTGCCTTGAGAAGCAGCTCTGGTGACCACAATTCCCGTTGCAGTTGAGATAAGTAGCGCTGGAATTTGACTGACTAAGCCGTCACCAATTGATAATAGCGTAAACAATCTTGCAGCTTCCCCGACAGGTAGTCCGTGAACAATGACCCCGATGAGTAAACCACCGATAATATTAATGATGGTAATAATAATCCCGGCAATGGCGTCTCCTTTAACAAACTTACTGGCACCGTCCATTGCGCCGTAGAAATCAGCTTCTTGGCTGACTTTTTCCCGGCGTACTTTCGCTTCTTGATCGGAAATCATGCCTGCGCCTAAGTCAGCGTCAATACTCATTTGTTTCCCCGGCATTGAATCGAGTGTAAACCGAGCAGCTACCTCTGCAACTCGTTCAGATCCTTTCGTAATGACCAAGAATTGAATGATAACAAGGATTAAGAACACCAGAAAACCGATAATGGCACTACCGCCGACAACAAATGAGCCAAAAGTTTCGATGACTTGTCCACCCGTTTGATTTGTAAGAATCGATCTAGTTGTTGATACGTTTAAACCGAGTCTGAATAAGGTTGTCAGTAATAAGAGTGTAGGAAATATTGAAAATTCCAAGGCTTCTTTCGTATTCATTGCGACCAGAATAATGGTTAATGCAATACTGAGATTTATCATAATCAAGATATCTAATAACAGTGGTGGAAGAGGAACAACCATCATGGCTACAACCATTATTACGGATGATAAAATAGCATAATCTCTAATTTTCAAGGTGTTTCCCCTTCCTCATTTCAGTTGATTTTTCCTTTTAATCTGTAAATATATGCTAAAACCTCTGCGACCGCTACAAATAAATCTTCAGGCACAGTGTCGCCTACTTCAACTTGTTGATAGAGTGCACGGGCTAAAGGTTTGTTTTCCATTGTAATGATTTCTAGTTCTCTCGCTTTTTCTTTAATTTTCAAAGCGAGATGACCTTTTCCCATCGCGATAACCATCGGCGCTTCCATTGTTTCCGCGTCGTATTGAATCGCAATGGCGTAATGTGTGGGGTTCGTTATGAGAACATCCGCGTTTGGTAAATCTTGAATCATACGGTTCATGCTCATTTGCCTTTGTCGATCTTTTATTTTCGATTTGATCAAAGGGTCTCCTTCGGCTTTCTTAAATTCATCTTTAATGTCTTGTTTTGACATACGAATGCCTTTTTCAAACTCATATTTCTGATACATATAATCCAAGACTGCTAAGAATAATAAAATGAGTGAAGCAACTAACCCCATTTTGAAAATGAGTGATCCTATATAAGAGATCGCATGCGGTATACTTTTCTGTGATAGTAAAAACAATTCTTCTTTTCCGCTCCACAAAACAGTAAATGCTGCAGTGGAAATGATGCCGATTTTCAGTAAGGATTTTGCCAGTTCTACTAGTGCACGGACTGAAAATATTCTTTTTGCGCCTTTGATTGGATCTAAGCGTTCGAGCTGCGGCTTTAAAGGTTCAGGCGTGAATAAGAAACCAATTTGAACGTAATTGCCGAGAATGCCAAAAACCAGTCCGATTAACATGATTGGTGCCATAATTTTGGCAGCATTAAACGACATCTCTTCCAATAAGGTTCTGATGCTATCGGGGGTAATCTCCCAACTGATGTATTGTGTAAAATTCACTCTGTAAATCGTTTGAAGCTGATCAAGTAGGTAACCGCCGATAAAGTAGAGCATTAAAATCCCACCAAGCATAATTAAAGCGGAAGGTATTTCAGCACTTTTTGCTACTTGGCCCTTACGTTTCGACTCTTGTCGTTTCTGCGGTGTCGCTTTTTCAGTCTTCTCACCTGCGAAAAATTGTAAATCGAGTGGATATCTTTTCACCATCTATATCCCCCCTATTAACCGGATGAGCTGCGACATACTTGTCATTATTTTTTCAAATAGAATCTGCAATAGGTAAAAGTAAATCGGCAATGTCAATAATAATAAGATGAAGCCGACTGAAATCTTAATCGGGAGCCCCACAACAAATACATTGAGCTGCGGTACTGTTTTCGCTAAAATACCGAGCGCGATATCGATGAGTAATAAGGATCCGACGATTGGAATCGCAATTTGTAAAGCAATTAAAAACATTTCAACAAACAATTTGGTCATAAACAAGGCAAGCTGTTCAGCTTCAACCGAAATCATCGTCGTTTCAACTGGAAATAATTGTATACTATGTATGACACCGTCTAGCATTAAATGATGAGCATTTACTGTAAGTAAGAACAGTAACGCCATCATATATTTAAAATGGCCGATGATTGGAACTTGTGATCCTGTTTGGGGGTCCATTACGTTGGCCATCGCAAAGCCCATTTGGAAATCAATGAATGCACCAGCAATTTGAACTGAATATAAAAGTAAGGCTGCAGTAAACCCGAGTGATATGCCTACACCAAATTCCTTGGCGATTAAAAACAAATAAGTAGAATCCAATGGAAGCTGCGCATCAATTGGCATATTAATAACCGTAACTAACGCTATAAAAAAGCCCAGCCCAATTTTAAACTGGTTTGGCACACCACGCATGGAAAAAATCGGTGCAATTAGGAAAAAACTCGTTATGCGAATGAATACTAATAAAAAATACGGTAAGGTCTCATAAATGATATTTATCATATATTCACTATCCAATTAGTCGCGGGAGTTGTTGAAATAAGTTTTCCGTGTAATCCATTAAGGTGGTGAGCATCCACGGACCGAAAAATACAAGTGCAATGAACACGGCTAGTATTTTTGGAATAAACGCCAGCGTCTGCTCTTGAATTTGCGTCATCGCTTGAAAAATACTGACAAGTAATCCGACACCCAGTGCAACTAATAGCATCGGGGCGGCAATGAGGATGACCGTATATATCGATTGTTCCGCTAGTTTAATAACCATATCTGGCGTCATTGAAATCTCCCTTTCTTTCCTTCAAACAGGCCGCGACTTGTTTGTGCCTAAATTTTCTAGCTAAAAGCTGGCCATCAATGAATCGACGATCAAATACCATCCATCTACAAGGACGAATAATAAGATCTTAAATGGCAATGAAATCATGACTGGTGGTAACATCATCATTCCCATTGACATTAGCGTACTCGCGACAACCATATCAATAATTAGAAATGGAATGAAAATCACAAAACCAATTTGAAATGCGGTTTTTAATTCGCTAATTGCAAATGCAGGAATGAGCGCGGTTAATGGTACTTCTTCAAGGCTTTCGGGTTTGTCTAAGCCGCTGTATTTAAAAAACAAAGCTAAATCTTTCTCCCGCGTATGCTTAGACATAAACTCTTTAATGGGAACAACGGCTGTATCAAACGCCTCTTCTTGTGAGACATCTCCTGCTAGATATGGTTGCAACGCGGTTTCGTTAATATCCGTAAATACAGGTGCCATGATAAAAAACGTAAGAAATAGAGCAAGGCCGACCAACACTTGGTTCGGCGGCATCGATTGTGTTCCTAACCCTGTTCGAACAAAAGACAAAACAATAATGATTCGGGTAAAGCTCGTCAGCATGATTAAAATACCTGGTGCTAACGACAAGATTGTTAACAATAGTAATAGTTGAAGCGTGACAGACACGTCTTGTGGAGATTCAGTTCCAAAATTAATGCCTGGAATCGCTACTAGTAATAGAAAGTCTCTCATTATAAGCGACCTTCTTTATCATCTTTACCCTGCAGGTCTTGATCGAATTTATCTTGCTTACCTTTTATCTTATCGAGGCTCTGGCTGAATATATTATCAAAGCTGTCTGGTCGATTCTTTGTGTTTCGATCATTTACTTTGGCTTTTAAATAGCTTGCTATTGTGTTTGTCTGACTAGTTGTTGCTAAGTTTTCTTCAATATTTTTGATTTCATCTTCTTTTGAAATTTCCTTTAGCAATGTAATTTGATCGCCGACACCGAGTAATAAAAGCTGATCGCCGACTTTTACAAGTTGAAGAGATTTGTTATTCCCCAGCTGTGTGCCCCCCATTAGCTTTATCGCTTGATTGGGTTGGAGGTTTTTTTGTCTGAGTGCTAGGAACTTTATCAAAGCATAGATTAAGACAATTATTAGGATTGTATAGAAAATTAGTTTTCCGATAACGGAAACCATACTCGTATTTGTGTTTGTTTCATTGCTTTCATCTTTTTCTGGTTCCTCTTGTTGGATGTTAGTTCCTTCGTTGTTGATCCAGTCGTTTACATTGGGTTCAGCAGCATTAACGAAAATGGGGAATCCTGTCATAAAGATTAAAAGCAATGTGATGCCAACACATTTAGTTAATTTCTGAATCATTGATGTACTCCTTACCTTGGGGGATTAGCGTAGTTTTGATATACGCTCGGCTGTACTTAAAATATCCGTGACGCGTACACCAAAATTTTCATCAATGACGACGACTTCTCCCACTGCGATTAACTTGTTATTGATCAGTATATCGACTGGTTCCCCTGCTAATTTATCGAGTTCGATGATTGAGCCTTGAGAAACTTCAAGAATTTCTTTTACCATTCTTTTTGTACGGCCCAATTCAACTGTCACTTGTAGCGGAATATCCATCAGCATATCTAAGTTGTTTGGTTCCACCTGTGTGGCAGCTGTCTCATCAAAACTAGAAAATTGAACCGGTTGGATGTTGGTATTCGCCTCTTGGTTCGATGGTTGTGCCGGTTCACTTATGACTGGTTCACTTACTTGTTCACTAGGTTCTTTTGCCAAAGGTTCTGTCACCCCGATTGAATCATTTACGCGTTCTATGATTTGTTTCATTAGTTGGATCGGTAAGCAAAGGTGAACTGTTAGGTCTTGTTCGCCAATTTTGAGTTGAAAACTAGCTTCGACAAGCGCATCGCCTTGAATGAAATTATCAACAGAAAATGCCGCCATCTGTTCAACTCGATCTATCCCTGATAATGAATAGGAAACTTCTTGTTCTAATAAGGTTGTCATCGACTGCGATACTGCGGTAAACATTTGCTCGATCGTTTTTTGCACGGCTTGCAATTGGCTATCCGTTTCATTTGAATCGCTAGTTTTTTCCACCATATTGCTAATTTTTTGCACATCTTGATCATTTATAGTTAAAATCTGAACCCCATTAAATCCGCCCGTGTATTCGCCTAAAACAACGAAAAACGATGATTCTAATGTCGAAAACAAATTTGCTTTTTGTACGACTTGAAGTTGCAGGTTCTTCATGAAAACCGTCTCAGAAAATAATGTAGATAGAGCGGTAGAAGAACTTCCAAGAGAAACATTAAATAACTCTATTGCGACTTCAATTTCTGCTTTTGATAGTGAATCCGTAGACATTGTATTTCCCTCCGTACCACTTTGTCCTAATAACCCGTTAACTTCTTCTGATGATAATTTGTCAAATGTCATTGAATTCATCACCTTCTTCATGAACGTCAGTAATTTGCACAGCCATTTTCCCTTTCGAAATCCCTGGTTGGGCAAAGAACTTTTGTTTTTCATCTACCAATACGGTGACAGGATCTTCGTAAGATGCATTCAAGCGAATGACATCTCCATTTTGAATTTTTAGGAGTTCGCCAATTTGAATTGTTGATCTTCCAAGAATTGCTTTTACATCTAGTTTGGTACCTTGAACATTTTTCGTTAATGCTTCCATTTCATGCTTTTCAATCGTTTTCTTTTGGGTTGCTAACCAGTGTCTAGCGGATAATTTGGGTAAGACTTTCTCTAATCCGACATAGGGTAAACAAATGATAATTGTTCCGTCAACATCACCAATTTTCACTTGCAATGAAACCAAAGCGACGGTCTCATTTGGCGATGAAGTTGTCAAAAATTGTGGATTTACTTCGATTTCAGTTAGCTCTGGTGTCATCTTCACGACAGACGACCATGCTTCTTGGAAACATTCCAGTGCTTTGATAAACACCCTTTGAATCACACTTATTTCAATCTCAGTCAAGTTATTATCGTTATCTGATACGTTTCCCTGTCCGCCAAGCATTCTGTCAAACATAACCGAAGCGATATCCGGTGAAAACTCCATGACCATGCTGCCTTGTAATGGTTCTGCTTTAAAAACGCCTAAAAGTGAATGATTGCGCACATTACCGATGAAGTCTTCATAAGTAAATTCTTCAACGGAAAAGACATGAATGTCTACGACCGTGCGAAGTTGTGTTGAAAAATAGGAAGTTAATAGTCTGGCAAAGTTTTCATGAATTCGATTTAATGTTCGAATTTGATCATGCGAAAAGCGGAACGCCTTTCTAAAATCATAGTTTTGAACATTTCTATCGCGCATGTCTTGTTCAGTTCCTTTTTTACTGATAGATGAAAGAATGGTCTCAATATATTCAGGTGATAAGTAATCTTCCATAGTTGTACCCTCTCAATCAATACCGTTTATCGTTTTGCTTTTGATTTGTAGGTAAAATCGTTATTTTTTGGTAATAAGCGGTTACTTTTTCCATAACATCTTCGACTGTCTCCAATACATGTGTTTTCTTCCCTGAAACCAGCGTGATCACAGTATCTGGTGTCGATTCGATTCTTTCAATATAGATTGCATTTAATATAAAAGTTGTTTGATTCAACCGCGTTAATTTAATCATAGTAAAGCGGATAGAGGGCTTATTCCCTCTATCCTTGCCTCCCTACATTATCGTTTTAAGTTGACTACTTCTTGTAAGATTTCGTCAGAAGTTGTAATTGTACGAGAATTTGCTTGGAAACCACGTTGTGCAATAATCATTTCCGTGAATTCTTCCGTCAAATCAACATTCGACATTTCCAATTGACCTGAAGCGATATCAGTATTCATGCCAGCGACTGTACCAATTGTTACAGTTCCAGTTGGATCAGCATTTGTCGTCATTTCATAGAGCGATCCGCCGAACTTACGCAGTCCTGCTGGATTCGGAGGTGATGCAATACCAATGGTCACGTCATCAGCTAAAACGAGTTCTTCAACACCAGTATCCGAACGTTTCCCCATGATTTCGCCGGATTGGTTAATTGAAAACGAATCATAAACTTCTGGGTCGATCATTATTTTCTCACCATTACTATCCAATACGTTATAGCCTTGTGAATTGACTAAAAACCCATCACGGTCAACGACAAAATTTCCAGCTCGTGTTAAGTATTCGCCTTCACCAAGACCTGCGTCCGGGGATTGAACAACAAAAAATCCGTTCCCCATAATTGTTAGATCAGTGCCTACACCAGTTGTCATCGAAGATCCTGGCGTATGTTGTGTCGTGATTGAAGAAATGGTCGAACCCAAACCGACTTGAGTTGGATTTACACCGCTGCCTGAGAGGTTTTGACTTAATAAATCTTGAAAGTTAATGGTACTTTTCTTATAGCCAATGGTATTGACGTTCGCAATGTTATTTCCAATGACATCTAGCTTTGTTTGAAAGCCCTTCATACCTGAAACTCCTGCATACAGTGAGCGTAACATAATTTTTCCCCTTTCGAGTATCGCCGCTTAACGGGCAATCTCTAGTTCCTATTTTTTATAACTGCTTTTCAATACGTTCAATAAAAGCGAGTGGAATCTTCAAACCATCTGTATCAAGTTCTGCTGTTAACACACCATCTTTGATAAATATCGCCTTTACAATGCCTTCTCCCGACAACTCATTTCCTTCAACCTCTTGTTTCCAATAGACTTTGTTGCCCAGTAAATGTGCTTGTTCAGTTAAAGGATGTTGCTGTTCTAATCCCACAAATTGGTTCATTGTTTTATTTAAATTTGTTAGTTGTTCTAGGCTACTAAATTGCGCCATTTGGCCAATAAATTCTGTATCTTTTTGAGGTTCTAATGGATTTTGGTGTTTCATCTGTGTGACGAGAATTCTTAAAAATGCATCTTGGCCAAGTGTGTTATTCTGTGCCACTGGCTTGTTTGGATTTTCTCCGTATGTGCTAGTAGGTGCATTATGATTAACTTGCATGAAGACTCCCCTTTCTTTCCTAAACGGTGTAATCCACATTCATCGACGATTCTACTTGTTTGTGCTGAAATTCTTTTTCTTCATCTTTTCGCTCTAATTCATTTTTGTTGACCTGCTGCTTTTCTTGTTGCTGCTCAGAAAAACGACGTTCGGCTTGTTGTTCAAATGACGGTGAATTTTGATGTGCTATGTCAATTTTCTCGAGTTGAACACCTTGTTGTACAATTGATTGTCTTAACTGATGCATTTGTAGGTCTAATACTTCTTTTGCGATGATTGTACTGGTGAAAATTTGTGCTGTGATTTTCCCATTAATCTCTGTGAAGCGAATGTCTAAGTGTCCGAGATGATCTGGTGTGATATTGACTCGGATTTGAGTTGCTTCTGGATTTCCGGTGAGTTTAAACGAGCCTCGAAACACGTTTCCTAACTCCTCGATTAGATGTGACATTCGAATTGTTTGTGTAGGTTCAGTTGGTACTTGTTGGACCGGTGTTTGAACTATCTTTGATGCGTTTTGTGCATTATTTAAAGTGAATAACTGGGTCTGATTCGTATTTTCATCAGTTTGGGCGCCTACTGTTTGTGTTGTAGGAGTTACCGTATTCACCGTGGTCTGTTTGATCACCAGACTAGTTTCCTGTTCATGATACACAGGCGTTTGCGTAACTTGTACTGGACTTTTTGTATCCTGTGTGAGGCTTGTGAGTTGTTGAAGCAGTTGCTCGATACGCGTTGTTTGCTGTACTGATAATGATTTCCCTTCAGCTAACAATTTTTTAACGCCTTCAAGATCTGCAATCATTTTTGTAATGACTAATTCTAGTTTCGTTTGCTCACCATCTTCTCCCTGCATTACTGGCGCAGGAGGATCGTCGATAACGATTGGTGTTGGCATTAACTTTGGAAGCCCTTCATTTTGCCAGTTCAAAATGCTAGTCATTTTTTCATGATTAAAAGTATCTGGTCGTTGTTTAGGTAAACCAACTTCTATTTCTTCTACATCCACGTTTTGCGTCGTATACATCTGCAACATTCCATAAACGATTTCTTCATCTTCTACAGTCAATGTTTGGTGTGGTAGTTCTTGTAAGTTATGTAATACTTCTTCAATTTCTTTTAATTGTTCTTGCAGCTGTTCTTCGTTTGGTACTTCATTTACCACTTGACCTTCAAGGGTGATTGAACTAAATAACGCAGCAAAATTTATGGATTCGCCGTCTGTCTTTATCGACTGGGTTGTTCTTGTTGGTTGAACCGCTTGTGGCTGGAAAGCTAAACTTAATGCGTCAATGGGACTCACCCTCTTTCCGCTAATCTCGTTTTAGTAAGACGGTAAAACCTAGTACTGGCTAGTTCATCGAAAAAGTTCTGTTCGATTATTTTGTTTTCCTCGATATGCTGGTCTCGTTTTTGTTCTTTAAGATTGTCCCACACTTTTTGTTCTTGCGATTTAAGTTGTAAGTGACTTTGTGTTTTTGTCACATTTCGTTGCAATTGTTCAAGTTCGTGTTGGGAAAAAATCAATTGTGTTTGCAGTTGCTCAATATAGTTTTCGAGTTCTCTTAATTCCGAAATATTTACGCCTTCTTGTTGCTTTTTCGTTATGATTTGTTCAACGTTTGAAATTTTTTCAAGTATCGTTTCTCTTTTGAGGTATCCTTCTTCATGGCGTTTGACCGCGTCTGCCATTTGAACTTGTGCAAAGTCTTTCTCATTGTCTTTTAAATCTAAGATTTGTTGAAATCGAAAGTCGAATTTCGTCACGTTTTATGTTCCCCCAAACTGTGTTGATAGCCGTTCAATGCTTTCTTCCATTTTGGTTTTTTCATTTATTTCTTGTTTTAAATACTCTTTAATCATTGGATAGGCACGAATTGCGTCGTCTATTTCTTTGTTTGCGCCACTTTTATACGCACCAATGTTTATCAGGTCTTCGGAAGTTTCATAAGCAGCTAATAATCGTTTGAATTCCACAGCTGCTTTCTGGTGTTCTGGTGAAACGACATCATGCATAACACGGCTAACACTCGTCATTATATTGATCGCAGGGAATTGACCTTTTTGGGCAATTTTACGGTCCAATACAATATGTCCATCAAGTATTCCACGCACAGCATCAGCAATCGGTTCGTTCATGTCGTCGCCGTCGACTAGTACCGTGTAAAAAGCTGTAATGGATCCTTTACTTGATGTTCCGGAGCGTTCGAGTAGCTTCGGTAACATCGCGAAAACACTTGGTGTATACCCTTTACTTGTAGGGGGCTCTCCAACCGCAAGGCCGACTTCACGCTGTGCCATTGCAAAACGTGTCACTGAGTCCATCATGAGCATGACATTTTTGCCTTGGTCACGGAAATATTCAGCGATTGCAGTTGCTGTCAAAGCGCCTTTTATGCGTTGTAGCGGTGTTTGATCAGATGTTGCAGCAACGACAACAGATTTTTGTAAACCTTCCGGACCTAAATCACGCTCGATAAAATCCCGAATTTCCCTGCCCCGTTCACCGATTAGCGCGATTACGTTGATATCAGCTTCGGTATTTCGCGCGATCATCCCCATTAAAGTACTTTTTCCAACTCCACTTCCTGCAAAAACGCCAATCCTTTGCCCTTGTCCTACCGTTAATAAGCCGTCAATTGCACGGACGCCTACCTCTATTGGTTGGACAATTCTCGGTCTTTGCAATGGATTCGGCGGCTTGTTGTTCGTGGAATATCTTTTCAATCCTTTTGGTAACATGCTGTCATCTAATGGTTTACCAGTACCATCGAGGATTTTTCCCAAAATCGAAGGCCCCACTCGGATTTGAAGCGGATAACCTGTTGCAACAACTAAGCAACCTGGGCCAATTTGAGACACATCACTTAAAGGCATAAGTAAAATTTTGTTTTCTTTAAAACCGACAACTTCAGCTTCAATCGGTGGTTCAAATTGATTTGGATATAATAGACAGAGTTCTCCGATTTTTGCATTGGGCCCTTGTGACTCAATCGTTAAGCCGATTACTTGAACCACTTTTCCGTGTTTTTTTATGGGTTCAATTTCATCTAATAATTCGAGATACTCATCTTTTTTTAACTCGATCAATCTGCTCTCTCCTCGCTGTAGGTAAGGAGCTGTTTTTTGATTTCCTGTAGTTGCCCATCTACTGTGACATCATAAGAGCCGTTAGCCGTTAGAATCATGCAACCACCCTTTTTCAAATTCGCAATTGGAATTAATCGCAATTCTGAATCATCTCTGACGTAGGTTTGAAGCTCATCCAAAAAGGGTAAGACAATAGAGTAGTCATCAGGCGAAACTTGCATGACAAGATCTTCGGACTCTTCGATATTTTTTAACGCTTGTTTAACAATATTAAGCAACTGGTCATTATCTTGTTTAAGTTCGCCCTTAATTACTTTTCCGGCGATTTTAACGCTGAGCGCTAATAAAAACGGTTCAGATTGTTGGATAACTTTTTCTTTTTCTTCATAGGCAAGTTCCAATAACGCTTGCATTTCAAGTCGTTGTTTTTGAAACGCTTCTTCCGCTTCTAGGGCACCTTGGTCAAACCCATTTTGAAAACCTTGTAGAGAAGCCTCTTTCGCCAATCTTTCGGCATCCTGATTTGCTTCGGTTTTCTTTTTTTCAATCCAGTTCTCTAGTTCTGTTTGCGCGTTTTCTTGATCTGTGGCTAGTTGTTGCTGTAGTTGCTCAACCTGCTTTTCAAGTATCTCGACTTCTTCAATTAAGGTCTGTTTTTTTTGTGTATGATCAATTTCAGAAGCATTGATGTCTAACTGTCTTTGCTCAATTTTTTTCGTATGAATAATTTTTTTAGGGATATGTGAGAGTTGATCGGCACGAATAATATTAGACAAGAACTTCATCACCTTTACCTCGGGAGATGATAATTTCTCCACTTTCCTCCAAACTACGAATTAGCGCAACAATACTCGTCTGCGCATCTTCGACGTCTTTTAATTTCATAGGTCCCATCATTTCAATTTCCTCTTGAATCATTTCAGATCTTCTTGCGGACATATTTTGGTAGATGCTATTTTTCACATCGTCACTTGCCACTTTTAAGGCATATGATAAATCTAAATCGCTAATTTCACGAATAACGCGTTGAACTGAACGTACATCCAGTTTGACAATATCTTCAAATACAAACATACGCTTCTTAATCTCTTCAACTAGCTCTGGTGCTTCGATTGCTAGGCTCGAGAGGATTGACTTTTCTGTTCCACGGTCAACTTTGTTTAACACGTTGACAATCGTTTCTACGCCACCCATTGAAGAATATTCACCGGTCCCTGCCACAGATAGCTTTCGTTCAATGATTTGTTCAACTTGGTGTATGACTTCAGGTGAAGTGCTTTCCATTTGGGCAATCCTTTGGACGACTTCCGCCTGTTTTTGTGGAGGAAGTTGAGAGAGTATTTTAGATGATTGACTTGGTTCTAAATGAGTCAGGACTAAAGCGATTGTTTGTGCATGTTCTTGTTGTAATATGTTTAAGATTTGATTTGGGTCAGCTTTTCTGGCGAAATTGAATGGTTTTACTTGCAGTTTGCTTGTTAACCGTCCAATTGTCTCCATAGCTTTTTCTTTTCCTAACGCTTTCTCTAACACTTCGGTCGCATAATCTAATCCGCCCTCACTCATATAATCTTGTCCAAGGATCATTCCGTAAAACTCATTGAGGACTCTTTCGGTTTCACTCTTTTTCAATTGTCGAACATTGGAGATTTCCATGGTGACTCGGTCTATTTCTGCTTCGGATAGTTGTTTATATATTTCTACAGAAACTTCAGGCCCCATCCCAACGAGAAGTACAGCGACTTTTTGAATCCCGCTCAATTTTGTTTTCATGCCCCTACTCATATGCATCCCTCCTATTCTTCAAGGTTGTTGGAAAAGTTTTAAATTTAAAATTCGTTCTTATATGTGATCCGTTGATTTCCGTTCCGGGCGGACGCTTTCCTGTGGGGCGGGCGAGAAGTGCGGAAAGATACAGTTCAATCTTTCCTGCCTCCTCAGTCGCTTCGCTCCCTGGGGGGGTGTCATCAAAGGAGAAATGAACTTCTTTCTCCCCCCCTGTCCCGCTAGTCCCACGGGAGTCGCCGCCCTCATACGCGTCAACTTAAGGTTCTGTTC
>NZ_JBYHFO010000020.1:0-54887 GCF_057669865.1 Sporosarcina sp. Y1009 | reverse complement strand
AAGTTGACGCGTATGGTCGCCGCCCTCCACTCCAATCAACTCATTTCACTATAATAAGTAAATAAAGAAGTACCATCTTTCAAATGTGGAAATCCATATATAATCTTTGATCTGAAAATCTTGAGAGAAATTATATTTAAAAACAGTAGTTCTTTCACTCTTAAGAAACGTCAACAATCTACCATGAAATCACCAGCGTAGGCGCCTTACAAGTGGTGGCCGGAGCAATAAGACTGATAGTGGTCTTCTATCAGGCTTATTGCGGGAGGCATCCACAAGCGCCGAAGCGAAATTTATAGAACATACCCGATTATTATTATATATAGTACAAATTTACAATCACAGGCATATCTTTCGAGTCTAATTTTAGCGCGTGTTACAATTAGTGTGAAGTTGTAGATAAAAGGAGGAGTTTTTTAAATGGCTATTATTAATGCAAGCGATAATGATTTCGCACAAAACATTGAAGAAGGCGTAGTACTTGTAGATTTCTGGGCACCTTGGTGTGGACCATGTAAAATGATTGCTCCAGTTCTTGAGGAACTTGATGGAGAAATTGAAGGTAAAGCAAAAATTGTTAAAGTAGACGTAGATGAAAACCAAGGAACGGCAAGCAAATACGGCATCATGTCAATTCCAACACTTCTTCTATTCAAAGACGGAGAAATGGTTGACAAAGTTGTTGGTTTCCAACCAAAAGAAGCCCTTGCTCAACTGATCGAAAAACACGCGTAACAAGTATTCAAAACTGGGTTCCTCTATAGGTTCCCAGTTTTTTAGTAGGTGAAATTAGAATGAATGACTATATAAAAGAAAAACTGGCCATCTTGCCTGATCATCCTGGTTGTTATTTAATGAAGGATCGACAAGGCACGGTTATTTACGTTGGAAAAGCAAAAGTGCTAAAACAACGTGTCCGTAGTTACTTTACAGGTAGTCACGACGGAAAAACACAGCGACTGGTGGCTGAAATTGTTGATTTTGAGACAATTATTACGACATCAGATATAGAAGCGCTCATCCTGGAACTAAATTTAATCAAGCAATATGACCCTAAATACAACATTATGTTAAAAGATGATAAATCTTATCCATACTTAAAAATAACGTCTGAAAAACATCCGAAATTAATTATCACAAGGACTGTTAAAAAAGATAAAGGAAAGTACTTTGGACCCTATCCAAATGCTTTCGCAGCCACTGAAACGAAAAAACTTCTGGATCGAATTTATCCATATCGAAAATGTGAAGTTTTACCTAACCGTGCATGTTTGTACTACCATCTAGGACAATGTCTTGCACCTTGTATTAACGAAGTTGAAGATGACGCTTATAAAGATATGATTTTGAATATAACCCGTTTTTTAAACGGTGGATATAAAGAAGTGAAAAAAGAATTAACTGGAAAAATGACTGCAGCTGCAGAAGCACTTGAATTTGAACGTGCGAAAGAATTTCGAGATCAAATTACAAACATTGAAATGGTTATGGAAAAACAAACGATGACCATGAATGATTTTACGGATCGAGATATTTTTGGCTATGCGGTAGACAATGGATGGATGTGTGTCCAAGTGTTTTTTGTGCGGCAAGGGAAGTTAATAGAACGCGATGTTTCTATTTTTCCGCTTTATCAAGATCCAGATCAGGAAATGCTGACATTTATTGGTCAATTTTATGCCAAGTCGAATCATATAAAACCAAAAGAAGTTTTACTCCCTTCAACAGTTGATGCTCAAATCGTTCATCAATTACTGGGAGTAAATGTATATATCCCGCAAAGAGGAAAAAAGAAAAGTCTGGTAGACCTTGCCAGCAAAAACGCGAAGATTTCCTTGTCGGAAAAGTTTCAATTGATAGAACGTCAGGAATCTCGAACAATTGGCGCATGTGAAGCACTTGGAGAAGCGATGAATATCGCGGTGCCATTTCGTATAGAAGCTTTTGACAATTCGCATACGTACGGAGCAGATCCAGTTTCTGCAATGGTGTCGTTTGTTGACGGAAAACCTAATCGAAAAGATTATCGTAAATATAAAACGAAAACGGCAGCTATGCATGATGATTATGGTGCCATGCGTGAAGTTGTTCGTCGTCGTTATATTCGTGTATTGAAAGAAGGATTACCATTACCAGATTTAATCGTCATTGATGGTGGAAAAGGACATATGGAAGTTGCGCGTAGTGTGATTGAAGATGAACTGGGGTTGTCAATTCCAATTGCAGGTCTTGCAAAGGATGATAAACACCAAACATCTCAACTGCTCTATGGGAATCCAATCGAGAAAATTCCGTTGAAAAGTAACAGCGAAGCCTTTTATCTGTTGCAACGTATTCAAGATGAAGTGCATCGTTTTGCGATTACTTTTCACAGACAACGAAGAGGTGCAAATTCAATTACTTCTGCACTCGATGACATTCCTGGTGTGGGTCCAAAGAGAAAAACGCAATTGCTCACACATTTTGGTTCAGTAAAAAAAATTCGAGAAGCATCATCTTCAGAGCTTCAAAAAGCGGGAATCCCGCAGAAGTTGGCTGAATCGATTGAAACCCATTTTCAAGAAAAATTTGCAAAGTGAAAAATAGTGTGATAAAGTGAATGCACTGAATTTTTTTCACTAGTTGAAGTTTATTCAACCAAAAAAGAATAACCCCTCTTAGTGAGGATAGAGGTGCGAATGCAAAGAGTATATTCCATGAAGGTGACAGCCTAATGACTGGAATTGAAAGGTGTATTTGCCGAAGTGTGTAATTGTCTGTTAGCAATTACCTACTGGATTTTCGTTGAAGAAACGGAGATTTGTCAGGAATATTACCTGGAGAGCTATCCCGAAGGAGACGCTTTTTTAGCGAATCTCAAATCGGATCAGCTCTCATATACATATGAGGGCTGTTTTGCGTACAGGAGAAAGACGGTGGAGTTTTGGAACGAATTGTTATGAAATTTGGTGGAACATCGGTCGCAAACGAAGAAAGAATCGAAAGAGCAGCTGCATTGATTGTCGAAGAAGTTCGCCGAGGCAAACAGGTCGCTGTGGTCGTTTCTGCGATGGGCAAAACGACGGATACATTAGTAGCATTGGCAAACAGTTTAAACCCGACGGCATCACGTAGAGAGCTTGATATGCTGCTATCAACTGGGGAGCAAGTGACTGCTTCTCTACTAGCAATGGCGATTACAGCAAAAGGTATTCCAGCGAATTCATTTACAGGTTGGCAAGCAGGTCTAGAAACCGATTCAGTTCACGGCAATGCGCGAATTGAAAAAGTTAACCCTGAAAAAGTGTTAAATCTACTTGAGGGTGGTGGGGTCGCTGTCATAACAGGGTTTCAAGGAATTGATAAACAAAATGAGTTAACGACACTTGGACGTGGAGGTTCTGATACAAGCGCAGTTGCCATCGCAATTTCACTCGAAGCAACTTGTTGTGACATTTATACAGATGTTGAAGGCGTCTTTACCACAGATCCACGAATGATTGAGAGTGCCAGCAAGCTTGTTGAAATATCCTATGATGAAATGCTTGAACTTGCGAATTTAGGGGCAGGGGTTCTTCATCCCAGAGCGATTGAATTTGCTAAAAATCATAACTTAGTGCTTCGTGTACGACCCGCACATATGGAAGGTTCAGGGACTGTTATTAGGGAGGAAATTGAAATGGAAAATAATCTGATTGTACGTGGTGTCGCTTTTGAGAAAGAGATTGTTCGTATTACGGTGATGTACGATGTTCCATACAATGGCTCACTAGCAAATGTTTTTACAAAACTTGCTGAACATCATATTAACGTTGACATAATCGTTCAAACAATTATGGAAGGCGAACAACCATCTGTTTCCTTTTCGATCAAAAATGAAGACTTTGCAGAAGCGATAAATGTTTTAGAATTGCATAAAAGTGAACTCGGTTATCGTAGAGCAGATTACGAAGTTGGATTAGCAAAAGTATCGATTGTCGGCAGCGGAATGGTCTCGAATCCAGGGGTTGCAGCCAAAATGTTCGATAATCTTCGAAATGCTTCTGTCCCTATAAAAATGGTCAGTACATCGGAAATCAAAGTTTCCGTCGTTATTCCAGGATCTGATATGGAAAAGGCGGTAACGGTATTACATGAAGGATTCGATCTTTCCAAAGTATACTAATTAAAAAGGGGGAAGCATCTTGAATGAGAAGCTTCCCCCATTTTATTACATTTTCATTTTTAAGTCCCATTTCACGTGAAATTTAACAAATTCACCTTTATGGTTTTGTTCGGCAAAACATTCAGTGAGTAATCCATTTACTTTCTGGTATTGCTCGGCTATAAAGCCAGACTCCAAATGAAAAGTGCGTTCTTGAATTTTCAATGAATAGGAATCATTTGTGAGTTTATAAAACGCCTCATTTTTAGAAAGCTTTTCAAGCGTTAACGTTCCCCATCCAGCTTCAATGAAAAATGTTGGGATCTCGTCGGTGGTGAAAATAGGAAATTTCCGTGCGACTTCTTTTCCAGCCCAATAGAGTATTTCGCTTTCGTTTTTACCAAGGATACTCGGCAAAACATGGTCTCGTATAATCTCGTAACCGAATCGAGTAGGCGTACCACTATTATTTGTTGTCATTTTCTGCATACAATCCTTCCAAAAAAATGCTAGTTCGATAGTAAAGTGAAATGTTAGAATTAAGGACATCTTGACCTCGTCAAAACAGAGGAGTACAATAGATATGTCATATTATTGTAACATGAAGAGGGTTTCGGTCAACGGTTCTTCATGAACTTTTGGTGTCGAACACGTACTTGAGGTCCTCAGTAATAAGGGAGGGTAAAAGATTTGGTAAGAGAATCGGATTTTTACATTCGTCGTCTACATTCGTTGCTTGGAATTATTCCAGTTGGACTTTTTTTAGTACAACACTTGGTTATTAACCATTTTGCAACACGCGGTCCTGATGCATTTAACGCAGCATCAGATTTTATGGGGAATTTGCCATTTGTGCTCTTTCTTGAATGGTTCATTATCTACATCCCATTGATGCTTCATGCGTTTTACGGTGTCTACATATCATTTACATTTAAAAGCAACGTCAAGAAGTATGGTACATTCCGTAACTGGATGTTCTTCTGGCAGCGTGTTACTGGTGTATTCTTAGTGGTGTTCATCGCATGGCACATCTGGGAAACTAGAATTCAAAAAGCACTTGGCGCTGATGTAGACTTCAATATGATGGCTGACATTTTAGACAATCCATTTATGCTTGCATTTTATATTGCAGGTGTGATTGCAGCGACATTCCATCTATCAAACGGACTATGGGGTTTTCTAGTTACTTGGGGAATTACACAATCACCGCGCGCACAAAAAATCGTGGCTTATATTACAATTGGAGTGTTCATAATCCTTTCTGTAATTGGTGTACAAGCTTTACTCGCATTTACTTAAAATTGATTTAACTAAAAGGATTTTATGAGATTATTTATACTTTGAGGAGTGAAACATTAATGGCAAAAGGCAGAATGATTATTGTCGGCGGCGGCCTTGCTGGCTTGATGGCAACCATCAAAGCAGCTGAAGAAGGCGTTGCGGTTGACCTGTTTTCACTTGTTCCGGTTAAACGTTCCCACTCCGTATGTGCTCAGGGCGGCATTAACGGTGCAGTTAACACGAAAGGGGAAGGTGATTCACCTGCAATCCATTTCGATGATACTGTATACGGGGGAGACTTTCTCGCGAACCAACCACCTGTACAAGCAATGACAGACGCGGCTCCAGAAATTATTCACTTAATGGACCGTATGGGTGTAATGTTCAACCGTACGCCAGAAGGGCTTTTGGATTTCAGACGTTTTGGAGGAACATTACATCACCGTACAGCATTCGCTGGTGCAACAACGGGACAACAACTTTTATACGCATTAGATGAACAAGTTCGACGTTTTGAAGTTGAAGGACTTGTTCAAAAATACGAAAACTGGGAATTCCTTGGTATAATTCTTGATGACGAAGGCATTTGCCGAGGCATTAAAGCACAGAATATGCACACGATGGAAATCGAAGCATTCAAAGGTGATTCAGTTATTATGGCTACTGGTGGACCGGGTATTATCTTCGGAAAATCAACAAACTCAGTCATTAATACAGGGTCAGCAGCATCGATTGTTTATCAACAAGGTGCACATTACGCAAACGGAGAATTTATCCAAATTCATCCGACAGCAATTCCTGGAGATGACAAACTTCGTCTCATGAGTGAATCTGCACGTGGTGAAGGTGGACGAGTTTGGACATATAAAGATGGGAAACCATGGTATTTCTTGGAAGAAAAGTATCCAGCATACGGAAACTTAGTACCGCGTGATGTTGCAACACGTGAAATTTTCGACGTCTGTGTCAATCAAAAGCTCGGTATTAATGGTGAAAACATGGTTTACCTAGATCTTTCACATAAGGATCCAAAAGAGCTTGACATTAAGCTTGGTGGAATCATAGAAATCTACGAGAAATTTACTGGTGACGATCCACGTAAAGTTCCGATGAAAATATTCCCGGCAGTTCACTATTCAATGGGTGGTCTTTGGGTTGACTATGATCAACAGACGAATATTCCTGGATTATTCGCAGCAGGAGAATGTGATTATTCACAACATGGTGCAAACCGTCTTGGTGCTAACTCACTTCTATCCGCAATTTATGGTGGAATGGTTGCAGGACCAAATGCCGTGAAATACATGAAAGGCCTTGAAAAAACTGCTGAAGAAATTCCTTCATCGGTATTCGACTTGGCGATTAAAGATGAGCAACAGAAGTGGGACGATACCCTTAAAATGAACGGTACGGAAAACGCTTACCTTCTTCATAAAGAACTTGGTGAGTGGATGACAAACAACGTAACAGTCGTTCGTTATAATGACCGTCTGGAAGAAACTGATGCAAAAATTGTTGAGCTTCTTGAAAGATATGAAAATATCAATATGACTGATACTCAACTATGGTCAAACCAAGGCGCAACTTTTACGCGTCAACTTAAGAATATGTTATACTTAGCACGAGTTATCACTATCGGAGCACTTCAACGTAATGAAAGTCGCGGTGCGCACTATAAACCGGACTTCCCTGAACGTGACGACGAGAACTTTATGAAAACAACGATGGCGAAATTTGATGGAGAGTCAGCACCAATTATTCACTATGAAGACATTGACGTATCCATAATCCCGCCGCGTAAACGTGATTATACTTCCTAGAAAGGAGAATGACATATAATGAGCGAACAAAATACTGCAGTTCAAGAACGTACTGAGCAGGAGACGCAAAAAACAATTCAATTTGAGATTTTTCGTCAAGATACAGCTGAGTCAAAACCCTATTGGGAAAGCTTTGAAATTGACTACAGACCCAATATGAACGTAATTTCCGGTTTAATGGAAATTCAACGTAACCCAGTGAATGCTGACGGCAAGAAAACCACGCCTGTTAGCTGGGAAATGGTATGTCTAGAAGAAGTTTGTGGTGCATGTTCAATGGTCATTAACGGTCGTCCACGTCAATCGTGTACTGCTTTAGTTGATAAGTTAGAACAGCCCATTAGACTTGAACCGATGAAAACATTCCCTGTCGTTCGCGACCTTGTCGTTGATAGAAACGTGATGTTTGATTCATTGAAAAAGATTAAAGCATGGGTTCCAATCGATGGAACGTATGATCTTGGTGAAGGACCTCGTATGCCTGAACGCAAGCGTCAATGGGCTTATGAACTTTCAAAATGTATGACATGTGGTGTTTGTCTAGAAGCATGTCCTAACGTGAACGATCAAACGAACTTTATGGGAGCTGCACTTATCTCTCAAGTACGTCTATTCAATACGCATCCAACAGGTGCTATGAACAAAGATGAGCGACTAGAAGCATTGATGACTGATGGTGGGATTGCAGAATGTGGAAACTCACAAAACTGTGTGGTTGCATGTCCTAAAGGAATTCCGCTTACTACTTCAATCGCAGCGATGAACCGTGCAACATCTGTTCAAATGTTCAAAAACTTCTTCGGAAGCGATCATATGGTCGACTAAGAGAATTCTATAAACCTACTTCGCTAACGAATGCGAAGTAGGTTTTTTTTGTGTATTATCTGTTATTATGAAAACATGACGATCAATACATAGAAATGAGGAATATTAATATGAAGGCGAATTATATAGAGGATTTTGAAACATGGAAAGAGGAATTTATTTTTTTTGCACCGCTAACCGTCCGTTTTTCAGATATCGATATGTACGGGATCGTGAACAATGCCATAACGATTTCATATATGGAGTATGCGAGAATAGAATTCTTTAAAAGTATTGGGTTTATGGATGAATGGCTAGATCCAAAAGGTGAGAAAATACCGGTAGTAGCAGATGTCCAGTGCGATTACTTAAAACCAATTACATATAATGAAAAACTAGAAATTTACGTTAAATCAAATGCAGTTAATAATTCTTCTGTAGATATTCACTACATGGCAAAAAATGAAAACGGTGAAATAGTCTTTGTGGGAAGAGGTGTTTTAGTCCAGATTAATCGTAAAACTGGAAAAGGAACTGCTTGGAGTGAAAAAGAAAAGTCGCTTTTTGTCGGTTAACTGGGTTAGAGCCGTCACGACATTGTCCTTACTGACATATTTTAAGGTGAAAGTGGATAGGAGGGGCGCGTCTTGACAGATGAACCAAAACACCGCTCGTTGCTAACGGGTAGAGAGCGAGAAATCTTCAATTTGCTCATCAATGACTTCACGACAAAAGATATCGCAGGACGGCTCGGTATTAGCGAAAAGACTGTTCGAAATCACATCTCCAACACGATTCAAAAGCTTGGGGTTTCGGGTAGAGCGCAAGCGATTATCGAGTTATTACGGCTTGGTGAATTGCATTTGCGTTAAAATGAGTTGCCATACCGGGAGAAAAAGGGGACAATAGAAGTAGTAATTGTTATCAGGGAGTTGGTTAGCTTTGGCGGAACGGAAGACATCAAAGAAGCATGATGTAATAGAAGTAGCCCATATGGAAAAAGAACTTCGATATATTGCAGCAATCATTAAACATAGCGGAAGAAAAATATTAAAAAACTATACAATTACTCCACCGCAATTCATTGCGCTACAATGGCTGTTTGAACACGGCGATATGACAATTGGTGACTTGTCGAATAAGATGTATCTCGCCTTCAGTACGACGACTGATCTTGTCGATCGTATGGAGAAAAATAATCTTGTAAAACGAGTACGTGACGATAAAGACCGTCGTGTCGTTAGAATCCATCTTCTTGAAGAAGGAAAACGTGTGATTGAAGAGGTCATTGATAAGCGGCGTGATTATTTAAATTCGGTGTTAGCCAATTTTGAAGAAGATGAAGTTAAACAATTCTCTAACCTGCTAACAAAATTGCACAAAGAGATGAAGTGGGATTGAGGGATTAAAGTGGAAGGACCAATCGGAATTATCGATTCGGGTGTCGGCGGACTGACCGTCGTCAAAGAATTACGAATTAAATTGCCTTATGAGTCAATCATCTATATAGGAGATGATAAGCGTTGTCCTTATGGGCCGCGTCCTGCTGAAGAAGTTCGGCAGTTTACAATTGAAATGGCATCAGCACTTTCAAGAATGGGCATTAAAATGCTTGTGATAGCTTGTAATACAGCAACAGCCGTTGCGTTAAATGACGTACGCGAATTATTCGATTTTCCGGTCATCGGCGTTATTGTGCCTGGTGCACGTGCAGCGTTGGCCACTTCAGATACGAAGAAAATTGCAGTTCTAGGAACGGCTGGAACGATTAAGAGCGGTGCATATCGTAATGAAATTACACATCAATCCCCAACAGCGACGGTTATTTCGCTTGCATGTCCGGAATTTGTTCCACTGGTAGAAAGTGGTCAATACAAGACTGATTATGCAAGCATTGTCGTTGAACAAACGTTGAGTGATTTAGCTGGAAATGATTTTGATACAGCCATTTTAGGTTGTACGCATTATCCACTTCTTGAAGAACATATTAAAAAGAGTCTTCCAGCGAATGTGAATGTAATTTCATCTGCGGTTGAAACCGTGCATGATATAGAGAGTGTATTAAACGATAATTCTCTTGTAAATGAAACGAAACAATATATTGAACCAATTTTTTATACGACGGGTTTACAATCTACTTTTCAAGCAATTGTTAGTGATTGGTTACGAATTGAAAATCCTGATGTACGACAGTTAACATTAACATAAAACCCGGGATGTCTATTTTGGACGTCCGGGTTTTTGTATTGATGAAATTAGGTTATGATAGAGGTAAGATTAATTATTTATGGAGGCTATTTAATGACAAGATATGATGGAAGAGCAACAGGAGAGCTTAGACCGGTAACGATTGAAAAAGACTATTTAATTCATCCAGAAGGTTCGGTGCTTATCACCGTTGGAAACACAAAAGTAATTTGTACAGCTTCGATTGAAAACCGTGTACCGCACTTCCTACGAGGTAGTGGAAAAGGATGGGTTACGGCAGAGTATTCCATGTTACCGCGTGCTACAGGGCAGCGTACGCAGCGTGAAGCGACACGTGGTAAGTTAGGCGGTCGGACTATGGAAATCCAACGACTGATTGGACGAGCTATGCGCACTGTTGTCGACCTAGATGTAATTGGTGAACGAACAATTTGGGTGGACTGTGATGTGATCCAAGCTGACGGTGGGACAAGAACTGCATCGATTACAGGTGCTTTCGTCGCCATGACAATCGCACTTGCAAAGCTACATGAAGAAAAAGGCTTAGCGAAATTTCCAATTACGCAGTATCTTGCAGCGACAAGTGTTGGTAAAACGACTGAGGACAAGCTTATTCTTGACTTGGATTACATCGAAGATTCATCCGCAGCTGTGGATATGAACGTCGTCATGACAGGTGCTGGAGCATTTGTTGAATTACAAGGGACAGGCGAGGAAGCAACATTTACAAAAGACGAAATGAACGGTCTTGTGTCACTTGCGGAAAGAGGAATTGCAGAACTTATTGGTTACCAGAAAGAAGCACTTGGACCAATTGCTGAGTTAGTTGGTAAAGGCGAAGGTGATGTTTTATGAAAGAAGTAATTATCGCGACGAATAATACGGGTAAGGGGAAAGATTTTGAAGCCTTGTTTACACCGCTTGGAATAAAGGTATTAACATTAAATGATATTGAAGAAGAAATTGATGTTGAAGAAACAGGAACAACATTTGAAGAAAACGCAATTTTAAAAGCAGAAACAGTAGCGAAAATACTTGGTAAAACGGTTATTGCTGATGATAGTGGACTTGAAATCGACGCGCTCGGTGGGGCGCCAGGCGTTTATTCTGCACGATTCTCAGGACCTGACAGTACAGATAGTAAAAACATTGATAAAGCGCTTAGAGAGCTTGCTAACATTGATAATGACCAACGCACTGCGCGGTTCCGATGTGTTCTTGCAATCGCAGGACCAAATATTGAAACGGAAACATTTTCAGGAAGTTGTGAAGGCTCTATTTTAACGAAACGACAAGGAAATAATGGATTCGGCTATGATCCGATTTTTTATGTCCCGAGTAAAAAAAGGTCTATGGCTGAATTATCACCAGAAGAAAAAGGGCAAATTTCTCATAGAGGAAATGCGCTTGAAAAACTTCAAGTAAAATTACCGCAATTAATAAAGAAAGTAGGTTCTTAACTATGAAAATCATTGTGATGAGTGATTCTCACGGGGACAGGGAAACGGTAAAAGCCGTTTCTTCATTATCAGCTGATGCACATTTCCACTGCGGAGATAGCGAATTACCGTTTGAAGACGAACTATTGGTATCGATGAATCGAGTTAGGGGAAATTGCGATTTTGATTCTAATTTTCCGAAAGAAGTTTTTAAATCAGTGGGCGGCAAAACAATTCTTGCTGTGCACGGCCATGAACATAATATTAAAAGTTCATTAATGGAATTGTATTACCGCGCAAAGGAAAAAGATGCCGACATCGTAATATTTGGGCATTCCCATTTATACGGCGCTGAAATGAAAGATGGAATATTATTTGTAAATCCTGGCAGCACAATAGCGCCAAGAGGCGGTAAAGAGGCTACATACGCAGTTATCGAGTGGAATGAAAACCTAAACGTTACCTTCAAAAATATGGATCACGAAGTGGTAAACACTGTGGAAGTAAAAATGTTTTAAAATAGTGTTGACATTCTATTTTGTCCTGCCTATAATAGAACTTGTCGCAACAATACCAGTTGTTGTAAACACTTGTCTCAGTAGCTCAGCTGGATAGAGCAACAGCCTTCTAAGCTGTGGGTCGGGGGTTCGAATCCCTCCTGGGACGTAATATTAAAAAGTGAAGAGTACCTGTGCGACATTGAGTTCTGAATTCGATGTTGCATAGGTGCTTTTTTTAAGCTCAATTTCTACAACCGTGCCAAATTATTGAACGAGAACTTAAGGCTTGTGGATGAATATCATTTAAGTTTATTTTGTTGACAAAGATTTGAAGAATCTATAACCTTATTTCTATAAGCATCGAAACAAGAGTGGAAAGGGTGGTTGATGTGAACGATGAAATGGTAGTGAAAATTTATAAAGCACTGGGTGAACCTACTCGTTTACAAATCGTGAAGATATTGGATTCCAAATCGCATATGGCTTGTATGGATATGATCGATGAATTGGAAATTAACTCCAACTCGACCTTAACACATCATTTGAAAATATTGATTGATGCTGGCTTGGTCTCTGTAAGAAAAGAAGGCACTTATCGTTACTATAGTGTTAGTCGTGATTTAATAGAGAAATATGCACCAATCTTAGTTCAAGAAAAAGTTCTTTAGTTTATAATTTACAACTATCTACTTTATTTACATATTTGTAGAAATAAGTTGCCTTAGTATTTTCTACTCTATATTTTGATGTTCATAGAAATATGATTGATTCTTATAAATTACTTGCCGAAGAATTCTTAGATGAGAATACGATTCCATAATAAATCATTACAACTATGAAAGAGGGTTCACTCAATGAATAATAGAAAAAAATTAAAATTAGGTGCTGTGCTTGAAGGTGTTGGCTGGAACTATATGGGATGGAGACATCCAGAAATGCCTGCCGATGCGAGTGAAAATATTGACCACTATGTAAAACAGGCAAAGATCGCAGAAACTGCAAAATTTGATACGCTATTTTTAATCGATGTGAGCCATATTGGACCAGGGAATATTCCGCATTACTTGAGTTTTTTTGAAGGTGTCAGTCTTATGTCGGCTCTTAGTATGGTTACTAAAAACATTGGTCTTTCAGCGACAATTGCTAGTTCGTATGGAGATCCATATACAGCAGCAAGACAAATTTTATCACTAGATAAAATTAGTAAAGGAAGGGCTTCTGTAAATTTAATAACTTCAAATCCCGGGGGACTGGTTAACTTTAGCCGTGGGCACTTGTCAAAAAGTGATTTATATCCCATGCAAAAGGAATTCATGGAAATTGTCTTAGGATTATGGGATACGTATGAAGATGATGCTTTTATACGCGATAAAGCAAGTGGGGTATTTTTGGATCCAAATAAGATGCACGCTTTAAATTATCGAGGAAATTACTTCTCGGTAGATGGTCCATTAAGTATTAGTCGTTCAGCCCAAGGAAGACCAGTACTTTACACAGCAGGTACTTCTACCAATATGATGGAAAATGCTGCAAAGTATACGGACGCAGCCCTTATTCATAATAATACCCTTACTGAAAGCGTGAGAATGGCAACAGAGTTGAAAAGACGAGTAGCCGCAGAAGGGCGATCACCGGAAGATTTTATTGTTGCAGTGGTTGAAAATCCAATCGTAGGTAGAACTGAAAAAGAAGCAGAAGAAAAGTTCAGGGAATTGGAAAGTTTAATGCCTGGTTATAGGATACCAAAACCTAGACTTTTAGGTTCAGCTGAAAAAGTAGCCGATGAAGTTCAGGAATGGTATGAAGCAGGTGCAATGGATCAGCTCTTAATAAAACAAGAGTATCCAACAGGACTACAAGATTTCGCTGATTTAGTCGTTCCGATTTTACAGGACAGAGGCATTTTCCGTACAGAATATGCATCAAATACGTTACGAGGAAATTTAGAAATATCTATCCCAGAACATCGTGATCGTTTTCGAAAGTGAAAATAAAGCTAATCCATGAAGCTATGAAAATTAGTAGATAAAAAGGATAATTATAAAATTAGCATGCTAATAAATTTAGAAGAACAAGGTTACCTATTACAATAATATGTAGTAGGAAGCGAATAGACAATACAAAAAAATATAGAGGTGCATGAAATGACGAAAAATATACCATTAAACGTGCTTGAACTAGTCAGTATATCAGAAGGTCAAACGATAAAGGAAGCATTGGAGCAAGCTTTAGAATCGGCTCAACTGTTAGATAAGCTTGGTTTTAAGAGACTTTGGTTTGCAGAGCACCATAACACGAAAACTTTGGCATCCATGGCAACTTCCAACCTTATTGGACTGGCTGCACAGGTGACGGAAAAAATACGTGTGGGCTCAGGCGGTATTATGCTGCCCAACCATGCTCCGCTCCAGGTAGCCGAGAGTTTTGGCACAATTGCCCAATTGTTTCCTGATAGAATTGATCTAGGACTTGGACGGGCTCCAGGCACCGATGCTCAGACTGCTCAGTTACTTAGTCGTTCCGGTAGTGACCCACAATCTTTTGCTAATTCTATTTATGATCTCATTGGATGGTTCAGCGATGAGGGCTTGGCGCATAGTGTACCTGTAACTTCTAATGTAGGGACAGGCACGAATGTACCAATATGGGTCTTAGGTTCAAGTGTGAATGGCGCCTCGATTGCTGGTCAACTGGGTTTGCCTTTTTCTATTGCCACGCATTTTACCCCGGACAATTATAGAGAGAAGATTGACCTGTATCGTTCGGCATTTAAATCGACAGCACCAACGGCACAAATTGCCGAACCTTATGTCATGGCTGGCATTAACGTGGTTGTTGCTCCAACGGATGAGGAAGCGCAGAGAATTTGGACCACGACACAGCAATTTTTATTGGATATGCAAACTGGAAAACAGCGCTTATTGCAGCCACCTGTGGATCCTGAAGCATTAGGAACAGAACAGGAAAGGGCACTTATGGAATCGATGTTCAGTCTCAAAGCGGTCGGTTCTCCGGAAACAGTACGTAAGAAATTGGAAGAATTTGCGGAACGTAGTGGGGCCGATGAACTGATTGTTGTGACATACGCCTACGATCCGGAAGATAGGAAGCGATCGATGGAGATGCTCGCTGATCTCTGGTTCTAAATCGGTTACGGTTATTACAGATTCGAGTTAACTGTTAATCATTTAATAGTGGGTATTCCTATAAGTTGGCCCCATAGTTGCTGTTACAATATACGTCGTAGGATATATCTATTTTTGGGTTCAGTACAGAATGGTTGATAATGTGTTAGATAGGTTGAGCTTCAACTCACAAATTTACATTTATTTGAAATGCTTTTCCGTAAACTGGTGCTTTAACAAAAGAAGGAGTTGTCATTTCCGCAATTCATATCGCTTGTTGTGCTAAATGACAGGATTCTTGAAGAATGAATATAAAATAGTATAAGAAGGATCGTTAGGTAACATCAAATAGCATCGAGTTATAATTAATAATTGTTACTAGTGATACACGTAATTCTTTTAATTCTTTTTATAATTAACATTATGTTACTATTTAATTAGCCTACTAAATATTCATTGAAAGTGAGTTTTGCTAGTGATCAATAATGAAATACGTGACACATTGATAAAATATCCTCTCAAGGCAATGTTTAGAATTGTTAGGGGAACTAGATCTTCATGTCGGGCAAGATAATTTATTATGCAAACTATGGAAATAGGGCGAGATAAAACAGATGCAATTAACGGAACTATTGAATTGTGAGCTTTCCTAAATAAGTGTTATGTTGAAAAGGGGATTTGTTTAATTGAACGAACAAGAAAAAGATCAGTTTAAAAAAGGGCCGATTTTAACAGTCCTTTTAATTGGGGCAATCGCAGCAATTTTAAATCAAACGGTGCTAAACGTTGCATTGCCAACTTTAACAACGGAATTTAATGTGTCATCGACAACTGCGCAATGGTTGATCACACTATATATGTTGGTGAATGGTGTTTTTATTCCAGTGACGGCATTTTTAATGGCTCGCTTTTCAACACGTCAGCTGTTTTTCACCTCAATGATTGTTTTTTCAATTGGGACGTTATTATGTGGGGCAGCATCAAGTTTTGCGCTTCTTTTAACGGGGCGCGTTATACAAGCAATTGGAGCCGGAATCGTCATGCCGCTCTTAATAAGCGTGGTGTTTCGGCTTTTTCCAATGGAGAAACGCGGCGCGGCTATGGGAATTGTTGGGGTAGCAATTATGATTGCGCCCGCATTGGGTCCGACACTTTCAGGTTTCTTAATTACAACTTTATCATGGCGCTATATCTTCTTCGCCATTTTGCCATTTTCACTCGCAGCCTTAATCGGATCTTTCTTTGTGCTGAAAAATGTTTCAGAGCCGACACCTGCTAAACTCGATATTATAGGCGTTATTACGTCAACATTCGGCTTCGGCGGTATTTTATACGGGTTTGGTATTGCGGGAAAAGCGGGTTGGGGAAGTATGACTGTTATGATTTCTCTAGCGATTGGCGTCATCTCCCTATTCTTATTTGTTGTGAGACAACTGAATACAGAAGAACCGCTTATTGATTTGAAAATATTTAAATCAATCGAATTTACATTTTCTGTTGTGATTACTTTCTTTGTAAATGGCGTTACGTATGCAACAATGATTTTAATCCCCATTTACTTGCAAAATAATCGTGGAATGACCGCATTAGAATCGGGTTTATTCCTTTTACCAGGCAGTATTGCCATGGCGATTATGTCACCTATCGCGGGAAGAATGTATGATCGATATGGAATCAAATGGATAGGCATATTTGGAACAGTCGTACTTGTTGGAACGACCGCAGTCTACACCAACTTGAATTTTACATCTGGAATTGTATTCCTCGCATTTATTTACGTGGTTCGGTCGATTGGGGTAACTTTCTTACTGATGCCGCTTACGACAGCGGGCTTAAATTCATTAAAGAGTGATCTATACGGGGATGGTACGGCCATGCAAAACACAATTCAGGCCATTGCGGGGGCAATTGGAACGGCTGTCATGATCACTATTATGACGACACAAACGAATTTATTCGTGGAGAAAACAGCTAAAGGAAGTATGACGCCGAAGCAGTTGAGTGGGATTTCGACGGATGGATTACTACATGGGATTAACAGTGCGTTCTTAGGGGCGACAACATTTGGTGTGATTGCGCTCATCGCGATGATTCTATTGGCTATATCGATTCATAAAAGAAATAAAAAATCATTCATTGGCTAAAGGGTCTTGTAAAAAAGATAGATTTTGTGAATGTATGTTAAACATGGATAAATGATTGAAAGGGTACCGTCAGGAAAATGAGGATTTACAACGCTAAACCCATTTCAGGCAAAAAGTATAAAAGAACGTTGCAAAAATGATATCAGTAAATAAATACTCTAATCAATAAAAGACTTATTTAGAGTCAATTCATCATCATTAGTAGTTGTAGGATAACTTTATGACCACTTTAATTTTTTGTTCCATGTAAACATACGAACTGGAGTTAGTATAAACGCAGAATCCTTATATCTAAAGTAAACTTTGCATATATATCTTCCTATTTAATGCGTTGAGTGATGGGCGGCATGATGTAAGTGTTAATAGTCGCTCCCAGTTGCTTTTCTTCATAGCTATACCTCTATTGCCACTATGAAAACTTGCAATTGCATCAACCCTTTCTGCTGCGGGCACTCGACACTTCCAGGTTCAACTGAATCGTTCTGTTGTGAACCTTGGCGATGAATTATATTACAAAGTTTTTATTGTTTTACTGATATATGCAAGGTTAGCGGTACACAAATAAGGTTTACTTCAGTAAAATGAGGTATATTATATTTGTTGAATAGATTCTCTTTAAGACAAGAAAAGTAGGTGAACAAAGTGGGGAAATATCAATTGGATAACAAAGGTAAGGCAGCTGTGACAAAGTATCATGAAAAAAACAAGCCTGCCAAATTTGATAAAAAGCAGCAACTTGAAAAAATACGTGCGGAGTATTTGAAAAAGAAGCAAAAACAAACAGAAAAATAATAGGAAGATAGATCTTCAAAATTATCAAAAATAGACCAATGGTAAAAGGCTATTTTAGAATTAGTGATGGTATAACATTTGTTTAAGTATTTAATATATATAATTTGAATATTTAAAGAGGATCAAAGTTAAATCATTATTTTAGTCAGAGAGGTAGAGCAATCTATCTCATTTTTATATTGTGATAGGGTCGGTATCCGAAAAGTTTGCAATGTTTATACTAAAACATAGTCGACTTACACGCACCAAAATTGATTTTGACATTGATACGATATAGCCGTACCAAGTTCTTATCCTAAGTCTGAATAAATTCCCCAGTTATTTCTATGGAAGGCATGTGGTTGTAAGCGAAATTGTTTCAACAGAAATCTGAATAAGGTAAACCGTTTCGCCATTATTATCAACACTTTTTTGTAATTCAATTGATTAATTGATAGACAATACAAAAAGTAACGCCAGTTTCAATCTGACGTTACATCAATTACTTCAATCTTAAAATGCTTTTTTATAAAATATTTTTCTTCTTCAAAAGACATTATACCTTTTGCTCGTCCAACATTACCTCCTTGAAGAGACCAAACGGCATTGTGGTCTTTATCTGCTCTTGAGAAATCATTGTCTGCCCAGCGATTAAGAATTTCTAAATACAATTTCAAATCGTTGTAGCTGCTTTGGTTTCCTTCAACTACTTCAATCAAACGTTCTATTCGCTCTTGAGTCATAGGCAAGAAATCCCATTTGTCATCTGCGTGAACTTTTTGATGAGACATTCCATGAATCGCATCTTGAACAGCATATTCTGACATAGTAGGTGGAAATTCTTCTTCAACAGGTGCTATCCTCAATTCCTCAATATCAATCACTGGAAATACATCTCCTTCTTTCGGAGTAACAGTTTTTTCCTGGAATGTTACGATTTCTTTATTCCATTGATTGAAAAGGAGGTATGAATGAACAAACCGCATTGGATGATATCGTCTATATGCGGTTTTTCAAATAATTGGTTATGAGGAATGAAATTCAATCGGTAAAACGCGCCTTTGTTATTGCGCCCATACAGAATCATGACGTTGAATACATGTGATATAGTTGAAAAGAAAAAGGAGAGAATAAATGGATCCCCGTTTACCAGAACTTCTTCAGTAGACGAGTTTGTACGGTACATTAGCGAAATACTATGGACATATAAATCCAAGATGGCATATGTATTTCTACGAATTACACTTTAATTATGAGAAACAACCTGTTCAACATTACTGGATGCTTCGTGAAAGAAATCCAAATATGGATAACGAATAATCTAAAGCATTTTTAATTTAGTGAGCCGCTGCAGATAAAGGCGGTTTTTTTATTTGGTTAAAGTTAACATAAGTAATCTATACTAACATTGAAACTAAATTCGTACAGTTTTCGTCCTATTCATGTTAAATTAAACGTATATTTTGTCGAAAATCATTGAGAAAGAGTGGATAACAACTTGTGAAGAAGCTACTAAAAATATTGCTGTTATTCCTCTGTGCATTTGTCGCCTATCAATCTTTCTTATTCATGAAGGGAAATCCTGGATCAACGAAACGGGTTGAATACGAAGTAAATGTAGAGACTTTACCAACTGAACTGCATCCCATTGTAGCTGAGAAAGTAGAGATTTTAATAGAAAAAACAGCAGAAAAAAAGATTAAAATCCTGATCACAGATGATTACCGTTCTTATGAGGAGCAAGACAAGCTTTATGATAAGGGCAGAAGAACTCCCGGAAAAGTAGTTACTCATGCAGAGGGAGGCGAATCCTATCACAACTTTGGCCTTGCAGTCGATTTTGCTCTTCAGCTTGAGAATGGTCATGTGATTTGGGATATTGAATATGATGGGAACGGAAATGGTCAATCAGATTGGTTTGAGGTTGCAGAAATTGCAAAGAAGTTGGGCTTTCAATGGGGCGGAGACTGGCGCGGCTTTACAGATTATCCTCATCTTCAGATGGATTTTGGTTTAACCATTAACGATCTGCAAGAAGGAAAACGTCCCAAAGTAACTCAGCTAATTACAGAAGGCACAGAAATGCGTTCGGTTATTAAAGAATCTTGATAGCTATACCAAAAAAGACGACTTTAAAATTCGGAAATGTGGATTTTAAGTCGTCTTTTCCAATCTTCATCTTATAATCAGGCTACCTTGATTAAAATTACCTCCACTGTAATCATCCTTTTCACGGTAAATAGTTACCGAATCGGAAAGAAAGCAAAGCTCATTTAGAATTTAATGTTTGCTATATTAAGAAATCACTGGTAATACTGATATCCAGCCGTGCAGCGCATACAATAATGCATATTTGTTTGGTGATAACCGCCTCCATGTTGCCATGGCTAATCAAAAAATGTGCAATCGCCACAACATCACCTCCGGATTTGTTAGAGCATATAGCCAGAGAAGCCCATCACTTATGGAGAAATTTGGAGGATGAAAGAATAACATAAGGTCGTACTAAGAAATGCCATATAACGATAAAACACTTTTTTACATTTAACATGTTCGATATGAACGCCGATTATTCCTAATTAGGAGTGGTCGGTTTTTTTATTAAAACTTAGGAAGTGGTGATAAATGATATTTAAAATGAATATTGAAATTTAAAGTCATTATAAAGACTTGTCTCTTGTTGAAAAATAATGTAATTTTGAGAACAAGTCGACACATAATTTAGTCATTTCGGACATTTGGGATGTCAAGGTTAAAAAAATAAGAATAGGGGTGTAGTATGAAAAAGAATTCGACTAAAAAAGTAGGACTCATCATTTTTTGCATGGTCTTACTCATCAGTTTATTACCCGCTCAACCTGCTTCATTTTATGCGGAAGAAATTGAGGTTCAAGGAAATGTCGTAAACGCTGGTTTTGAAATAGCTTTAAATGAAGATGGTTCAATCCCAGGATGGACGCCAGAAAGTGGCGCATCAGGGATATCTATTAGTACCTCGACTTTTAATAATGGAAGTCAAAGCTTACATTTTAATGATACATCGGACAAATCTGGGCTGCGTGTCTTAAGTGATAAATTTCCGGTTGTTGCGGGGAAAGTATATTTGTCGAAAGTCATGACAAATGTCGTGAATCAAACGCATAATATCGTTTCTGAAGTGCGCTATTATGACCAGAATGATCGATTGATATCCGACAAAATAAAACAGGAACTGTTTGGAAACTTGCCCAAAAATCAGTGGACAGAGTTAAAAGTTTTCACGGATGTTCCGAGCAATGCTGTCACCGCAAGAATCGCTTTTTACTCAGGTGGGATTAGTTTAACCGAGGCATATTTCGATGATGTAACTTTCGAATTAGCCGAGGTGGACAAACCTTTAGAACGAGAATACAACAATCCTACAAATCTTGGAGAAATGGTACAAGTACAATTGGGACAAGCATCTGTCATTCAAGAGAATCAATTTGGAGAAAATGAAGTGTATTATCATTCGAATGGTCTTCCAGGAACGTTCTCGGTGCTGGATGCAGAAACAGGGGAACTTAAGTTTTCAGAAGTTGTAAACGATACAGAAGCATTATGGGCAATGACAGTTGGACCTGATAAGAATGTTTATTTTGCGGGCACTGGTGATGGGAAACTGTATCGGTATGTACCTGAACTAGAAAAGATCGAAGAATTAGGTGTAAATCCTTCAGATGATTGGGTATGGGATTTAGAGGCTACAGAAGATGGAAAGATTTATGGATCGACATATCCCCATGCAAGTGTCTTTGAGTATGATATTGCGACTGGAGAGTTCAGAGATTACGGAACTGTAAAAGAAGGGCAGCAATACGCTAGGGGGATAGCTGTCACAGATGAGCACATTTATGTGGGCATCGGAACGACTAAGCATCTATTTAAAGTAGATAGAGTGACAGGTGAGAAAGAAGAAATCATCATTGAAGGGCATTCTGGACAAAGTGGAACGATTGAAAACATGTTTATAGTGAATGATATGCTTCTTGTTTCTGTCGGTACGATAACAATGCTTGTGATTGACCCGGAAACGAACGAAGTTGTTCATACATTCCAATATAGCAATATGATTTCTGAACCGTCACCACATAATGCGAATCTTATCTACTATAAATTTCAAAACCGATTGTATCAATATGATTTTAGCGTCAATCAATCTAGTTTAATTGAAGGCATTCCACTGCTTCCGGATACTGTCCGTGTGAAGGATATGGAGTGGCTCACGTTAACTAGTGGAGAAACCGTTTTGGCTATGGTGACGCAATATGGGGAGTTCATGCTATACAATCCAACTAGCAATAGCGTGAAATTTATTGAGCTAGATATCTCTTCACAAGCAGTGGCCATCCAAGCACTTGAAACAGGTCATGATGGAAAGTTATATATGGGCGGTTATCAGCGTGGGATGAGTATTTATAATCCTTTTGAAAATGAATTGGAAGTAAATATCCCATCGTTTGCACAACCAGAGGGAATCGGATTTCTAAATGACAAAGTGTACTACGGAACTTATGTGGGGGCTATGATGTACAGCTATGATCCACTAGCAGATGTAGATTTAAATAGTAATCCAAAGTTTGAGTATGATATTACAGATCAGCAAGACCGTCCATTTGCCATTACATCAGGGGATGATAAGTTATTCGTTGGAACGATTCCAGATTACGGTATCCTAGGCGGCGCTTTAGCAATCTATGATGAAAAAACAGATGAGTGGTCGCAACATCGAAATGTCGTACAAGATCAAAGTATTATTGCTTTGGCCTATAAAGATGGAAAAATCTATGGTGGTACATCTGTATGGGGCGGCTTAGGCGTAGACCCGAAAGCGACAGAAGCAAAAATATTCGTGTGGGATGTTGAAACGGGAGAGAAAATAGAAGAATTTACGCCAGATATACCCGGAATCGATGAAACACCAAGAATGATTGGTGGACTTTCATTTGGTCCTGATGGAAATTTATGGGGTGCAGTGGATGGAACCATTTTCGCAATGGATCCAGCTACGAAAGAAATTGTGAAAAGTAAAGTAATCCGACCAAGCTTATACAATAGTAGTAAATGGTTCCCATATCGCTTGCAATGGGCACCAGATGGTATGTTATATACGACATTATCGCGGAAGTTAATTGCCATCGAGCCAGAAACATTAGCATATAAAGTGCTCGTTGAAGATTTTATGAACAATATGTCAGTGGGAGTGGATGGTAGTATTTACTATGCACTAGGCAGTAATTTATATCAAATTGCGGTTCCTGAAACCGACGCAACATTAAAAACAGTCACGGTAGATGGTGAGCCATTGTCAGATTTTTCACCTGGCCGGACGAATTATACAATAACCTCGGCGCATAAGTTGACTATAGAAGCCGAAGCTAATGAGCCAGGAGCTCAAGTTGAAATTGTTACTAGTGAAAATAGTACGTTCATCAAAGTTACGGCTACTGACGGGATATCTGAATTGGAATACAAAATAGATTGGGAAAAATCAGCGTATGCAATGGACGTAAAGACAATATTCACAAATAAAAAAGGTCAAGTTATTAACCAGCTAACACCAAATGACATGATAACGGCTGAAATTGAAGTAACAAATACGAAAAACAATAATCAAGATATTATCGTAATGATGGAACTCTTGAATGAAAAAAATGAAGTAGTAGATGTTAAGTATGCATCTAGAACAATACCGAAAAATAAAACAAAGAAAATGTCAACAAAACTTAAGCTACCTTCAAAAATAACAGGATATAAATTAAAAGTAACGGCATGGGAAGGTAAGAAAATAGAAGGAAATATGGTCCCTTTATCAGATGAAGTGATTATTACAGAGTGATTTCGAGTGATTAGGTGACTTCGGTATTATTACGAAGTCATCTTTTTAATTTGCATTAATTGTAAAATGCCGGCTTCACGGAAATAACTATGTGTAAAAAGAGTTCCTTAGGTTATTATAAAATGAACAGCACGGTATATTCGCGTGGTGGTGAATATCAAATTATTGGAGGGGAAATTATGTCATCAAAAATCGAAATCATTCACACTTTTAATATTGCCCGGGAGAACGTTATTAAGGCATTTACTCAAGCTGAACATTTGCAAAGTTGGTGGGGACCAAAAGGATGGGAATTTAATATTTCTACGCTCGAGTTCAGCCAAGGTGGTATCTTCCACTATAGTCAGAAATCCCCTGCGGCGATATCATGTGGGTCAAATTCATTTACGATGAAATTAGCATTCCGGAAAAGATTGTGTATACTCAATTCTTTTCGGATGATGAAGGCAATGTCGCCCGCGCACCTTTTAATACTACCTGGCCACTGAAAGTACAGAATACATTTACGTTCCTAGAACACGATGGTAAAACAACCCTTACAATGATTCAAACTCCTGTATCAGCAACCAAAGAGGAGCTTAATACCTTTGTAGAATCACAGGCTTTGATTCAAAAAGGATTCTCTGGCACCTTCATTCAATTAGAAGATTATTTGTCTAATAACTGATATAAAATAAATCACCGACTATCTTTAAACTTACAATCAAACAAATTTTGACTCTTCTTTAGACAGGGTTGAAGCATTAGCACATTTATCTCAGACCATAAAGCCAGTAAGTGAGGTTCATGAATGGTTTAGTACTCCAACATCTCCTGTTTTTTACACGGATCACGAGAATTTTTTTGGCACCTTGCATACAGTTTCTTACGTGCCTAAAATTTATAAGATAATAGTAACCGCTCCTGGAGGCAAAACACAGGCTATTTCAATGTAGAACTTAAGCTAACGCGGTCGCCAAATAAAAATGGAACTGACTAAGTCAGTTCCATACCAAATGAATATACCGATTTTATTTTTTAGATTTAAGCCACCATAAATTGCCAAATGGATCTACAAAACCTGCCATGTACCCACTGTTTTCATCACCCATAACTTCCATGATGGAGGTGGCTCCTGTACTCAAGGCTGTTTCATATGTTTCAGTAATATTCTCAACGTAAATAAACATTTGTATTGGTACTAAGCCGTCATTCTGTAAATCACCACAGACTCCTGGACTCCAGCTTCCATCATGGGAGGTATCAGCAAAATAAATAATGCTTCCTCCTATTTTCATTTCCGCATGAACTACACCTTCCGTACCCTCGAACTTATCGATGGTTAATACCTCAGAATTAAAAACTTTCTCAGTAAATTCAATAAAATGTGGTGCATTTAGCACCATGAAATAAGGTACGATAGTTTGGTTAACTTCTGGATTATTCATTAATCTCTCTCCTCATTATTAAATTTAGTTAGGGAACTTTAAAAATTCACCTTACACATTAATCATACAAGATTAGTGCAAATGATAAGGTTGTGTTATTGTATATACTCGTATTAAAGGATTATTATAAGAAAACCCGTCATTTACTTTAATTAGCTTTTGTAGGGTTATAGAAGGAGATTAGTGATGAAAGGCATTGACATTGCAAGAAAGTTGAATATTAGTACGAGTGCATTAAGGCATTATGAATCTTGGGGACTTATTCCTAAAGTTGAGCGAGAGACAAATGGATACCGCATCTATACAAAGGAGCACGAGGCATATTTTCGGTGTATACGTGCATTGAATGCTGGCTTCGGGATGGATTTGGTCCGAAAGGTTATGCCACTCATCATAAATGAGAAAGAACTTGATGCCTTATGGCAAATTAACAAGGCACAGGTTGATCTTCATACTGAAAAGGAAACCATACAAAAAACAGTGGATATACTTGATTTAAACGAGTTAACTGCCTTTCCAGATTACCAACATAAAAATTGGTTTACGATTGGAGAGGTAGCTAAAGAAGCGAATGTGTCTGCTTCTGCGATTCGACATTGGGAAAAGGAAGGGTTGATAAAGCCCGAACGTAACAAAGAGAGTGGATTCCGTATATTTAGCCCATCTGATATTAGAAAGGTGCTTATCATCCGAACTGTTCAAAGGGTGGTTTACTCGTTAGATATTGTTCGTGAGGTATTGACTGGTTTTGATAAGAACAACGTAACGCAGGCTAAGGAAATGGCTTTTAAGTCACTTCAATACATTGATAATGTATTAGTGGAGCAAGTAAAAGGTATTGCCTATTTGCACAATCTTTTGGAAGTTGTGGCGAAAAAAGAAAGTCAGGAGATATGATTCATTACGAAATTGAAAGTATATTTTAATAGATTAGAAGATATCTTCGATATAGAGGCACCTGGAGGATTTACTGTCGAAGTTGCTTTTTGATACACAAGCTGAAGAGGCGGCGACTTTTTATACTGGACACTTTTGTTCAATGCTCATTAGATGAGGAAAACTTTCGGTAACAAATTTTGTTGTTATTCCTATTAAGATCTGTTTAAGTGTTCTTGGTCTCGCATCTAATAACTTATTGAATTCTCAGCCATTATACGACCTATTTCAAATATAGCCGCAAACTCAGCATTAAGGACGGGTGAGATAATACTGCCATCTTCTTTACGATAATAATTAACACCAACACAATACACATAATCATACACATCACTAATGTCATAAACATACCTAGGAATAATTTCCCCTTTGCCTTGAATTATCCCAGCTGTTATAGAGTGATTTCCTCCATAGACCCACGCGATCCCAATTGGTAACCATAATTCTACATGGTGATTCGTGTCGTCTTGACACCACTGCCCCCATCTTCTACCTTGCCCAATCAGTACTATACTCTTAATTAATCTCGATTTTTTGCAAGGCCAAGGCAATACTAAATCCCGATTTAATGAGATTACTTTTCTAGTTTTTAGCTTTCTCATAACATCTTGAAAATTACTACCCGCCTTAGTAATCAAGGCTAGTGGATGAATAAGTACTCCTTCGGGAAACAATTTAGGTAAGGGTGATTCATCTCTTTGATATAAAAGATTAGCTAAATAATGAGATTGAAGTTGCCTTCATCAATTAAGGGATGTTCAGTCTCTTCGTTTAAACCGTCGTAACTATTGTTGAATTTCCTTGATTCATCCAAGACAGCTATTGAAAATCTCATAATACTATCGAAGTTGTTTTTAATTTCTATATTGGTGGGGGATATATTTTCTGATTGCTGCTTGATGGTTTTAGAAAGATTTTTATTAAATTGGATCAAATTAGCGCCTCCTTCATATGTACAATAAACATATGAAGGAGGTTGACTGTGAATTCCGAAATCACTTTGTTAAAAAGGTTTGGTTCGAGATGACTGGTTGTTCCGTGATCCCAATGCTTTTTTCATTTTGCCACGGGTATTCCAATTAATTCTGGAACCGTGACAAACTTCGTTCCGTCTTCCTTCAGTTTTAGTATGACTGTATCTAAAGCCTGAACTGTTCCAGATAAATCTGCTGTCCAATCGGTGCCATCATGCATTAATATAATGGATCCGAAACCAACATTACTGAGTATATTGTCTGAAATAATGTCAGCGCTAAGTTGTTTCCAGTCAAGAGAATCCACATCCCAACCGATTACCGTATTATCATTTTGAGCCAATACTTGTACAATCTCATCATTTAAAGCGCCATATGGGGAGCGGAAGAGACGTGGTTTAAAACCAATTATCTCCTCGATCACCTGTTCCGTTTCTGTCAATTCCCATCGTAACCTTTCTAAACTCTCTTTCGGTAAATTGGGGTGCCAATATGTATGGTTTCCAATCGCATGCCCCTCATCATGAATCCGTTTCGTTAACTCTCTATTTGCTTCTGCTCTCGCGCCAAATAGAAAAAAAGTTGCTTTCACATCATGTTTAGCTAAAACGTCAAGCACTTGAGGCGTAAACCGGATATCAGGTCCGTCATCAAATGTCAGCGCTACTTGATTAATCGTTGGATCCCCACGTAGATAGACGATATTAGGATATTTCTTTTGCAATATATCGTTTGAAACAGGACGGGGTTCACGAACGTCTCTTTCTGAACCACCTTCAAATTGAGGTTGATCATCTAAGTATCCATCACGCATCTGTTTGTTTTCTTGTTCGGAGGAGGGGAGAAGTGAGTTCCTATCCGTCTGATGAGTATTCTGACAAGCGACAAGGAAAATGCAAAGGAGCAAAATACTTAATAATTTATCTATGCCTTTATTCAAATTATAACCTCCATACATTTAGATTAATGTTTAGGATATGTCATTATTTTTAATTTATCCTGCTTCAACAAGAACCTTTTTCTTAGGAAGTTTTAAAAAATAAAAATCCTTACATAAGCTGCATGGACAGCGTATGTAAGGATTTATGAATTTGAATTACCTTTTATCAGCCACATGTGCAGCCCGATCGCCAATAAATTGAATGAACTGAACAAGGAAGATTAAGGAAACGACAGTGATGACCATGACTTCGTTTTGATAACGGTAATAGCCAAAACGGATAGCGAAGTCCCCGATACCGCCTCCGCCGATCATTCCTGCCATTGCGGAATAGCTTAACAAACTAATGATTGTGACTGTTAAACCCGAGATGAGTCCTGATTTAGATTCTGGCAATAACACTTTTCGAATAATTAGCCACGGGGAAGCGCCGACTGATTCAGCTGCTTCAATGACGCCTTTGTCAATTTCGCGTAAAGAGTTTTCCACTAATCGTGCATAAAATGGAATGCCCGCTACCGTTAGCGAAAAGCTTGCTGCGGTAGGTCCCATTGAATCCCCAAGAATGAATGTCGTTAAAGGAAGTAATACGACGAGTAAGATGACAAATGGGATGGAACGAATAATATTAATAATTGTACCGGATATATTTTGTAGGATTTTATTTTGCCAAAACATTCCTTCGCTCGTCGTAAACAGTCCAATTCCAAGTGGGACCCCGATTAATACTGAAAGCGTGACGGATATTGTTAACATCCATGCAGTTTCCAAAAAGGCGACGCCGAATTCATTTAGTAAGCTAGGAGACATGAGCCAGCACCTCCAGACGGTTCGTTCGATTTGTAATATACTCGATTGCGCGTTCAATTTCATATTGTTCGCCTTTAATTTCAACGATGAGAATACCTAGCGGACGATCTTGGATATAGCTGATCTGACCATGCAGTATATTTACGATGACTTTGAAACGATTGATTGTCTCTGAAATGATACTGTCTTCTGCAGAGTCACCGCGGAAGGTGATTTGAGCAATGGATCCGGTTCTTGCTTCTAGTAAACGTTCTGGCAATGTTAAGGAATGAACGGTTTGAACAAATTGCTTTGCCAATGGAGTTTGTGGATCAGCAAACAATTCATACGCTTCATTCACCTCAATAACTTTACCATTCTCCATCACTGCAACGCGGTGGCAAATTTCTTGAACAACTGCCATTTCATGTGTAATGAGGACGATGGTAATCCCTAATCTTTCGTTTATTTCTTTCAACAACTTCAGAATAGACGCCGTCGTATTAGGATCTAGTGCAGACGTAGCTTCATCGCAAAGTAGGACGGTTGGGTCGTTCGCAAGTGCACGTGCAATCCCTACGCGTTGTTTTTGACCTCCCGATAGTTGAGCCGGATAATAATCGGCACGATCGGCAAGCCCAACCATTTCGAGTAACTCTGGAACACGTTGCTGAATTTCTTCTTTCGTTTTCCCGGCCGCCAACATTGAAAAGGCAATGTTTTCATATACTTTCGCAGAGCTAATTAAATGAAAATGTTGAAAAATCATGCCGATTTTCAATCGTTCTTTTCGCACTTCTTTTTTGGACAAAGCCATCAAATCTTTTTTATTAACGAGGACTTTTCCCTTTGTCGGTTTTTCAAGTAAATTTAGACATCTAAGTAATGTACTTTTTCCCGCGCCGCTATAACCGATAATGCCGAAAATTTCACCTTTCGGAATGGTAAGACTGACATTATCAACGGCCGTGACGTTTTTATACGTTTTCGTAACATTCACAAGTTCAATCATGGGGTTATCTCCTATTCTTTCTGATAATCGGGTTTTGTAAATTCCGCATTATTTTCGTTCGTATATTGTAAAAACGCTTCAGAATGATAGGCTTTTTTAATTGCCGCTGCGAACGGTTCGTCTAAATTGTCCTTGTGATAGGCAACGTTATTCATAAATTCAGGCGGCGTATCCTCTATAAGAACGGCATCCTGCAAGTTTAAGCCCGAGGAAATTGCAAAATTACCGTTAATGAATGCAAAATCGGTATCGCCTAACGATCTTGGAAGTTGTGCACCGTCAATTGCTTTAATTTCTAAATTGTATTTGTTTTCAACGATGTCTTTTTCAGAAGCTCTAGATTGATCAATTTCACCTGTAAGTGTAATCCATCCCAAACGTTCCAGCATTTGAAGGGCTCTCGCCGTGCTAACTGGGTCGTTAGACAATGTTAACCTCATTCCTTCTTTTACGTCAGAAACATCTGTATGCTTTTCTGAATACAGTCCAATTGGTGCGGTGGGTACCGCATGACCGACTGCTAGATCTGCCTTATGATCTTTATTAAAAGCCTCTAAATAGACGGATGTTTGAAATACATTTGCGTCAATACTGCCTTCTTGTAATGCACGGTTTGGTTGGATGTAATCATTGAATTCAACCAGTTTTACTTTGTAACCGTCTTTTTCCAGTAATGGAATGATGCTTTCTTTCAGTTGATCTGCATAAGGCCCTGACGTCGCCCCGATTTTCAACTCTTTTTTGTCTCCACTTGCTTCTCCAGAACTGCATGCAGACAGGAGAAGTAGCGTAAACAATGCTAGAAAAGGAATTATGACTTTTTTCATTTTAATGACCACCTTTATAGTTAATGATTTAGACATTGACGAGTGAAAATGTTTTTCCAGGATGATTTTCAGGCAATCGATCGGTTCCAAATAAATTTCCACGCATTGTCGTACTTTGCACATCATCCTTTTGGCGAATTAATCCGCGCGCTTGTAGAACGGGTGTGACCAATTCTGCAAAATCTTTAAAGGATCCTGGTTTAATTGCGTACGTTATATTAAATCCGTCGACATCCGCATCTTTAACCCATCTTTCCATTTCATCTGCAATTTTTTCAGGTGTGCCGACAACAACTGGACCGATACCGCCGATTCCCACAAATTCAGCAATTTCTCGAATGGTCCATTTTTTGTCCGGATCCACTTTTGTGAAAATGTCAACGCGTGAACGCATTGAATCGTTTTCAACAAACTGTAGATCTTCATCTAAATCGTATTCAGATAAGTCGATTCCCGTCCAGCCACTGAACAAGCTCATCGCACCTTCAAGGCTAATATGTTTTTTGTAATCTTCATATTTTGCTTCTGCTTCTTCTTGCGTTCGCCCGACAATCGGAGTGAAGAGGCTATACACTTTGATATCTTCGCCTTTTCTACCAAACTGCTCCGCCTGACCGCGTATTTTATCGACAAACTTACGCGCGATATCAGTTGTAGGCATGGAGACATAGACCCCTTCTGCGTGTTCTGCCGCAAATGCACTTCCTTTTGGTGATAAACCAGCTTGAAAAATGACCGGCGTTCGTTGTGGAGAAGGTTCGCATAAGTGAGCGCCAGGAACGGTGAAGTACTTACCCTTATGTTGAATGTCGTGAACTTTTTCTGGGTCAACATACATTTTTCTTTCTATGTCACGAACAACGGCATCTTCTTCCCAGCTTTGTTCCCATAATTTATAACAAACGTCTAAATATTCTTCTGCAATTGAATAGCGTTCATCATGTGCAATTTGTTCGGTCATTCCAATGTTTATTGCTGCACTTTTCAAATAAGACGTTACAACATTCCAGCCAACACGGCCTTTTGTTAAATGATCTAATGTCGACATGCGACGTGAAAATGTATAAGGATGCTCATGCGTGACAGACGCGGTAATGCCAAATGACAAATTTTTAGTAACTGCTGCCATTGCCGGAACAATGAGCATCGGATCATTGATAGGGGATTGCACCGCTTGCCTAAGACCCGCGTCTCTTTTTCCTTCATAGACATCATACGGACCGAGTACATCTGCTAAAAAGACAGAGTCAAACTGCGCTTCTTCTAATAACTGTGCAAACTCGATCCAATAATTAATGTCCGTGTAGCGATGTGCTTCATTGTCAGGATGGGACCAAAGTCCGGGAGATTGGTTACTAGGGCAGTTCATATCAAATGCGTTTAATAAAATTCTTTTTTTTGTCATTGTAAGTTCCTCCTAATTTTTTGTTGCGTTAACACTAAACAACTACTTCTTGCAGGTTCACATAACTTTCCAACGTATTCGTTAATCCTTCTGGGAAGCGTTGCTTTGTCAAGTGTTCTTCTACATTTGCTGTTATGTAGTGCAAAAACTTCAAAATATGTACTCTTCTGTCTAAAACATCCTTGAATCCATTCTCGTAAAACCATGCGTCGATCGTATTGTAAACACCACGGTTAATGTAGAAAGTTTTTTCGATTTCCCTGACGAATGATAAATCAGGCAAATGAACATCAATAATCATAAAAAACACCTCCTATACACAACACAGCATATTTGTTCCAACCATCCTTCCTTGAAAAAATAAAAACCCTCTACTCATGATGAGTAGAGGGTGAAATACAAAATTAAAAGTTAACTGTAATTTCAGCCGTCTCATCTGAAGAATACGAATGTATTCTACTGAACTTAGCACCATACAATAAAAGATTTGCTGGTTGCTGAGGTTTCAAAGGGTCAGTCCCTCCACCTCTCTTGATAAGCAGCGATACTATTTAGTTTTGAATGTCGATCGAATACCTAGATATTAGCGATCAAACGTTAGATTAGATACTATCTATATTTCTAGAAAGAGTCAAGGGGTTTTGATGAAATAGTCTGATATAAGCGAAAAGTCATGGTAGTCTACTGGATTCTGATTTTAGTGAAAAAACGTCTCTACTATGTAACGGTAGAAAGAAAAGTGGAAATCTTTATGGTTTTTCGACTAATTATTCAAGTTGAAATCATGGGTGAAATGCACTATAAAATAGGACGCATGTTGTTCTATAAGTGGGAGATTCGGTTCTCTAATAGATTCGTTTATTTACAAGGCATTATAGTATTAAAATGTATTGTATTTCTGTATAGTAAATAGGTTAATATATTAAATGAGCTATTATCTTTTGAAGATATTTCTATGCTTGTACAGACAGAATACAAGTCACAATCTCGAATGGGGTAATTACCAAACAGTCGATGTTGAGAAACAGCAAAGAATAAAACAAGATTGATTTAGTTTTTAATTGGAGGAATTATTTATGTCAACAACAGAAAAAAGTCAAGTTATCAAGTCGACCCCCATTTTGCTGTCTTTTTTAATTGCAGGGTTTATTGGGTTATTTAGTGAAACAGCTTTAAACATGGCACTCGGTGGTTTAGTGAAGGAATTCGATGTACCCCATTCCACCGTTCAATGGCTAACTACAGGTTTTCTATTGACCTTAGCGATATTAATTCCTATTTCTGCTCTTTTAATTCAATGGTTTAGTACACGACAATTGTTTATTGCTTCACTCATATTTTCTATTATTGGAACGATTGTTGCAGGATCAGCGCCAATTTTCGATGTCTTGATTGTAGGGCGTGTAATTCAAGCGATTGGGACGGGCTTACTGATACCGCTTATGTTTAATACGATTTTGCTGATTTATCCAATCCATAAAAGAGGAACGATTATGGGCCTAATGGGGTTGGTGATGATGGTTGCACCAGCTATTGGGCCAGCCCTTTCAGGTATAATCATTGAAAATTTAAGTTGGAATTGGATTTTCTGGGTCACGCTACCGTTTCTTGCGCTTGCACTACTCGCTGGTATTATTTATATGCAAAATGTTTCTACGCTTACTAAACCTAAAATCGATATTCTGTCGATTATTTTATCGAGTATTGGTTTTGGTGGCATTGTTTATGGTTTTAGTGCCGCTGGAGAAGAAGGCTGGGGAAGTACCATCGTTGTAGCAACCATTGTAATTGGTCTTATAGCGCTTATTGTCTTCTCCATAAGACAACTTACAATGAAGACGCCAATGCTTGATCTCCGTGCGTTTAAATATCCGATGTTTACTTTGGGGCTCTTGAGCGTCTTTGTTACTTTCATGGTCATTTTGTCTACCATGATTCTCTTACCTTTATACTTGCAGACGGGCATGGGGTTAGCTCCGGTTATAGCGGGACTTGTCCTTTTACCAGGGGGTATCATAAATGGCATTATGTCTCCAATAACAGGTCGACTTTTTGATAAATACGGACCAAGGGGACTCGTTACACCTGGATTTATTATAATGGTCATTATGCTGTGGAGCTTGTCGAACGTAACGACAACAACATCCATATTCATGATCGTCTTCTTGCATTCACTTCTTTTTATAGGTGTTTCGTTGGTGATGATGCCAGCTCAAACAAATGGACTGAACCAACTTCCGAGAGACCTATATCCAGATGGAACAGCTTTGATGAACACATTACAACAAGTATCAGGTGCAATCGGTACAGCCGTTGCCATTACAATTATGTCAGCTGCACAAACGAGTTATTTAAATAAAGTAACAGATCCAACTAGTTTATCGGCAGTGAGTGAATCTTTAACTGCAGGCGTTCAAACTGCATTTATTTTCGGATTGATACTTGCAGTCATTGGTCTGATTATGTCATTCTTTATTAAATCATCACGCAATCTATAAAATCTAAAGAATTGACTATTGTCTCTATTAATCATAAAACGGCACTTGATAAGCGAGAGTAAATGCTTATCAGGGTGTCGTTTTTTTATTTTCCCAGACTTGGTTTGTATCGATTGTTTAGACCAGATGTTGTATGGGAATCCTTCAATTATCCAATTATCGAAATGGAGGATATATAATGACCCAAAACATTGGTAAATTACCAGAGCATCCGGAGTCCTATTGGAGGACGGGTATTGAGTTTCCAGAGTATCCAAGCTTAGAGGATGATCTACAAGTTGATGTCGTGATTGTAGGGGCGGGAATTACAGGTATAACGTCTGCTTATTTATTGGTCAACGAAGGATTGAAGGTCGCTGTCATTGAGGCAGGAAAAGTGATGAACGGGACAACAGGTCATACGACAGCCAAAATCACTGCTCAACATGATTTAATTTACGATGAATTCATTCGCAATATTGGTAGAAGCAACGCGCGTTTGTATTATGAAGCGAATATTGAAGCGCTTAATTTTATCGAAAAAACTGTGAACGAACATAAAATTGATTGTGAATTTAGCACACAGGACGCGTACATATACGCCACTTCGGAGAAATATGCTAAGAAAGTTGAAAAAGAAGCTGAAGCCTACGAAAAGATTGGAATTGATGGTGGATTAGTTGATAGTATTCCTTTCGATATAGACATAAAAAAAGTGCTTGTGATGAAAAATCAAGCGCAGTTTCACCCAACTAAATACTTAGTTCACTTGATTCAATTATTCACGGAAAAAGGCGGGCTTATTTTTGAGAACACAACAGCAGTGAATATTGAAACTGGTGAACAACCTGTTGTGCTGACTCGCGGAGAATTAGCGCCAAAAATTACAGCTAATCATGTCTTGGCATGTTCCCATTTTCCGTTCTATGAAGGACTAGGTCTCTATTCGACAAGAATGTATGCGGATCGTTCTTATGCGCTTGCTGTTAAAGCGAACAAGAAATTCCCCGGCGGAATCTATATCAGTGCTGATGAGCCAACACGTTCACTTCGTTCAGTAAGTGTTGACGGGGAAGAAATCGTGCTTATTGTTGGTGAAAGTCACAAGACCGGGCAAGGAATCGAGACAATGGAACATTACGAGGCATTGGAGACTTTTGGCGAGGAAGTCTTCGGTCTGAAAGAAATTGTCTACCGATGGTCAGCTCAGGATTTAGTGACACTGGACAAACTGCCATATATCGGTGAACTAACATCTGGACAACCGAATATCTTGATTGCGACAGGGTTTCGAAAATGGGGTATGTCAAATGGAACTGCGGCTGCACTGTTGTTCCGGGATATGATTTTAGGCAAGGAGAATAATTTTCAAAAGTTATATTCACCTTCACGGTTCTATGCACATCCGAGTTTGAAAAACTTCTTGGTTGAGAACGCCAATGTTGTCGGACAGTTGATAAAAGGGAAGCTAGATTCACCAAAAACAACACCCGAAGATTTAGAGAATGGTGAAGGTGCCGTTATTACGCTGGACGGGCACAGAAAAGGTGCCTACAAAGATGATGCCGGTAAACTTCATATTGTCCATACAACTTGTACGCATATCGGCTGTGAAGTTGAGTGGAATAATGGGGACCGAACTTGGGATTGCCCATGTCATGGCTCGAGATTCTCATTTGAAGGAGAAGTGATTGAAGGTCCGGCCGAAAAACCATTACAAAAATATGATTATAAAATGATTGACAACTTGACATCGGAAGACTCCGGCTATTGACAGTAAAATCATTGACTCCGAAACAGTCAGCGCTTATACTAAGCCTTACAAATTAAATAACTTTTTACTTCCTTTAAGGGGAGTAGCAGTACAGCAAAGTCGTCAACACAGGGGTTGAACCCTCGGCTTTGTTGGCAACTTTAGTTGTTTGCGAGACCTTACCGATTATTTGGTGAGGTCTTTTTGTATTTTCGAGACGTTAATGGCCAATTATTGGTTATCACGTCTTTTTTTATTTCATATAATATATTGGAGGACAAACCTTGACTACCTATCAAGCACTAGCAAAGACAGTCGTCATTAATAAGAGAAATCGTCTAATAAGCTATGATAATTCTTTAGAACATATCGGGACGGGCAGAAGTGCCTTTGTTTTTAGAATAAAATCATCAAATAAAGCGATGAAAGTATATTTTCCTGAATTTACCTACATCGCGAAGGAAGAGGGGGAAATATATCAAATACTTCAAAACATCTCTTCCTACCCTTCGATTCATGATGCTGGATTGAACTATATTGTCATGGACTATATTAAAGGGCATACACTTTTCGAATGTATTGCACGTAGAAAGCGCATTACAGTAGCTCATATTCAAGAAATTGATTATGCACTTTCATTGGCTCGATCTAAGGGGCTAAATCCTTCAGATATTCATTTACGTAACCTAATTATCACTTCAAGTGGTGAGATCAAAATCATTGATGTGGCACGTTTTCGACAAAAGAAAAACTGCAGGCAATGGCATGACCTTAAAAAAGCATATTATGGGCTTTATCGTAAACGTCTTTTTCCAAAGAAAATTTCTGCAATCCCCTTAAATATCGTAGCTTACCTTTATAAAAAAGGACTTTTACCGGCTTACAATATGAATTAAAAAACTTTGTCTAAATTAATTTCTGCATTAATTCATAAAATAAGTTACAAATCATCTAATAACGGTAATAGTAGGGTATCAGGGAAATGAAAGTGGGGATTATATTGGATTGGATTGCGGATGTTGGGCTTTATCCCGATGTATTAATAAAAATTTCCTTGGCGTTGCTTTTGAGTTTAATCATTGGTGTTGAAAGAGAAATTAAAAAGAAACCAATAGGACTGAAAACTAGCGCAGTCATCGCCACATTTAGTTGTCTTTTAACCATTGTTTCTATAGAATCTGCATATTTAGTACCAGCACGTGATGATATTAATGTAACGATGGATCCACTTCGTCTCGCAGCACAAGTTGTCAGCGGAATTGGTTTTCTCGGGGCAGGTGCGATTTTAAGAAAAGGCAATGATACGATAACCGGTTTAACAACTGCGGCTATGATTTGGGGAGCGGCAAGTATTGGTATTGCGGTAGGCGCAGGTTTTTATATTGAAGCGGCATTCGCTGTTGTATGCGTAATGTTTGTTGTGGAAGTACTATCGCCAATTCTTGGGAAGTATGGTCCAAAGCGACTCCGCTCAAAAGAAGTTCCGTGTATTCTAATCCTGACTGACAAAAAGAGTATACCTGATGTCTTAGTTTATTTAGAAAAGAACAGCATGATTGTGGAACATTTAAAAATCAAACAAATTGTTGATCAAGATCATCTCATAAAGCATGTAATGGATTTAAGATTATCAACTATTTCAGAAAAACCAATCTTTCAGTTTTATAATGATTTAGACGCACTGCCATACATTGAATCTATCGAAATTGAAATTATACAATAGTAAAGGGCAATAGCTAACATGCTATTGCCCTTTACTATTAGTCTTCATCGCTATCATCATCGTCCATATCTAAATCGGTGTCGCTCTCTGGATCAACATCTTTCTGAATTGGATCGTCTATGATGATATCGTCATTGTCGCCATCATCGCTGTCATCACTGCATGCAGAGAGTAGTCCAATCGACAAAACTGCAGCCGCACCTATTTTTATAAACTTAGCTTGTTTTATATCCACAATATCTCCTCCTAATTATTGTTCATACTCTACAACTACCCGAATTTTAAAAAATAAACCAAAACCTATAAAGTTATAATCAGTTTCATGGTGAACTTTAAAGGATATACAGTAAGAACATCAAATTGAGGTGATTATATTGGATTACCTATTAATCGGTTCAAAGCTTGTCATTGGGTTTATCGCACTTATGACGGTGGTTAGGCTATTAGGTAAAAAACAACTTTCTGAAATGACGCCGTTTGATATTATTTACCTTTTGGTTTTTGGCGGAATACTAGAAGAAAGTATATATGATGAAAAAGTATCTATCTTTATGTTGCTATTTGCTGTTACCGTCTGGGCGATTGTCATTTATATCATTGAAAAGTTAGCACAAAAATCAAATCGAATGCGCAAAATTCTACAAGGTGAACCAGATAGAATCATTGCAAATGGAAAACTCAATAAAAAATTAATCGATAAAAATCAATTAGAAATGGAACAACTTAGATCGATGCTTCGTAAGGAAGGGATTTTTTCTTTAAAAGAAGTGAGGGATATATATATCGAACCAGGAGGAGATATGACAGTCAATCAATTTGCAAAATATAAATCGGTTAAAGTTCAAGATCTTAATCTTGATATTGAAGAAGAAGAGCCGACTTATCTACTCGTTGATGAAGGGCAGACAAAAAAAGATATGCTCGAAGCAATTGGAAAGTCGAAACAATGGCTTCTATCTGAATTGGAACAATTGGGTCATGATAACCCGGAAGGACTTTATTACTGTGAATGGTCGACCACTGAAGGTTTTTCGTAATTGCTTATGAAGACACGATAAATTGAATCAAAAAAACAGGCGAAAGAAGATATTCGCCTGAATTTTATGAGACCGTTATTTTATAGAAAAGAAATTAATAACCCACCAATTGCACCTGTAACTACAATGATCCACGGGGGAAGCTTCCAATAAGAAAGCATACTGAACAGAATAGCTGCCAATGCAAAATCCATTGGCGATAAAATTGAACTCGTCCAAATCGGATGATATAAAGCGGAAATCAAGATTCCGATAACAGCTGCGTTTACTCCCATTATCGCACCTTTGATTTTAGGGTTACTTCTTAACTGGTCCCAAAAAGGTAAAGCGCCAATCATTAAAAGAAGAGCGGGTAAGAAAATAGCAATTGTTGCGACTAAACCGCCAACCCATCCGTTCATAACTGTTCCTAAATACGCTGCAAATGTAAACAACGGACCTGGAACGGCCTGAGTGGCCCCGTATCCAGCTAAAAACGCTTCTTCCGTTATCCAACCCGTTGGTACAAATTCCTGCTCCAATAATGGTAAAACAACATGTCCGCCACCAAAAACAAGCGAACCAGAACGATAAAAACTATCAAACATTGCAATCCAATAAGATCCTGTTAACTCTCTAACGAATGGTAAAAGAAAAAGTAGGCCAAAAAACAATGCAAAACAGAATGCAGAGATTTTTTTAGAAATCGGGAAATTCGATTTTGTCTTGTCCAATGCAATTGGCTGGTTATTATATAGAAGAAACCCGATAACAGCAGCGACTAAAATAACACCGACTTGTGTAATTGCTGATTGAGCGACCAGTGTTCCTATCAGTGCAAGTAAGGCAATTGCTTTACGCTTAAGATCAGGCGTTAGATTTTTAGCCATTCCCAAAATGGCATGTGCGACGACAGCAACTGCAACGATCTTAAGGCCGTGAATCCAACCAGCATCGCCGATATTATAGTTGGTTAATAAACTAGCAAAAAGAATGAGGGCGAGGACAGAAGGAAATGTAAACCCGATAAAAGAAACAAGTCCACCAACGACCCCGGCCCGCATAACACCTATCCCGATTCCAACTTGGCTACTTGCAGGGCCAGGTAAAAACTGTGCCAATGCAACCAAATCAGCATAAGTTTTTTCATCCATCCATTTTCTTCTACGGATATATTCTGCGTGAAAATAGCCTAAATGAGCAGTAGGGCCACCAAAAGAGGTTAACCCGAGACGTGTTGATATTAAAAACAATTCCCACAGTGTTTTGAAACGATTATTTTTTGTCATCGCTAACTCCTTTAACTGAAACAATGTTATGAATGGCATTACTATAACATCTTTTCACCCCGAAACTAGATAAAGTAACAATATTTACATATTTTTAACAACAAATACACCTCGACTGTTGATAATGCCTACGCTTGTGGCTATACTAAACACTAATTAAACTACCAGTGCTTATACGTGCATTGAGTTTTACGATTGCGTAATTGGTTTAAAAAAATCGTCTATAGGGAAGATGAAATGTTGTAAATAGCAGATTTCCTTAGTCGTCAAAATGTATTATAATTGAAGTATTGGAGGTGAGTGATGACGATGCATAAGAAATACGGTCGGTTGCGTAAAAAAGAAAATATCATCGTATTCCCAGGAACTTTTGAAAGGTTGGTATCCAGTGGAATCGAATACGTAAAAAACAAACAGTTTGAAAAAGCGGCTGAAGCATTTGACCAAGCCATCTTATATGAACCGGACTATCCTGAATTCTTAGGGCCTTACGCAATAGCATTATACGAAATAAAAGAATTTGCGCGTGCGAAAGAAATCGCCGCAAGACTTCTACATAGTGGTCCAACAAGTTATATCGATGCAATGGAGTTATATCTAACCATTAGTATCCAACTACAAGAATATGAAGAAGTTGAAATGACGATTGATACTTTATTAGAGGAAGGCATCATTCCAAATGAACTTTTAACGAAATTTAATTACCTACGAGAATTGAATAGTAGGCTTTCCAATAGATATCCAGTAGAGGAATCCAACCACATAGAATCCTTATTTACATTCGAAGATTTTTTGAAAATGGATATTTACACACAACAACATACACTTGCTTCATTAGAAGGTACAGATCTTCGAGGAATGATTCCTGTGCTAGAAGATATTGTTGAAAGTGTAAATTTATCGCCGCTTATTGTTACATTCGGATTAACATTACTTCAACAATCGGGTTATTCAAAAGAAGTCACGATTCAAAAGTTTGGTGAAGAACAAGTCATCATTCCAGAACAAATGACTTTACCAGGTCAAGATCCTTTCACGACAAAAGTTTTATCAGAGATAGAAGATAGATACCTTCAAGATCCTTCACGGTTTGAGATGGCCAAAAACTTAATCGAAAAGTTTTCTATTACAGCGTTTCCTTTTACGTGGGGAGCGTATACTGAAGAAGAAGTGGCGAATGCTTATGTACAATACATAGAATGCTTATTTACGGGGGAAGAATTGCCGAACACTATGCTTCATTCTTTCATCAAACGAATTGATGAAGAATCTAACTTTGAGTAAATAGTAAAATTGTTGAAAGATGAAGGCTTTATGCTATACTGAAAGAGTTGTTAAAAAGTATATACATGCAAAAATAGATTCACCAATAAGATTCGGAGGTTTTTTAATATGACAGTTCAATGGGAAAAAGAAGAAGGAAACAAAGGTACACTTACAGTAGAGGTGCCTGCTGAAAAGGTAAAAGAAGGTCTTGATAAAGCATTTAAAAAAGTTGTTAAAGATGTAAACGCACCAGGTTTCCGTAAAGGTAAAATGCCACGTCAAATGTTTGAAAAAATGTACGGGGTTGAGTCACTTTATAACGAAGCACTCGATTTCATCTTACCTGAAGCATACAGTTCAGCAATTGACGAAGCAGGAATCGATCCTGTAGATCGTCCGGAAATTGATATCGAGCAATTGGAAAAAGGTAAATCACTTATTTTTAAAGCAGTTGTAACAGTTAAACCTGAAGTGAAACTTGGCGAATACAAAGGCCTTGAAGTTACACGTCTAGATACAACGGTAACTGATGAAGATATCGAACAACAATTAAAAGACAGCCAAACAGCTTATGCAGAACTCGTAGTTAAAGAAGACGGCGAAGTTGAAACTGGCGATACTGTAACACTAGACTTCAAAGGATTCTCTGACGGAGAACCATTTGAAGGCGGAGAATCAGAAGGATTTGAACTTGAAATCGGATCTGGTTCATTCATCCCAGGATTTGAAGAGAAAATGGTTGGCATGAAAGTCGGCGAAGAAAAAGAAATCGAAGTGACATTCCCTGAAGAATACCACGCAGCAGAACTTGCAGGTAAACCAGCTGTATTCGAAGTGAAAGTACATGAGATTAAAGGGAAAGAAATTCCTGAACTTAACGACGAACTTGCAAAAGAAATTGATGAAGAGGTTGAAACACTTGACGAGCTTCGTGAAAAACTAAAAGAAAAAACGACAACAGAAAAACTAAGTGCTTCTGAAACAGCACTTCGTGATGATCTAGTCGAAGCTGCAGCTCGTAATGCAGAAATCGATATTCCAGAAGCGATGATCAACTCAGAAGTTGAGCGCATGATGGAAGAGTTCGGTCAACGTCTAGAACAACAAGGCATGAACCTTGAACTATACTTCCAGTTCTCTGGACAAGATGAAGAAGCACTTCGCGCACAAATGACTGACGATGCACAAAATCGTGTTCGTGTTTCATTAGTTCTTGAGGAAATTGGTAAAGTTGAAGAAGTTAAAGTAGAAGAAGAAGACATCAATGCAGAACTTGCAAAAATGACTGAGCAATTCGGTATGGACGTTGAACAGATTAAAACAGCACTTGGTGGTACACAAGTTTTAGAAAACGACCTTCGTTTCAATAAAACAGTTGAACTGCTTGTTGAAAATGCAAAGATTACTGAATAATAATTAGCAATAAGGACAAGGTACGGTATATCGTACCTTGTTTTACATAGTGAGAATATTTTTCGATATAATGGTTTTATGAATACTAATTAGTTGATAATACGTCTAGAGTCTTGTAATATTGTCACTTGAATAGGGGTGAGCATGATGTTCAAATTTAATGATGAAAAAGATAACTTAAACTGTTCGTTTTGTGGAAAGTCACAGGAGCAAGTACGTAAACTTGTTGCTGGTCAAGGGGTTTATATTTGCGATGAATGTGTTGAACTTTGTGCTGAAATCGTGGAAGAGGAAGTTGGCTTAGAAGAAGGCTTTGAGCTGAAAGATGTTCCGAAACCAAGAGATATACAAAGCATTCTTGATGAGTACTTAATTGGACAGGATAGAGCTAAGAAATCACTTTCTGTTGCTGTCTATAATCACTATAAGCGCGTAAATTCTGGCAGTAAAGTTGATGATGTAGAGTTAGCAAAATCCAACATCGTTCTAATCGGACCAACTGGTAGCGGTAAAACATTACTTGCACAAACACTTGCACGTATATTAGATGTTCCATTCGCAATTGCAGACGCAACGTCACTTACAGAAGCAGGATATGTCGGTGAAGATGTTGAAAATATCTTATTAAAACTTATCCAAGCAGCTGATTATGATGTTGAAAAAGCAGAACGCGGTATTATTTACATCGATGAAATCGACAAAGTAGCTCGTAAATCTGAAAATGCTTCGATTACACGTGATGTTTCAGGTGAAGGTGTGCAACAAGCGCTCCTTAAGATTCTTGAAGGGACAGTAGCAAGCGTTCCACCACAAGGCGGACGTAAGCATCCTCATCAAGAATTTATACCAATCGATACAACGAATATCCTCTTTATTGTAGGAGGCGCATTCGATGGGATTAATGAAATCATCAAACGTAGAATGGGTCAAAAACTAATTGGTTTTGGATCGGATCCAAATACTGTGGATGAAGAAGAATCAGTTTTATCTAAACTAATTCCAGAAGATCTACAAAACTTCGGGCTTATTCCTGAATTCATCGGACGATTACCAGTTCTTGCAAGTTTGGAACCGTTAGATGAAGAGACGTTGTATCAAATATTAACAGTTCCGAAAAACGCGATTGTTAAGCAGTACCAAAAAATGCTTGAACTTGATGATGTAGTGCTTCGTTTTGAAGAAGAAGCATTGCTTGAAATTGCAAAAGCTGCGATTGAGCGAAAAACGGGTGCCCGTGGATTACGCTCGATCATTGAAAACATTATGCTTGATGTAATGTACGAACTACCATCTCTCGAAGAAGTAACTGAATGTATCATTACGCGCGATTCAGTAATCGGAGAAGGCAACCCAATCTTATTAAGAGATGATGGTTCTGAATTTGTATTATTGAATGGAAAAACCTCAGCGTAAAGCAAAACGGTTGAAGCTGGCACCAAATGCGTATGTACACTTGCGCTTTTCGGGGTCAGCTTTTTTCCATCTAACTAGATAATGGAGGTGCCATGGACGTGAAAACAATAACAAGGAATAGTGAAATTCCATTACTACCACTTCGCGGTGTGCTCGTCTACCCAACAATGGTTTTACATATTGATGTTGGTAGAGATCGTTCCATTGCTGCAATTAATCATTCCATAAAAAAAGATAGTATGATTTTTCTTGCGACACAAAAAGAAGAAGCGATTGAAAACCCGACACCAGAAGATTTTTATGATGTCGGAACACTCGCCTATATAAAGTCGATGACTGAATTGCCGAATGGAACGTATCGTGTCTTAATAGAAGGCATTGACCGTGCGGAATGGACAAAGTATGAAGAAAAAGAAGAGTTTTCTGTCGCGAGTATAACGAGTATTCCTGATAAATTCGACAATGACGTAGAAATGGAAGCGTTAATGAGAACTCTTCTGTCTTATTTTGAGAAATATTCAAAGATTTCCAGAAAAATCAAAAAAGAAACGTATGAATCTGTAGCTAAGATTTCCGAACCCGGGCGTCTTGCAGATACAATTTCGTCCCATTTACCTTTAAAAATCGAGGCGAAACAAGAACTTTTGGAGTTAATCGATGTTAAGAAACGCTATGAATGGCTGATTGGTCAATTACATAACGAGCAAGAAGTTCTCGAATTAGAAAATAAGATTAATGCACGCGTGAAAGAAGCAATGGAAAGAACGCAAAAAGAATTTTATTTGCGTGAACAGATGAAAGCAATTCAAACCGAACTTGGCGACAAAGACGGAAAAGGATTGGAAGTTGCTGAGCTTCAAGAACGGATTGACAAAGCGAATATGCCTTCGGGTGTTAAAGAAACTGCAGAACGTGAATTGGAACGATACGAAAAAGTTCCAGCGGCATCTGCAGAAAGCGGCGTAATTAGAAATTATATTGAGTGGCTTGTTAATTTACCTTGGTCTGATGCAACAAAAGATCAACTTGACATCAATCGTTCCGAAGAGATTTTAAATCGGGATCATGAAGGTCTTGAATTAGTAAAAGAGCGAATTCTTGAGTTTTTGGCAGTTCGTCAACTAACGAACTCATTGCGTGGGCCGATTCTATGTTTAGAAGGACCACCAGGGGTCGGTAAAACTTCACTTGCTCGTTCAATTGCTGAATCACTTGAGCGGAAATTTGTTCGAATTTCTCTAGGTGGTATTCGTGATGAATCAGAAATACGAGGCCATAGACGTACTTATGTTGGTGCTATGCCTGGGCGAATCATTCAAGGGATGAAAAAAGCTGGAAAAATAAACCCGGTGTTTTTACTAGATGAAATCGATAAAATGTCAAATGACTTTAGGGGAGACCCATCTTCAGCGATGCTTGAAGTGCTCGATCCTGAACAAAATGCGACATTTAGCGATCACTATATTGAAGAACCTTATAATTTATCAGATGTTTTATTCATCGCAACAGCGAATGATTTAAGTTCAATTCCTGGACCACTTCGCGATCGTATGGAAATTATCTCCATCGCAGGGTATACAGAAATTGAAAAAAGTTCAATTGCAAAAAATCATTTAATCCCAAAACAGATGAAAGAGCATGGGTTAACAGGGTCTCAACTAAGGATCAATGATGAAGCCATTTTAAATATCATTCGTTACTACACAAGAGAAGCTGGCGTTCGTAGTTTAGAGCGTCAAATTGCTGCGATTTGTAGAAGAGCAGCAAAACAAATTGTCACGAATGAAAAGAAACGGGTTATTATTACCGCAAAAACCCTCGAAGACATTCTTGGTAAAAAGAAATTCAGATACGGACTTGCAGAGTCCGAAAATCAAATTGGTGTTGCAACTGGATTAGCTTATACACAAGTAGGTGGCGACACCTTGCAAATTGAAGTGTCATTGTCACCCGGTAAAGGGAAACTGATTTTAACGGGTAAATTGGGCGATGTCATGAAGGAGTCTGCACAAACCGCTTTATCTTTCGTCCGTTCGAAAACAGAGGAGTTTGGCATAGATCCTTTATTTCACGAAACATGTGATATTCATATCCATGTTCCAGAGGGGGCAGTTCCAAAAGAAGGTCCATCAGCGGGAATTACAATTGTCACAGCTTTAGTATCGGCTTTGACCAAACGCAAAATTCGCAGAGAAGTGGGCATGACGGGCGAGGTTACACTGCGCGGTCGAGTACTTCCAATCGGCGGCGTAAAAGAAAAAACATTAAGTGCGCATCGTGCTGGATTGACGACGATTATATTACCACGTGATAATGAACGGGATGTTGAAGATGTTCCTGATAGTGTTCGCGCGGAATTATCGTTTTTATTCGTTAGTGACGTTGAAGAAGTGCTTAAAATTGCATTGGAGGCGTCAGCCGAATGAAAGTAAATCAAGTAGAAATGATCATGAGTGCAGTCAGACCGGAACAATACCCAACGGAAGGCTATCCTGAATTCGCACTCGCAGGTCGTTCAAATGTAGGTAAATCTTCATTTATCAATAAAATGATTGGCCGAAAAAGCCTTGCACGTACGTCATCAAAACCAGGGAAAACACAAACCTTAAACTTCTATAAAATTGAAGAACAATTATTTTTTGTGGATGTACCAGGATATGGTTATGCGCAAGTTTCGAAAACTTCTCGTGAATCATGGGGAAAAATGATCGATCAATATTTAACGGAACGCGACCTACTAAAGGCAGTTATTCAGATTGTCGATTTACGCCATCCACCATCAAAGGATGACAAAATCATGTACGATTTTTTAGTTGAATTTGAACTGCCGGCAATTGTGATCGCAACGAAAGCCGATAAAATTCCAAAAGGTAAATTTGACAAACATAAGAAAATTATCCGTAAAGAACTCAATATGCGGCCTGAAGATCCTATCATCGTTTTTTCATCAGAAAAAGGAATGGGTATGGACGAAGCTTGGGCAGAAATTAAAAAAAGAATGTAGGTCTCGACTCGATTGATAGTATTTGTCAATCGAGTTTTGCATTTTAGTAGAAAGATTTTAGACAGTGTCGGACACGGTCCGTGGTTTAATGGTGAAACTTCAATTATGACAAGATGCACGGCCGAAACGCGGTGTTTCAGATGAGTCAAAGGTCATGAGTTACAAGCAAAATGATTTGAGTGCAAGCAAACATCGACTAAGTGCAAGGAAAACGAGGTTGAGTGCAAGCAAACCAAAGGTCAGTGCAAGCAAAAATTTAAAACTAGGCGTTTTTGAGATACTCCCTTTTTGAGTAATCGTTTCGACAAAAAATGCACATCCTTTGTCATCGCTACTTAAAATTGCTATTATTAGATTAGAATAATTCTTATTATAGGGTACAAACCGCTGACAGTCATATGTTGTACACAAATAGAAAATATATTTGAACAGTAATATGATATAATAGAAAAAGTGAATTAGAACGTGAAAGGGGTGAGCACCACAGTGCATACAATTGTAGTAGGTGTTAACCATCGAACAGCACCTGTCGAAATAAGAGAAAAATTGGCCTTTGTTGAAACGGAATTGGCTGAAGCCATGCAAACGTTACAACAGCAAAAAAGCATATTAGAAAATACAATCATCTCAACTTGTAACAGAACTGAAGTCTATGCAGTGGTGGATCAACTGCATACAGGAAGATATTATGTCAAACGCTTTTTAGCGGATTGGTTTGATGTACCCATCGAATCATTTGAAGCACACCTCGTGATTAATGAAAATGATCAAGCGATTGAGCACTTATTGAAAGTGTCTTCTGGAATGGATTCAATGGTACTCGGTGAAACGCAAATTTTGGGACAAGTCCGTGACAGTTTTCTCCAAGCGCAGTCGATTGGAACAACAGGCACTGTTTTTAATGAACTTTTTAAACAAGCCGTGACATTTTCAAAACGAGCGCATTCAGAAACAGATATCGGTGCAAACGCCGTTTCAATTTCTTATGCAGCGGTCGAACTTGGAAAACAAATCTTCGGTTCATTAAATCACAAGCATATTGCGATTCTAGGTGCTGGTGAAATGGGTGAACTTGCCCTTCAAAATTTACAAGGTAGCGGGGCAGAAAAACTAACCGTTATTAATCGTACACTGTCTACTGCTGAAGAAATGGCAGGAAGATTCGGTGGTGAGGCAAAACCGATGGCAGAATTACAATGTTCATTATTAGAGGCTGATGTTCTTATCAGTTCAACAGCTGCGACGGAATATGTGATTGATTATGATTTGATGAAAAATGTTGAGCGCATGCGCCGTGGCAATCCACTATTCTTAATCGATATCGCTGTACCTAGAGATTTAGACCCGAGAATTGGTGAACTTCCAAACGTTTTCCTTTATGATATAGATGATTTACAAGGAATTGTAGATGCAAATCTTGCGGAGCGTGAAAAAGCTGCGGAAAAAATTGGCTTATTGATTGAAGGACAAATCGTTGAGTTTAATGAATGGCTTGCGACACTTGGCGTTGTTCCAGTTATCACTGCACTTCGTGAAAAAGCACTGAACATTCAAGGCACAACGATGGAAAGTATGTTGAATAAAATTCCGGACTTAACTGAACGGGAGAAAAAAGTACTCAGCAAACATACAAAATCGATTATCAATCAACTCTTAAAAGAGCCGATATTGCAAGTGAAAGAAATGGCTATGGATCCGAATTCAGCCGAGAAGATTGCGTTATTCCAACAAATCTTTGGGATAGATGAAGAAGTTGAAAAGGAAAAAGAGGAATTGTCACGACTCGCACAAGAACGACTCTCGACCCGGTCGACATATAATCATTCCTCGAAACCTGATTTGTCATTTTAATGAGGTGCAAAAGGGCTTTTCCACAATACAAATGATACACTGTATATGGGGAAACGCCTTTTTTATCGTTTAAAAATGGACTTTATATTGGAAGGGCTGAGGCGTAATGGCTGAGTTCATGATGACAAGGCTGCATGAGTGGATGGTCATCTTGTATGCGTTCAGTCTTGTCTTTTACTTTATCGATTATTTAAAGAAAGATAAAATTGCACATCGGATTGCTTTTTGGCTCTTAATCGTCGTTTATGTCATACAAACGACCTCATTAGTCCTTTATATTGTGGAAACAAAACGATTTCCGATTCTATCATTATACGAAGGAATTTACTTTTACGGATGGCTATTAATCACGGTTTCTCTCGTCTTGCATCTAATTTCTAAACCGAGCTATATGGTATTCTTCCTGAATGTGATCGGCTTTATTTTTATGACGATCCATACATTTGCACCTTTACAGATTAACCAATCACCAGTAGGGGATGCATTAATATCCGAACTATTATTAATTCATATTTCGTTTGCGATATTGTCTTATGTGGCATTTGCAATATCATTTGTTTACGCGGTTTTATATTTATTATTATATAAGATATTAAAAAAACGGAAGTGGTCGAAACAATTTGTTCGCCTGCCTTCCCTTCAACAAACAGCAACGGGTATGAAAGTTGGCGTCATTATTGGGATTCCGTTACTGATGATCAGCTTAATATTAGGAGTGCAATGGGCATTTGTAGTCCTTAGCGAATGGTCATTTTTCGACTTTAAAATTATTAATTCGTTTTTAATACTGCTATTGTATATCCTCGTTTTATTAGCTATGCAAACGGGAAGGCTGAGAGGGAACAACAGTGCGTGGGCAAATATCTTTGCATTCCTTTTTGTCATCATCAATTTCTTTTTAGGCAGTACCTTATCTGGATTTCACTTTTGGGTATAATAAACCCTCATGAAAGGTTTGAATTGAATGAGAAAAATCATCGTAGGTTCTAGAAGAAGTAATTTGGCTATGACACAAACCAAATGGTTTATCGAACAAATGAAAGAAGCTGGAGCTCCGTTCGAGTTTGAAATTAAAGAAATCGTCACAAAAGGTGACCAAATTCTTGATGTCATGTTATCTAAAGTTGGCGGAAAAGGGCTATTTGTTAAAGAAATACAACAAGCCTTGATCAATAAAGAAATCGATTTTGCAGTACATAGCTTGAAAGATATGCCAGCTGAACTGCCAGCTGAACTAGTCATTGGGTGTATTCCAGCTCGAGTTGACCCGAGAGATGCATTCATCGCCAATGGTCATGTGAAATTTATGGATTTACCAATTGGTGCAGTTGTTGGAACTTCAAGCTTACGTAGAAGTTCACAATTATTATTACTACGTCCGGACTTAGACATTAAATGGATTCGTGGCAATATCGAAACTCGTATGAAAAAATTACGTGACGGCGAATATGATGCAATTTTACTTGCTGCTGCAGGTATGAAACGTGTTGGCTGGGATGATGATGTTGTGACTGAATACATGTCTGTTGAGGATTGCATTCCGGCTGTTGGCCAGGGAGCGCTCGCGATAGAATGTCGTTCGGAGGACGCTGAATTATTAGCGGAACTAGAAAAGATTTCGGATGATAAAACATGGAAAGAAATAGAAGCTGAACGTACATTCTTATCAGAAATGAATGGATCTTGCCAAGTTCCAATCGCAGGTTTTGCTCAATATGATGGGACGAATATCCATTTCACAGGATATATCGCATCACCTGACGCAACACAAGTCTTTAAACACTCAATTGTAGACGCAGATCCAGTTGAAGCTGGTAAAATCGTTGCGAGAACTTTACGGGCTGAAGGTGCTGGTGAAGTGATTGAGAAAGTGATGGCTGAGATGGATGAAGGACAGTGAACCTCTAAAAGGGGAAAAAGTTGTTTTTACAGGTACCCCGAAATCAGAAGATGTATTTGAAGTTGTGCAAAATTACGGAGGAGAACCTGTTTCTCTTCCGCTTATTCAAATCTCGGAAATTGTAGGGCCGACTGATAAACTACGCTTAGAGGCAACACCCACATACGACTGGCTGATTTTTACAAGCCAAAGTGCTGTCGATGCATTTGGCGCAAAGTTGAAGCGGCACGATGTATCAGTCGACTTAATCCCATCAAATATCGCTGCAATTGGCTCGCGAACAGCTGAAGCACTTGAAAAAATAGGATTTGTCGTGAAGTTTATCCCGACTGTCTTTAGTGCGGATGTCTTTGTGAAAGAATTTAATCCGATTGAGAACGATTTGCGTCGATTATTATTTTTACGCGGCTCAATCGCAGGACCGACAATTAGTGAAGAGCTACCATTTGAGGTGGATGAATGGACGATTTATCAAACCGAAAAAGCAACTGAAAATGCGTCAGCACTTGTGGATCTATTACAACGTGGCGAAGCAGGTTCAGTCTTATTTGCGAGTCCATCAGCCGTGACAGTTTTCGCGGAAGAAGTCGCACCTCAAGTCGGATGGCAGGGCTATACGATTGGCGCAATTGGACATGTCACAGAAAAAGCACTGAAAGAATTGGGTGCACCGGTTCATGTTCGACCGGATACTTATACATTAAAGGACCTCGTGGAAAAATTAGCGAGCCGAAAGGATGTTACAAATGGATAACTTAAATTTCCGTCGAAATAGACGTTTACGAAATTCTGGGGCACTTCGCTCGATGGTCAGAGAGACCGTCTTGCAAAAAGAGGATTTCATCTACCCAATTTTTGTCGTTGAAGGAAACGATATTAAAAACGAAGTCGCATCCATGCCGGGCGTATTCCAATTATCATTGGATCATTTAGCTGTGGAAGTGGATGAAGTAGTTTCACTAGGCATTCCATCGATTATGTTATTCGGTGTTCCGAATGTGAAAGACGCGGTCGGATCTCAGGCTTATGCGGATGAAGGAATCGTTCAACAAGCTACGCGTTTTGTGAAAGAGCGCCACCCTGAACTCGTCGTCATTGCAGACACATGTCTTTGCCAATATACAGATCACGGACATTGTGGTGTGCTGAAAGACGGCTATGTATTGAATGATCCATCACTTGAGTTATTAACAAAAACAGCAGTTAGCCAAGCAGCAGCAGGGGCAGACATTATTGCACCTTCGAATATGATGGACGGATTTGTCGCAGCCATTCGCCGTGGACTCGACGAAGCAGGCTTTGTGAATACGCCAATTATGTCGTATGCAGTTAAATATGCATCGGCTTACTACGGTCCATTCCGTGAAGCAGCTCATTCAACACCACAAGAAGGAGATCGCAAAACATACCAAATGGACCCTGCAAATCGTTTGGAAGCGATTCGTGAAGCTGAATCGGATGTCGCTGAAGGAGCAGACTTCTTAATCGTTAAACCAGCACTGTCTTATTTAGACGTCATGCGTGAAGTAAGAAACAATACTACATTACCGGTCGTTGCTTACAATGTGAGCGGGGAATATGCGATGATCAAAGCAGCTGCCCAAAACGGTTGGATTGATGAAAAAGCGGTTGTCCTAGAGACATTATTGAGTATGAAACGTGCGGGTGCAGATATCATTATGACGTACCATGCAAAAGATGCAGCCAGATGGTTGGAGGGGAAATAATTGGAGAAAAATTATACGAACTCGAAACAAGCGTTTGAAAAAGCAGTAGACCTAATGCCAGGCGGGGTTAACTCACCAGTCCGCGCATTTAAATCAGTGAATATGGATCCGATTTTCATGCAAAGTGGTAAAGGTGCAATGATTACAGACATTGATGGCAATGAATACATTGATTACGTACTTTCTTGGGGACCGCTTATTTTAGGTCACTCAGACCCGGATGTTGTTGAAGCGATTAAAAGCGTTGCAGAAACAGGTTCAAGTTTCGGTGCACCTACTTTAGCTGAAAATGAACTCGCAAATCTCGTAATCGACCGTGTACCATCGATTGACATGGTACGTATGGTGTCTTCGGGAACAGAAGCGACGATGAGTGCACTTCGTTTAGCACGCGGTGTTACGGGTCGTAATCTAATTTTGAAATTTGAAGGATGCTACCACGGTCACGGCGATTCATTGCTCATTAAAGCGGGTTCTGGTGTCGCTACACTCGGTCTACCGGATAGCCCAGGTGTTCCGGAGTCAGTGGCTAAAAACACGATTACGGTTCCGTACAATGATTTAGATAGCATAAAAGTTGCGATGAAAGAACACGGTGACGATCTCGCGGCTATTATCGTTGAGCCTGTCGCTGGAAATATGGGCGTCGTCCCACCAGAACCAGGTTTCTTAGAAGGTCTCCGCGAATTAACAACTGAAAACGGTACACTGTTAATTTTTGATGAAGTGATGACAGGTTTCCGTGTTGGCTATAACTGTGCACAAGGTCATTTTGGTGTTCAACCAGATATTACTTGTCTTGGAAAAGTAATCGGCGGTGGACTTCCAGTAGGCGCTTACGGTGCATCAAGAGAGATTATGGAAAATATCGCACCAGCAGGTACTGTTTATCAGGCTGGTACATTATCCGGTAATCCACTTGCAATGACAGCGGGTATTGAAACACTGAAAAAGTTAACACCAGCATCTTATGACCATTTCATGCAACTCGGTGACCAACTCGAAGCTGGGTTCCGCGCGGCGGCCGAAAAATACAATATCCCGCACACAGTAAACCGTGCAGGATCAATGATTGGTTTCTTCTTCACGAATGAAAAGGTCACTAATTATGATAAAGCAAAAACATCAGATCTAGAATTGTTCGCAGATTATTATCGTCTCATGGCGGAAGAAGGCATTTTCCTTCCACCATCTCAGTTTGAAGGCATGTTCATTTCCACTGCCCATACTGAGGAACATATTGCGAAGACGGTTGATGCGTTCCATACTGTGTTTGCTAAGTTGGCGCGATAATCATAAAATCTTAACCGATTACCTGAACGAGTCATTGTTCAGGTAATCGGTTTTTTCATGCGTTGATTTATGTAGTGGGTGGGTGCTTTTTTTATACAGGTAAAAGGTCCCGACTTGCAAGCAAAATCATTTAAGTGCAAGCAAGTCACTCATATGTGCAAGCAAACCCCGTTCAAGTGCAAGGAAAACCCTTCGAAGTGCAAGGAAATCACTTGTTAGTGCAAGCAAAATTGTTAACATAGAGAATTCACTTTTTCAGGTGGTCGTATTCAATACCGTTGATTTGCGTTCCGGGCGGACGCTTTCCTGCGGGCGGTCGGTGAGCCTCCTCGTTCACTTTGCACTGGACCCTTAAAATTGGACACTATTTTTCTAAGCAG
>NZ_JBYHFO010000019.1:0-56373 GCF_057669865.1 Sporosarcina sp. Y1009 | reverse complement strand
GTTAATCATTAATTTTTCTTAAGTTGACGCGTATGGTCGCCACCCTTCACTCCAATCAACTACTTTCATTGTATAAAGAAATTTTACAGAGAGCACTTTCGAATGTGGAAATTCATATGTACTGAATGTATATTAGTAGAAAAATCTTAGTTTAAAGATTTTGATAGAAATCTAGTTTAGAAATCCTTAGTAACCTAAACTAGCAATTTACAACTGAAGAAACGTCAATACTTTACCAAAAACAATCTAGCGAAGGCGCCTTACCAGTGGTAGCCGGAGTGATAAGACTGGCAGTGGTCTTCTGTCAGGCTTATCGCGGGAGGCATCCACAAGCGTCGAAGCGTTATTCAAGGGAAATTCTTGGTACAGCCTATAATTGGGGCCTTTAAGTGGGTGCAAAATTAATTCCTCAAACAAGGAAACATTACACAAAAAGTAAGTATCGTTTCCACAGAACAAAGAAATGTTCGACACAAACAATCCAACAAACCCCTCCAGATAGCCATTCACCCCACTATCCAGCTATTAAAATTTTAAAGATGTTAAAAAATCTAACAAAGACCTTAAAATATTGCCTTATAAAAGAAAGCGTTTTCATTTAGACTTGGAACTACGTTAAGAAATTGGAAGGAGGACTACGATGAGCTCTAATCAGCTGAGTGGTGATGTGAAGGTGAAGCGCAAATTTAAATTAGATAAATGGATTCCTTATCTATTCATCTTGCCGTCATTCTTAATTATTGCTACATTTTTATTTTACCCAATCGGAACTGTTTTCTATTACAGTTTCCAACACTATGATATTTCAGCACCTTTCTATAACAAATTCGCAGGTTTTGAAAACTTCGTAAAAATATTTACGGATGATAAATTGTTCTTCCCGAGTCTGTGGAACAGTTTAAAATGGGTAGTGTCTCAAGTTGGTCTTCAATTAATATTTGGATTGGGCGTCGCGGTTCTGCTCAATCAAACATTTAAATTACGAGGATTCGTTAGAGCGATTGCATTTATACCATGGGCCATTTCAGGCGTACTTGCTTCGGTTATGTGGTCGTTAATGTATAACGAACATATGGGTGTTTTCAATGACATCTTGATGAAACTTGGACTTATCAGTGAGCCGCAAGCATTTCTAGCGAGTACATCAAGTGCCTTCCTTGCAGTCGTTATTGCTGAGTTATGGAGAGGGATTCCATTCTTCGCGATTACGTTGTTGGCGTCACTTCAAAGTATTCCGGAGGAGCTATATGAGGCTTCGGATATTGACGGGGCTAGCAAATGGGAATCATTTGTACATATCACATTGCCGCATTTGAAAAATACAATTATCTTAACGACCTTACTCAGAACGGTTTGGGAGTTTAACAACGTTGATTTGATTTTCAACTTAACGGGTGGAGGTCCTGCAAATTCCACAACGACATTGACGATGTACATTGCCAACTTGGCTGTTAACGGAAGTGACTTTGGGTATGGATCTGCATTAACGGTAATTTCGTTCATCCTACTCTTTGTATTTGCGATGGTTTACTTGAAGATTACTAGATATGAAAGGGAGGACTAATAAAAATGGTTAATTCAAGAACACGCACAAATAAAATCTTATTTTTCTACCTCCCTTTAACATTAATGATTACATGGACAATCTTTCCGATTTATTGGACAATCAATACAGCGTTCAAGCGTGAAGGCGATATTGTAAAACGCCCACTTGAGTATTTTCCGACAGCACCAACTGTTGAAAACTTTGTGGTCGCTTGGAATAACGTAGGTTTTGCAACTTTTTTTAAAAACAGTTTGATCGTTGGAATTTCAACAGTACTTGTTGTTATTGTTTTATCAACATTATCGGGTTATGCATTAGCCCGTTATCAGTTTAAAGGGAAACGTTCATTTTTATTAATGTTGCTCGCTACGCAGTTTATTCCAAGAGCGATGTTAATTATCCCGTTGTTTATCATCTTCAAAAATATGGGGTTAATCAGTAATCCATTGTCACTGATTATCACTTACACCGCCGTCGAGATACCATTTACGACCATATTGATGAGTGGGTTTATCGGGAATATTCCAAGAGATTTAGAAGAAGCGGCGGCTGTTGATGGGGCCAATAAATTGCAATCATTGCGCTTGGTCATGTTGCCATTACTTCTTCCAGGAATTGTTGCAACAGCGGTATTCACATTCATCTATACTTGGAATGAATTCTTACTTGCACTCATGCTGACAAATCAGCAAAGCAAATTCACCTTGCCAGTCGGTTTGAGCTTTATGATGGGTGAATTCAACGTTAACTACGGAGCGTTGGCAGCTGGAAGTGTCATCGCATTAGTACCTGCTGTTATCCTATTCGCATATGCACAAAAGCATCTTGTTAATGGAATGGGTGGGGCAGTTAAAGGTTAATCAATAAATGCACGTACAAATAAAAGGAGGAACAACATCTATGAAGAACTTACTTAAAATGAGTTTGCTGTTCATGTTAGTTGCTGGTGGAATTTTAGCTGGATGTGGTAGCAGTAGTGATGGAAAGACAGCAGACGGAAAAACTAAAATTACGTTTTGGGATGAAAATGCTGGGCCACAACGGACACCGATTTGGGAAAAATTAATTGTAGACTTTGAAGATGCAAATCCAGAAATCGAAGTTGAATACGTTGGACTACCGAAAGATTCTTCGAAATCTAAATTAGATACAGCGATTGCTGCAGATGATATGCCAGACGTTGGTTCTATCCAAACGAGCTGGTTGCCAGAGTTTGCAATTCGTGAAGCATTACTTCCGCTAGATGATTATTTAGCAGATTCTGAACTAAATGCGTTAATTAATAAAGGTGCTGTCCAATTCAATAAAGATGTTGTCAATGATCGTAAATTATACGGAATTCCATACACGCAAAACCTAGACGTTATTTGGATCCGTTCAGATTGGTTTAAAGAAGCAGGAATAGAAGCACCGGAGACATGGGATGACTTCTTTAATGCAGCAGACGAAATGACTGAAGAAGGTCGTTATGGGTATACGATTCGCGGTGGGGCAGGTGGTTCTTTCCAACTGCAACGTCTCATGTTCGCGTATTCAGGTTTGGAAAACTACTTTGATGAAAATGGAAAATCAACAATCAATGATCCAAAACATGTTGAGTTCCTCGAGCAGTATTTTGAAATGTACCAGAAGAATACACCAAAAAGTGATATCACAAATGATTACAAAGAAATGATTGCCGGTTTTGACACAGGCGTCGTTGGAATGGTTCACCATAACATTGGTTCATTCGGCGAGCATAATAAAGCATTTGAAGCAGATCAGTTCCAAGCAATTCCACTACCTAAAACAGAAGATGACAGATACGTTGCAGAAGGTGGAAACACAATCAACATGTCCATCTTCAAAACGACAAAAAATCCAGACGAGGCATGGAAGTTTGTTGAATTCATCAACTCAGCTGAGAGTCAAAGTTACTGGAACGAAGAAGTCGGTCAAATTCCAACTAACGCAGATGTGTTAGATATGGATTGGATTAAAGACTCTGCTCATATTAAAACAGCGTTCGAAGTGTATGATAATCCGCAAACCGTTTTATACAAACCACCATTTTACTTACCAGACTACCGTTCAATTCTCGATAACTTGGTAGATCCAGGCACACAAAAAGTAATGAGTGGAGATAGCTCTGTAAAAGAGTTTCTTGACGAATGGGCAAAAGCAATTGAAGATTCAGAAGCTAAATATAATGACGCAATGAAATAATTATAGTAATCTGAGTGTTGATTCAATTGGCACTCAGATTATTACTATCGTAAACATGTATTGGGGGAATAGTGAAGATGACAACTGAAATTGAAACACCATTATCCATTGCTGAGAAAGCTTGCCGTACAATTATGAAAACGTTTTCTCCAGCCGAACTGCCACCAGCAAACAGATGGCATTATCACCAAAGTGTATTTCTCTATGGAATGATTCGTGTATGGGAAGCTACAGGAAAAGATGAGTACTTCGAATACATGAAAGCATATGTCGACAATTTATTAGATGAAGAAGGGAACTTCTTTTTCGCAAGAGACGAACTCGATTCTATCCAAGTTGGTATTTTATTGTTCCCACTCTATGAGGCAACTGGCGAGAAGAAATATCTTGTTGCTGCTAAGAAATTAAGGAATTTATTGAATACGATTAATAAAACAACAGAGGGCGGATTTTGGCATAAAGATAAATATCCTTATCAAATGTGGTTAGATGGTTTGTTTATGGCAGCGCCGTTTATGGTTATGTATGATAAGCATTTCAACGAACCAGAACTGATCCAATCTTTACTTCTTCAAGAAAAGTTAATGAGAAAACATATGAAAGACTCAAAAACTGGATTACCGTATCACGCTTGGGACGAAAAGAAAGTCCAACCATGGGCCGATAAAGAAACAGGTTGTTCACCGGAATTCTGGGGACGTTCTGTTGGTTGGTACGGAACAGCACTCGTCGATTTACTGGAATTATTAGATGGTCAAAAGCATGGACAAGAAGTTTTCGTTGAAGAGCTACAGCAATTCATCCCTTCTGTTGTTAACTTCCAAGACGAAGAATCTGGTCTTTGGTACCAAGTTGTTGACAAAGGTGACCGTGAAGATAACTGGTTAGAATCATCTTGTTCATCGTTATTTATCTATACGATTGCAAAAGCGATTAAAGCAGGTATTGTTGATGATTCTTATAAAGCTGTTGTGAATAAGGCGTATGAAGGTTTACTATCACGCATGGTGAAAGTCGACGGAGATGACCTTGAGTTAAGTGGGATTTGTATCGGGACATCCGCAGGAACGTACGATTATTATGTTGAAAGACCGACATCTGAAAATGATTTACACGGCATGGGTGCATTTATTTTAGCGTGTATGGCACAACATGATATCTCAAAATAAGCAGAGTAAGTAGCGACTATGCTTGTCCTCTAGATTAGTCTATACTTAATCTAGAGGTTTTTTTCTCTAAAAATTCAGTGTATAAGCAAAGAAGAATTGAACTGCATTCTTCCAAGTCGGTGCTAAGCGAGCGCCTTGTGTTTTTTGTTCTTAAAAATTCAGTGTATAAGCAGGGGTTTGCTATGCTACGTGAAAAAATAAAAAAGTTTAGTCGGAAGTATTTATTTTCGTCTTTTAGTTCTACAATCAATGCACTTTATATGACTATTATTATCATTATCGTCGTCATTATCGGCGGGATATCTTATCAATTGGCGACAAAACAAATTGAAGAAAATGCGTATCAAAGTATGAGTGATACGGTGTTGCAAACGAATAATTATATCGATTTTATGTTAACAGATGTTTTTGAACAGCTTGTGATTTTATCGAAAGATCCTAAAATTGAAGCCTTGAAAGTAATGGATTCAAATACAAGGTCCTCTCAACTCTATATAGATGTTGATGATGATTTACGCGCAATTTATCATCGTTTCAATTCAATTATCGATTCGATCTATGTGGATTTAAACCATGGAGAGATATCTTTCTATCAAGGTGCCCAGCAATTTGACCCGACATTTTCCTATGACCATTATTTCAAGGAATTCCAAGGAAGCAAAGAAGCTTTTTACTGGCAAAATATGCATCAGAATCCTTTGACGAAAGATTCCTATGAGGTCATCTCAGTATTTCATCTAATCGAGACAGAAAACCCACTAGAAAACGGCATGATTTTATTTAATCTACGTGCTGATTTTTTTGAGAAGGTTTTCAATAAATCATTAATTGGAGAAAACGGTTATTTTACACTGGTGAGTCCTGATGGTACTTTTCAAACGAAAACAGTAGACAATCAGTATCAGTTAGATGCCGAGACTGCCAGTAAGTTAAATGAAATCGACAATAAAGAAGGAAAGTTCGCTTTTGCAAATGCAGAAAACGAAAGCATGTATGGAATTTATAACACAATCGGTGTAAATAAGTGGAAAGTCGCTGCTATATTTCCAGAAAGCCAGATTTTAGAAACGATCAATCAAATAAAATATTTGTTGGTCGGCATTATTCTAATTGTCATTATTATGGCGTCATTTATCGTCAACTTAGTTGGAAAGTATATTTCCAATCCCATCAAAAAATTAGCGACTGAAATGACAAAAGTCGATCAAGAACATCTGCAGTTAGACGAAGGATTAGCTGCACCAAAAGAGATGCGAATTCTATACAGCAGTTTCAATGAACAAATGGCGCGCAATACTGCATTACTTCACCAAATTGAGCTCGATCAAAAGGAAAAGCGCCAGTTGGAAGTTGCGATTATTCAAGCGCAAATGAACCCACATTTCCTCTATAACACCTTGTATTCGATTAAAGGCTTATGTGATATGGGGTTAAATGAAGATGCGAGTGAAATGATTAGTGCGCTATCGAACTTTTTTAGGATTAGCATTAGTCGGGGACAAGAGATAATCTCAATAGAAGAAGAAATCGACCATATTAAAAGTTATTTGTATATTATGGAGATGCGCTACGGGGATGATTTTTCTTATACACTTGAGGTGGAGGATCAAGTTTTAACCAGTCGAATTATTAAACTCACGCTTCAACCACTGATTGAAAATGCGATCTATCACGGTGTTAAACTGAATCGGAATCAAGGTTTTATACATGTGCGTGTTTCAGAATCTGGGGATAAGATTCTGCTTGAAGTTGAGGATAATGGACAAGGGATGGACGAAATTCATCTCAAAAAGATTCAAGAAGAAATCGATGCCCCTTACAATGGCGATCAGAAAAAATATATCGGTATCGGCTTAAGAAGTGTTAGTGAACGACTCAAAGGATATTTTGGTAAATCATGTGAATTGAAGATTGAGAGTGAAGTTGGAAAAGGGACGAAAATATTGGTTTTAATTCCGAATGTAAAAGGGGAGATCCAAGACCATGGATAAAATCGTCATTGTTGAAGATGATCGAATTATTCGACGCATTTTGTCTAGAGCCCCGTGGAATCAACATGGTTTTGTTCTAGTAGGGGAAGCAGCAGATGGTGAGAGTGCACTTGAAATCATCGAAAGAGAACAGCCACATGTGGTTGTGTCTGATATTTCGATGCCTTTCATGAATGGGTTAGAAATGGCTCAGATTATTAGAGAGACGAGTCCTTACTCAAAAGTAATCTTTCTGACGGGGTATGAGGATTTTAAGTATGCGCAGCAAGCTGTTCAGTTAAAGGCTTTTGATTATTTATTGAAGCCAGTGAAGATAGAGGATTTATTGGCAAAAGTTAAAGCTGCAGCGCTAGCGTGTAATAAGGAAATAGAAAATGATCGTCGATTTGTGGATTCCTTGCCTTTGCTGCAGCAACAGTTTTTGCGGAAAATCGCCAACCAAGATGGTTCAACGGCTGTTGATATTGAGCAAGAACTTGCAAGTCTTGACATTCAACTAGAAGGACCTTTTTACAATGTACTCCTGATTAGTGTTCAGGAAGATGTGAAATTAAAGGTAACAGAGATTATTGAGGGTATTCTGTTGTCACATGCCGATGGTGAATTGTTAAATGGCGAATTGAATGAGTTAGTGCTTCTCTTGTCGTTGGAGGATGATACGGGGAACAAGGAGAAAGAGTTAGCAGGAATTATTTTAAATCAATTGAATGATCTGCTTGATTATAAGGCGACGATTACGATAGGAAGAACGTACCGGAACTTGTTTGAGATTATGACCTCATTTGTTGAGTCGCGACTAGCGATGGAAATGAAGCATATTATGGGGACGAGCCGTGTCTACTCGATAGATGATACGATTCCGAGTACGATGCAAAATGTGAATTTGTTAAATGGATTAAATGAGGAATTCAATACGCATATTCGACTAGAGTTGCCGTCGAAAGTAAAAGAAACGCTTGAGAAAATTGCCGGGGCAATAACCGAAAATAAGAATATACCGCTTTCCGAGACGAAGTTGACGGCATTGAAGTTTAGTACGTCACTTTATTATCAAATTAAGAAGTGGAAGAGAGGGGAAGAAGAGAGTCTAAGTATGACTGTTCTTTTTGACCATATTCTTCAGCTGGAATCATTGCATGAAATGTTATATACACTTAACGGTCTTGTCGATGAGTGGGCGGATTCGATGAATAAGGAGAAGAACTTAAATCATCATTCGCTGGTCGATAATGCGATGGCCTATATGGAAGAGAATTTCCATGAAGTAACGTTAACACAACAAAAAGTGGCAGATAAGGTATTTGTCAGTGCGCCTTATTTGAGTAATTTGTTTAAGCATGAGAAGGGCTTGAACTTCGGTGATTATCTATTGGAATTAAGAATAACAAAAGCGATGGCGTTACTTCGTGATCGTGATGCAAAAGTTTATAAGGTCGCTGAAAGTGTTGGCTATAGCAATCCACAGTATTTTGGTGTTTGTTTTAAAAAGTATACCGGCCAAACGCCGGGTGAGTACCGGAAAAGTGTGGACAGTGGTTAAGGGTGAGTGAATGTTGCAGCATATAATTAAAGGAAATCAGCAGTCTAATTAAAAAACAAGTACCAGAATCATGAATTATTCTGGTACTCGCTATGTCACTGCAGTTCAGCTTCAATTGCAGTTTTACAATTCTGTACGGCCTCAATAATTTCGTTTTTGAAAGTTTCAGTGATTCTATACTTCGGCACGCTGACGCTGAATGCGCCGAAATTTTGTCCGTTGACGGTAATGCTTGCGCCAATGCAGAACACATCGATTTCATGTTCACCGTTATCAAATGCATAGCCGCGGTTTTTAATCGATTGTAGTTCAGCTCTAAATGACTTCTTTGTTGTAAAGGTGTTATCTGTTTTAGCTATCAATTTATTATCCGCAAGATACTGATCAATCTCTTCGGCTGTTTGTTCAGCGAGAATGGATTTGCCCATCGCTGAGCAATACAACGGAATGGATCTTCCGATTTGCGAATACAAGGTGACGGGGTTATTGCTTTCTATTTTATTGATATAAACAATTTTGGCGTTTTCAATCATGCCGAGATGAACCGTTTCGGTCGTCACTCTTTGTAAGTTTTCTAAATGTGGTTGAGCAATTTTCTTTATATCTAATTGCTTAAAGCTTTGCCTTGCAAACTTAATAATGGAAGGCCCTAGGTCAAATTCATTGGTTTTAGAATCTCTTTTCACATAGCCAATCAGCTGCAAAGTATTAAGTATTTTGGATGCTGTCGAATTGGTTAAGTCGCATGCCTTTGCAATGACATTTAAACGTTGGGGTTGTGCACTTTCAAATAAGAAATTCAAAATTTGATCTGCTTTTATCAGAACGGTTCCATATGGTTTTATTTCTGGTTTAGGCATGATTATTCCTTCTCTCAATTTTTTCTGGTAGTAATCAATTAATCATAAAATCCAATCGCTCTTAATGATAGTTTGTCTTATAAACAAATTAAAGCGATTTAACTTGTAAACGCTTTCTTAATTATATATACTAAAGTAGATAGTTTCCATATAAGCATACTGGTTTCCGTATAGGAAATAAAGTATTGCGCACTAATTGACAAATTAACATAGATTTTGTTCAATAGAGGCCGAAATCGGACTGAAATTATACGAGGAGGTGTGTTATGAAAAAACAACAGGTACTAAGAAAACTAACTGATTGCGGAGTGGTTGCGGTCGTTCGAGCCGACTCTGAATTGGAAGCACTAAATATTTCAGAAGCTTGTGTCCTAGGTGGTATTAATGGGATTGAAATTACATTTACCGTGCAAGGTGCCGATAAAATTATTAGTGAACTAGCTACAGCTTACAAGAATAATAGTGAGGTCGTCATCGGTGCAGGTACCGTGTTAGATGCCGTTACTGCTCGCATTGCTATTCTTGCAGGTGCAGAGTTTGTTGTTAGCCCGAGTTTTGATAAAGACACAGCTGAATTATGTAATTTATATCAAATTCCATATATGCCTGGCTGCATGACAATTACTGAAATGAAGGAAGCGCTTAAATCAGGCGTAGATATCGTTAAACTGTTCCCAGGAAATACATACGGTCCTGATTGGGTGAAGGGTGTTAAAGCACCTTTGCCACAAGTAAATATAATGCCAACAGGCGGCGTTGATTTAGATAATGTTGACCAATGGATTAAAAACGGTTGTGTTGCTGTTGGCGTAGGCGGCAGTTTGGTTGCGCATGCAAAAACAGGTGAGTTTAACAAAATTACAGAAGATGCTCGTAAATTTGTCGACAAAGTTCAAAAGGCAAGAGAGGCGTAAATATGAAAAAGATTATTACATTTGGGGAAATTTTGCTTCGCCTTTCCACTACAGTAGGCGAAAGAATCCTACAAGCCAATCAGTTAACGATGAATTACGGCGGGGCCGAGGCGAATGTAGCTGTTTCACTCGCGAACTTTGGTTATGACGTAAATATAGTGAGTAAAATCCCGGAAAATTCACTCGGGGTTGCTGTTGAAAAGCATTTAAAAGCAAATGGTGTGGGGACGGATTATTTAATGAAAGGCGGCGAACGACTGGGAACCTATTACTTGGAAACGGGTATTGGGGAAAGAAGTGCTGATGTTGTCTATGATCGAAAATACTCGAGTCTTGCAATGTTAACGGAAGATGAGATTGATTTTGAAGAAGTCTTTCGTGACGTATCGCTTTTTCATGTGTCTGGAATTACTCCGGCATTATCACCGGTCTTGAGTGGGATAACTTTGCTCGCATTAAAGAAAGCGAAAGAACTTGGTGTAACAACAAGTTTTGATTTTAATTATCGATCAAAGCTTTGGAATAAAGAAGAGGCTTCAAAAGTTTTTAAACAGCTTTTACCTTATGTTGATATTTGTTCTTGCGGCGACAAAGATGCGATTCATTTTCTCGGCATTCAAGAAGCTGATAACGCGTTAGAAAATCATGAAAAACTAAGCTATTATTACGCGGAGATTCAAAAAATGTATCCAAATATCACATATATGAGTTCCACGTTCAGAACGGTTTTATCGGCATCAGATAATGATTTGCAAGGTAATTTCTATGTGGATGGAACTTTGTATCAATCGAAAGTACACCATATAAGTCCAATCGTGGACCGTGTTGGTGGTGGAGATGCATTTGCTTCAGGAATTTTATATGGCATTTTAGAAGAAATGTCTCCAGAAGAAGTGATTTCATTCGCGACTGCGGCTTCTGCTTTAAAACATACCGTTCACGGAGATTGCAATGTTTTTTCTGCGGATGAAGTACGAGAGTTTGCGGAGAATGGTTCAGGTAAAATTATTCGTTAATCAGCTGAGTAGATTTCCGCTACAGGCGGACGCTTTCCGCGGGGCGGTCGGACAAGTGAGGAAAGATAAAGTTCAATCTTTCCCTCCTCGTTCGCTTCGCTACCTGCGGGGTCTCACCAAAGAGAGAGTGAACTTTCTCTCTCCGTCTTTTTCCCGCTAATCCCGCTGGAGTCGCCGCCTTTCGCTCCAATCTAAGAAACTTATAGAGTGAAAAAGGCATCAGTAGTGTGTTTTATCAAGAATTGTAAAGTGAAAGTGTAGATTAATAAATTAGGCTTTTTACTATTAGGAGGAATGACAACAAATGGAAATGGAAACACGTTATGCAAATCACCCGGAAGAGATTAAGACTTATAATACGGATCAATTAAGAGAGCATTTTCTTGTTGAAAAGCTTTTTGAAGCAGGAAAAGTTCATTTAACTTACACGCATGTAGACCGCATGATTTTCGGTGGGGTTACACCAACAAATGAAGAACTAACGATTAAACTAGATAAAGAGCTAGGGGTTACTTATTTCCTTGAGCGCCGTGAACTCGGAATTATTAATATCGGCGGGGACGGATCTGTCGTTCTCGATGGTGAAGAAATTAAGATGGATCGCCGCGACGGACTATATGTTGGACGTGGAACGAAAGAGGTCTTATTCCGTTCAGACGATGCGAACAACCCAGCTAAATTCTATATCAACTCATCACCTGCACACCATACGTATCCAACAGTGAAAATTGATATTAAGAATATCAAACCACTTGAGGTGGGTGGGTCAGGAACGTTGAATGAGCGTAAAATCTATCAATATGTACACCCAAATAACTGTGAGAGCTGCCAACTTCAAATGGGGCTTACAATGCTACAACCGGGAAGCGTTTGGAACACAATGCCTGCTCATACACATGAGCGCCGTATGGAAGTTTATCTCTATTTTGATATGGAACCAGAAACGCGTGTTTTCCACTTCATGGGACAGCCAAGCGAAACGAGACATCTTGTCATGAAGAACGAACAAGCTGCCATTTCACCAAGCTGGTCAATTCATACAGGTACTGCAACAAGTAACTACACGTTCATTTGGGGCATGTGCGGAGAAAACATTACGTATGACGACATGGACCACGTAGCAATGAAAGACTTACGATAATATAAAAAGAACGTGCTCGTTTCGGCGAGCACGATATTTTTGGAGGGCGAAATAGATGACTAATAACTTAAATGATTTCTCATTAGACTTTTTCTCGTTAGACGGAAAAGTAGCAATCGTAACAGGCGGTAATAAAGGATTAGGCCAAGCTTACGCGGTAGCACTTGCAAAAGCTGGCGCAGATCTCTTTGTCGTTACACACGGCACTGAATGGGACGAAACGAGAGAATTAATCGAAAATACAGGTCGTAAAGTTGAATTTTTCCAAGCAGATTTAACAGATCGCAAGAAAGCGAAAGAGCTCGTAGCGAAATGCGTTGAAGTTTACGGGAAAGTTGATATTCTCATTAACAACGCTGGAACAATTCGTCGTGCACCACTTCTGGAATACACAGAAGAAGATTGGGACGCTGTCGTGGAATTAAACCAGAACTCTTTGTTCTTCTTAAGCCAAGAAGCAGCAAAATTTATGGCTGAACAAAAGAGCGGTAAAATCGTCAACATCGCTTCCATGCTTTCTTTCCAGGGTGGAAAATTCGTTCCTCCTTACACAGTGAGCAAGCACGGTGTTGTCGGTTTAACGAAATCATTTGCAAATGAATTGGCAGAGCACGGCATCCAAGTGAACGCAATCGCACCAGGATATGTAAAAACTGCCAACACTGCGCCAATTCGCGAAGACGAAAAGCGTAACGCAGAAATCCTAGCACGTATCCCAGCTGCACGTTGGGCTGATCCAGCTGACTTAATGGGTATTGTTGTGTTCCTATCAAGTAAAGCATCGGACTATATGAACGGCTCAGTTGTCGCAATCGACGGCGGATGGTTGTCACGTTAATCGATAAATAGAAGTAAATAAGCCGTATCACAGGCAGTGATACGGCTTATTTAATAGGTAATTAAATACAAGTAAAAGGGGATTATTATGGACTTAAATCTAGGAATACGCGCACATGATATTGAAAATCAAACAACAATTGAAGGATTAGTCGATGAAATCGCAGGCAAAGGTTTAACAGGTGTACAACTCGCTTTAGGGAAATCATTCGGGGATATCAATTCTAGCTTAGGAAGTTTGAGTCCTGGTTTCGCTAAACATATTGGCGGTAAGTTTGCGGAGAAAAATGTTCAAATTTCGGTATTGGGTTGCTACATTCACATGATTCATCCGGATAAAGAAAAAAGACAGGCTGAATTGGATCGTTTTAAAGAACATATTCGCTTTGCTAGAGATTTTGGTTGTAGCATCGTTGGAACCGAAACTGGAAACGTTCATGCAAAAGGAGGCTACACGACGGATAATTTCGAGGAACAACCTTTTCTTGATGTCGTTGATAGTGTCCGTGAACTCGTAGAAGAAGCTGAAAAATTTGGTGTCATTGTTGCTATTGAAGGGGGCATCAATCACCCAGTCCACACGCCTCAAAAATTAAGAAGGCTTTTAGACCTTATTGATTCACCTAATCTTCAAGTGATCTTTGATCCGGCAAATTACTTGGACCCAGAGAATTATCTTCGTCAAGAAGAAATCTTCCAAGAAGCAATGGATTTACTCGGAGACCGTATGGTGATTATGCATGCAAAGGACTTCATCATTGAAGATGGTTGGATTAAGATGGTGCCTGTTGGGACAGGATTACTAAACTATGATGCGGTTTTTAAACTAGTCAAACCGAAAAAACCTTTCATGAATGTACTCTTAGAGAATACACAAGAGCCGCATATTAACAATAGTATCGCATTCTTAAGAAAGAAGTATGAAGAGGCCTAAATCGCTTCAACTTGGAGGTTGTTACTATGGAGAGTACTGTTCGTAATGAAATCTATGAACATGCAAAACAATGGGTTTTAACAGCTGGAGAATTAATTCGCGAGAAAATTCATGATCCCATGATCATTGAAACGAAAGCACATGCAGATGACCTGGTCACGACGGTTGATAAAGAAACAGAGTATTTCCTAGCACAACAGATTCGTAAAACCTATCCGAAACATCTTCTTTTTAGTGAAGAAGGGTACGGGGACGATGTTGATTCACTAGACGGAACGGTTTGGATTGTTGACCCGATTGACGGAACGATGAATTTTGTGCACCAACGAAGAAACTTTGCGATTTCTATCGGGATTTTCCATCAAGGTATCGGAGAAATTGGTTTTGTTTATGATGTGATGGCAGATATTCTTTATAGTGCAAAACGCGGTGAGGGTGCTTATAAAAATGACGAAAAGCTACCGCCGTTAAAACAAGATCTTAACCTTGAGGAAGCAGTGCTCGGATTTAATCATAAGTTGCTATGTGAAAATAGCGTGATTGATGAAAAGGTTATGCAGCAATTGTTTAAAAAAATCCGTGGTGCACGCGCTTATGGTTCGGCGGCACTAAAACTTGCCTATGTATCAGAAGGGATTATAGACGGATATATAACGATGAATCTTGCACCGTGGGATATTGCAGGTGGCATAATTCTTGCGAATGAAGTGGGAGCTGTTACTACGAATTTAAGTGGTGGGAAAGCAAATCTGTTAACAAATGATTCTACGGTAACTTGTCACCCGGCGATTCAACAGGAGATTATTCAAGAATACCTAGTTATAGGGTTAAAGTAATCGAATGATCAGTAAGTTTACACATCGCTCATTGGGGGAATCCTGTGTATAACTAAAACTATACTTGAACAGGGGATGATACCAATGACTAGAAGTGTTGAAGTTTATTTTAAAAGTGAAAATGACGCTGAGTCTGTGCGTGCAAGTTTACAAACTGTAAAAGTGAAGAATCTGTATATCGATGAGATGGGAGAAGGATCTGATACAAGAATGTACACACCATTCTTTCCAACCAATATCGGAGGTTCTGGTATGCCCGGTAGTGTCGGACCGATTGGTGCAAATGCACCGATTGTAGTTGATGAAGATGTATTCAGCGGTGAAGATGCAAATCCAACTCATTTATTGAAAGTAGAAGTCGAAGAATCCGAATATGATCATGTCCTTTCTATTTTAAAGAACCATGATTGTTATACTTCGGTACAGTGATTTAAGAATGTAATTTAATCTTAGCGAGTACTTGAATGGTGCATTATTCAAGTACTCGTTTTAATTTGGCCGCTAATTTCACTTAAGCAACATTTTTATACATGAGAATAGTCCCGACTTGCAAGCAAAATCTATTTTGTGCAAGGAAATACCTTAGAAGTGCAAGCAAATCACTTTGAACTGCAAGCAAAACTCATCGAAGTGCAAGCAAATCACTAGTGCGTGCAAGGAAAATAATCAGCCACAAAAAAAGTCGCCTAGAGCTAGGCGACTCTCTTATTCACAACTAGCCCTGACAGTCAATTCAGGTGTCATTTTAATAACAATCGGTTGGCTATCCTTCTCTTCAATCATCTTAATCATCGATTGAACGATTTCCACAGCCAATTGATCAACAGGAACGCCTATGCTTGTTAAAGGAACTTCCATATTCTCCATTTGGGGGATGTTGTCGTAACTAATAATCGAAATATCTTTAGGGATATCGAGATTTGCTTCTTTAATTCCACGAATAATTCCACCGCTAATATCATAACTCCCACCCACAATGGCAGTTGGCCGATTCGGTAAGCTTAAAAACTTCTGAGTTGCCGTATAACCATCGTACCAATCCAATCCGAATGTGTTAATAAGATTATGCTCAGCTACCGGTAGATTAAAATCCTTCATTGCTTTGATAAATCCCTTATATTTTTGCATTTGCATGGGATCAATCGGGGAAAAATCACCTATATAAGCAATATGGCTATGATCTAACGAATACAAGTATTTTACAGCTTGATACATAGCCTCTTCATGATTCGCATCGATAATTGGATAATTTGCAGCTTCTTTTCCAACAACTCCGTACGATAATAACGGAATGGAATTGGGATTGACAGCAACATCTATATTTTCCTCGAACAAAATAATACCATCTACCTGAAAACGTCTAAATGTATCCAAAGAAGTTTGCACTTGGTCTACGGAGAGAATCATGGAATAGGGTGTTTTATTGATTTCATCGCTAATTCTCGTCACCAAAGTGGAAAGAACCAATCGTTCAATTGTAGGCCAGATTAATCCGATAATTTTTGTCTGTTTCGAAACAAGTCTTTGGGCTGCAAAATTGGGTTTATAACCAATTTCGTTTGCAATCGAAACAATTCGATTTTTCGTATCACTTTTCACTAATGGACTATCATTTAATGCTTTAGAAACCGTCGAATAACTCACACCTGCGATTTTAGCTATATCTTTTATTGTTATGCTCATTTATGATCACCCATCTACGTATTTACTCGCTTATCATAATGTAACACAAAATAACAACGTTTTCATTTTTGGTAACAATCTCCTATGTATATTGAGTAATTTCATGTAAAAACCATAATCATATCATTAGGTTGTAAGCGTTATCATGTTGATGTGACGGGCTTTGTAGGCAGAGTAAGAAACTGATTATATACGAAATCGTCAGAGTTATCTTATGATAGGGCTAGTTACAAAAGTGTTACTTAAAAAGAACGATCACAAAAGGGGTGTAGAAGAAATGAAGTTAAAGAAAATGTTGGTGTTAGTCTTTTCGATGGTTTTAATGCTTGTCCTGGTCGCATGTAGTAATGATGACGGCGGATCTACAAGCAAAAATGATGGTGATAAAGGAACAGCTGGTGAAAAAGAAAAACCGAAAATTACGATTATGACGAAGCTTCATACAGCTGAAGTTCCTGACGATAAACTTAAAACATTGCTTGAAGAAAAAGCGAATGTTGAGCTAGACATCGAATGGGTTCCCGATAACAACTATAGTGACAAGCTAAGTACTGCTTTCGCTACAGGAACATTCCCACAAGCAGTTACAATGGGGGCGGACCAGATTGATATGTTTAAAGAAGCAATCCGCGATGATCAATTTTGGGAAATCGGACCATACTTTGATGAGTTTAAAAACCTAGGTAATTTAAAAGAAGCTGTCGTTCAGAATACAATGGTAGATGGAAAAGTTTATTCATTATATCAAGGTCGTCCATTATCTAGACAAGGACTTATCTATCGTAAAGACTGGGCGGATAAGCTTGGATTAGAAGCACCAAAAACAGTTGACGAGTTTTATGAAATGGCAAGAGCATTTTCTGAAGACGATCCAGATGGAAATGGTAAAGCCGACACGATTGGTTTAACGGATAGAAGTGATTTAGTCTATGGTGTGTTTAAAACAATTGCATCATGGCACGGAACTCCTAATAACTGGGGCGAGCAAAATGGCGAATTATTACCTGAATTCATGTTCCCTGAATATAAAGAGTCTATGAACTTTGTAAAAGATTTAAGAGACAATAAATTCATGAACCAAGATTTCCCTGTAACAAGTAAAGAAGATCAGCAAGCTATGTTTAAAAATGGGACTGCAGGTATGTATGTAGGTGCAATGGTTGACGTACTAGGTATGTATAACGATGCAGTTGAGCTTAACCCGGATCTAGTGTATGACGTCCACAATTACGTTGCAGGGCCGAGTGGTGAGTTTACAGTTTGGTCGAACCCAGGGTATAACAATGAAATTGTATTCCCTAAATCTGCGATTAAAACAGAAGAAGAGCTTAAAGATGTGTTGGCATTCTTTGACAAAATGATGACACCTGAATTTGCAAACCTTGTTCAATGGGGAGTAGAAGGCGAACACTATACAGTTGAAAATGGTTTCGCGGTTGTTGATGACAATCAGGATGCAATCGAAAGAGAAGTATTTTCTTATAATATGTTAGGTATCGGTGAACCTGAGACTAACGGACGATATGAATCATTACACACTTATGAGCCGAGACAAAAAGTTGAAGAGCTAGTTTTAGAGAATGATAAACACTTAATCCATGATCCTACATTGACATTGGATTCAGATACGTATGTTAGAGATGGTGCTAGACTGCAAGAAATCATCAATGATGCAACATACAATTATATGTTAGGTGAAATTGATGAAGCTGGTTTTGACGGTGAAGTCGAAAAGTGGAAAGCACAAGGCGGAAGTAAAATTATTGAAGAATATAACGCATCTAGATAATTAAAAAAGTAAAGGAAGACCCGATTCTCTCGGGCTTCCTTTATTCATTATATTACGCTAGCAGGGTAGTAGACATTTCTTACAGAGAGAGTGATAAGTATGAGTAGCAAGGTTGCCACACAAGAGCGAGTAAGGAAGCCGAACAAGTTATTAAAACAAATTGCGAAGAATAAATTGCTATATTTGATGATTGCTCCAGGGTTAATCTATTTGTTTGTCTATAAGTACGTACCGATGTACGGCTTAATCATCTCTTTTCAAAATTACAAACCCTATCTAGGTATTTCAGGTAGTGAATGGGTAGGATTTGAACATTTTAGGCGATTATTTACATCCCCAGATTTCTGGATGATTTTGAAGAATACACTTGTGTTGTTTGGTTTGCAATTATTTATCTTCTTCCCGATTCCAATTGTACTTGCGTTAATGTTAAACGAAATCAGAAGAGAATATTACAAACGTACAATCCAAACGTTAATTTATTTACCGCACTTTATGTCATGGGTTGTTATCGTATCTATTAGTTATGTACTCTTAACGCTTGATGGTGGGATTATTAATGGTTTACTGGAGAGTTTTGGATTCCAACCAATAAACTTTCTACTAGATTCTACGTGGTTCCGTCCAATGTATATCTTACAAATTATATGGCGTGAAGCAGGTTGGGGAACGATTATTTTCCTTGCTGCGATCGCATCGGTTGACCCTCAATTATACGAAGCTGCTAAAATTGACGGCGCAAATCGGTTTAGACAAATTTGGCATATTACGTTGCCTGCGATTAAAAGCGTGATTGTTATCCTCTTGATCCTTAAAATTGGTGATGTACTTGAATTAGGATTTGAACATGTTTACTTATTAATGAATTCAACAAATAGACATGTAGCAGAAATCTTTGATACATACGTTTATGTTGCAGGACTAAGGCAAGGTCAATTTAGTTACGCAACAGCGGTAGGATTTTTCAAAGGGTTTATCGGTCTTGCATTAGTTGTTTTTGCTAACTGGTTAGCGAAAAAGAACGGTGAAGAAGGCGTTTATTAATAATTTTTAGGAGGATTAAACATGATTGGGGACAAGCAAATAGGCACGCGCATATTTAATATTATTAACGCCACATTACTTACAATCTTAGCCTTAATAATGATTTTGCCGTTCATTCACGTTCTCGGCAGTTCATTTGCAACTGGTGCAGAAATAGCAGAGAAGAGGTTCCTCTTATTTCCTACTGAGTTCACATTAAGTGCCTATAAATATATATTTTCAACGGATACTGTTTTGAAATCGGTTATGGTTTCAATCTTTGTCACTGTGGCTGGAACGATTTGGAGTATGCTGTTATCTACTTTAACAGCTTATGGACTATCTCGTAGAGACCTTGTAGGTAGAAGATATATTATGTTCTTCATCATCTTTACGATGCTCTTTAATGGTGGGATTATTCCAACGTTTATCGTTGTACAACAAACGGGATTATTAGATTCATTGGCTTCACTAATTATTCCAGTTTCGATTAACGTCTTTAACATGATTATATTAAAAACATTCTTCCAGAACCTTCCTTATGGTTTAGAAGAGTCAGCAAAAATTGATGGTGCAAATGACTTTAGTATCTTGTTTAAAATAGTCATTCCATGTTCGTTACCATCGATTGCAACGATTTCATTATTTTATGCAGTTACTTATTGGAATACGTATATGCATGCTATTTTATACTTGAGCGATGCGGCGAAGTGGCCTGTACAAGTATTGCTACGTCAAATCGTTGTTCTGGCGACTGGCATGAACTACGACAGTATGGAATATACGGATATCCCACCGCCATCTCAGTCAGTTAAAATGGCCGTTATCGTTGTCGCAACCGTCCCAGTATTACTAGTGTATCCGTTCTTACAAAAGCACTTCGCAAAAGGTGCTCTGTTGGGATCGATTAAAGAATAATCTTGGCAATAAATATTAATTTTTCAAGAATGAAGCGGGAAACTAGCAGGAGGAATGAGCGTAGAATTAGCTTGCAATTCTGTTGATTTCCGTTCCGGGCGGACGCTTTCCTGCGGGCGAGCGCAAAAGTGCGGAAAGATACAGTTCAATCTTTCCCTTCTGCACTCCAATCAACTATAGATTCCACTTTACGTAGGAAGATTATGAAGTGATCCAGTATGATTTTGCGTGGAGTAGAAACTGATAGCGGTGCTTGTGGAATGGTGTCAGCTTCAACGAATTTCTAGTTTTGTAGAATATCCTATTTACGTTGGGAGGCGGGCAAATGTGGTCTGCTGATTTGTATTTAGAGAACTTGTATGAGGAATGTGTGAGTAATCATTCGACTATATATGATGCGGACTGGAAAAGTAATTTGAAAGAACAGGTTCGACAGTCTTTGGGGAATTTTAAGGAGCATAAAGCGCCTTTAGATCCAGTTTTGCTAGAGAAATCCGATAGGGGGGATTATTGGCGACTGCGTGTTGAGATTTCGACTATTTTTCCACTTAAAATGCCCATTTATATTTTAATCCCAAAGTCCAAAAACATAGGGAAATTCCCAGCGGTTATTGCTATCCATGGACATGGATACGGTAGTAAAGAAGCTGTTGGATTGAATGCCGACTACTCGGTCAGAGCAGATAAGGGCTATCATAAAGCATTTGCGAAGGAACTTGTTAAAAAAGGTTTTGTCGTTGTCGTCCCCGAATTAGTTGGGTTTGGGGATCGTAAATTACAAGAAGATCAGGGGAAGGGTGAGCCAACCGATAATTCTTGTTACCGAATTGCCAGCCAATTATTGGCACTCGGAAAGACACTGCCAGGTCTTCGTGTTCAAGAAACGAGACGTGTAATTGATTTTGTGCAATCGCTCGATTATGTGGATGAAAATCAGATTGGCTGTATGGGGATTTCAGGCGGCGGTCTTGTTGCTGCCTTTACATCAATACTCGATGCACGATTGAAAGCGACGGTAATTAGTGGTTATACGAATACGTTTAAAGGCAGTATTATGGATCGTCGCCATTGCTTAGATAATTACATACCTGGAATATTATCCTATGCAGAGATGCCAGATTTGATCGGGTTAATTGCCCCGAATCCGTTATTTATAGAAGCGGGAACTGTAGATCATTTATTTCCATTGGATCAAGTTAAAATTGCGACTGACAAATTGGCCCTAATTTATAAAGAATTTGTTGCTGAAAGTGCATTGGCAACCCACGTATTTGAAGGCGGTCATGAAATTAGCGGGGAACAGGCGTATGATTGGTTAGTGCACCAACTTGCGTGATAAAAAAATACCATCAAAGGGAGAGAGCCTCCTTTTGATGGTATTTTAAATTAGTGATTTCTATGACTCTCTCTATACTTTCCAGGCGTCGTACCTTCCACTTTTCTAAATGAGCGAATAAAGTTTTGCGAGTTATTATAGTTCAATTTCTCAGCAATTTCTTTTACAGTGATATCCGTTTCTTCGAGCCATTTTTTGGCTTTATTAATACGGAATAATGTTAAGTAATCACTGAAAGACATATTCGTCTCTTTTCGGAAAATACTGCTTAAATAATTCGCATTGTAATGCAGCTTATCTGCAATAAAATTTAAGGTTAAATCAGAATCGAACTCTTGTTGAACAATATGGATAATCTCATCCGATATATTTTTGTACTGTGATTGTGTACGTTCTTCCGCCTTATTCATCATCGGATCAATAATCATCTTTTTAAACCAACTGACGACTTCTGGTAAAGTTCTAAACTCGTATAATTGGTCAAATAATGATTTATGATTTTCGAACTCCAGTGCATTGACACCGAGTGTCTCTGTTAACTGAATTAGATTTGTTAATAACCGGACGATGGCAATTTCGAATTGGCGGTTGCTCAATTGTTCATCAAAAAGTGAAGCAATCAGTTTTTTTAAGTTTTTATCTACCTCATCTTTATCGCCATCTTTGATCGAATTAAATAAATCATTTTCAATCTGTCTCGGATAGAAGGTAAAGAAACTCGTTTCTCTTTGTAAATTGTCGAAGAAGATGATTGAGCCAGGTCCAAACTTAAGTGTATAACGTAAAGCTTCTTGACTTTCTTTCAGTGCCATATGGGCGTGAACTAAATCGTTATGTGATTTACTAATGCCAACACTAATAGAAATTTTCAACTCTTTTTCAATCTGTTCACGTATTTCTTTAATTGTGGAAGTGATTTTTTCTGTAAATTCACTTTCGGATTCGTTCTCATTAAAGAGAATAGTCACTTGGTTTCTGTTGACCACAATCGGTGTCATTCGATCCGTTCTTGGAATCATTTCTACAACCATCGTATTCATGGCAAACAGTAGCAAGTCTTCATTTTCAAGTATTTTTTTTGTATCATCTATCGAATCAATTTGAATTGATAGGATAGAAAAGCCTTTCCATGACATCGGATAATTAAACGTTTCTAATTTAGAAGGTAATTCTGACGCCGTGATTTTACCTTGTAAAAGACGGCTCATAAAAAATTGTTTCAGCTGAATAATTTGCCCTTGTAATTTGTCTTCCAACTGATCATTTTGTTCAAGCATATGGTGAATTTTACTTTCAATGATTCCAAATTCATCGTTTCTATTGCCACTTGTGTTTTGACTAGATAATGAATCTGTCAACGTTTTTGTGAGTCTATTAATCGGGGCATATAGTCTCCTAGAGGCAAGGTATGCGAAAATAATAATGCCGATAAACATAATTGAACCAATCATAAATGTAAACCATCCGATAGATCGAGACTCTTTGTTCAACTCGCCAATTTCAATAATCGATAGGTATGTCCAATTATTATAATCAGATTTCCGGTAAATCACTTTGTAATCGCTTCCATCATTGGTAGCATCATATTGCCCGATTTTTTCTTTTTGAGAGCCGAGTTCTGCTGTAAAAGGTCGGTTGGAAAAATCTTTGCCGATGTTTGAAAAGTCACTATGTCCCACGACATGATTGTTTTCATCCAACACCATAATCGTTTCCGAATCGATATTATTTTTCAATAAATTTTCAAAATAACAGATCGGAATATAAGCAATGGCAATTCCACTTTTATCGTTTCCATTGAGTGGTAACTTCTTGATTAAGTTGATATAGGTTTGACAGGAAGAGTTCGTTGTTGAATCAAAAAAAATCTCATCTTTATCTTCAGTTATCCAGGAAGATATGTATGACAAATCCGAGTATCGATCAATCAGTTCTTCTGCTTCCCCTGGTGCTAACCTCCGAAGGCCATTATTATTAATACGCCAGCCTTCTCTAGTACTTACTAGTAAAAAGTCATCCATCCCACCGTCAAATCGTTGAAGTAGATTAATTTCCTTTTTGGTCTGATTATATAGTTGGAACTGTTGTGCATTTAATGGTTCATCAAGCGTTTTGGTTAACTGATATGAGGTCACAAAATTTGTCACTGACAAATCTACAGTTTGGAGGACTTGTTCAAAGTTTGCTTGAATTTGATAGACGCTTTGCTCTTTCTCTTTAGAGATATTTGATTGAATAATTTCCGATGATTTTAAGTATGAAAACACGCCAACGATTAAGACAGGTAAAGTTGCAATAATCGTAATGAATGAGAGTAATTTAATGAAAAACTTTTTCTTACTTGTTAACAAAATTGTCCCCCCTTCAAAGGCAGATAAGTAGATTTTCTGGCTGCGCTCCAAAATAAATTGTATCACACATAAATTTTAAAATATATAGTTTATTTGTGTTCCCAACAAATAAAGAGAAACGATTCATTATTTGGTGTAAAAATTCTATTATGACGTGATAATCATTTTCTAACATTGTCTGAAAACGTTGGTGAATTAACCTTTATAGACTAATCATATTAGATGATTATAGACGTGATACTGTTGTTGCGATAAGCTAAGGCACAATAGATAACTTGTACTTTGATAGATTTTTATTTTAGGAGTGTTTTTAGCTTATGCGAAATAAATCCATTCGTTTCTTTATCGTAGCATTAATTTCACTACTTTTTATAACGGGTTGCAAACAAGAAGAAAATCAATTTGATATCCTTATTTTTTCCTCTTTGCCTGAAGAAGCTTTAGAAGAAATGAAAGGGCTTGCAAAGGATGAGGTTGATTCTACACTTGAATTTAAAATTTCGCAATACCCACCAGTCGGTGAAAGATTGATTGTTGAAATTGTTCGTCATGCTGGAGATATCTTAATTATGGATCGGGAATTATTAGCTGCTATTTATGATACACAGGAATTATACAATCTCACAGAATTTCAAAAAGAGGAAAACAAAATTGAGTTGACTAGTTTTGAATTAGAAGCATTAATGGCAGATGGTGAAATATCGGAGGCAGTCGATGTTTATGATAATGCTTTGAAAATCATTAGTCTGGAGACATTTTTTATAGAATCCGAACCCATCGAGCTTGTCGCAGTAATTCCGAAATATATTGAGAATCAAGAAACTGCTTTTGCCGTTATACAAAAACTAGTTCAATAACAAAGGAGTTAATATTCATGCAGTTAATGGGGATGACAGGTAAGTTTTTCAGAGTATGTGAAGTTATTTCAAGATTGGCTTATGTCAATTTGTTGTGGATCTTTTTCACGGTACTTGGGTTAGGCATTTTTGGTTTCATGCCCGCTACAATTGCACTTTTTGCTGTTACACGGAAATGGGTAATGGGTGATAAAGATGTTCCGGTGTTTAAAACGTTTTGGACTACTTATCGTCGTGAGTTTTTCAAATCCACATTATTTGGCATTTTACTATTTGTTGTTGGATACATCATTTATTTTGATTTAGTAATTTTACCAACAGGTGGCTGGTTTGATCTATTGCGTATGGGTGTATTTATCTTTGGTCTTCTATATGCGATTGTTTTACTTTATATTTTCCCACTATACGTTCATTATGATTGGAAAAAAAGATTGTACTTGAAATACGCACTCATTATTGGTGCCTCGCATCCGCACTTTACGCTACTAATCATAGCGGGTATTGCTGCTGTCTATTACACAGTTGTTACGATACCAGGTTTGCTTCCATTTTTTAGTGTTAGTATTCTCGCTTATATTATTATGTGGACTGCGTATCAAGTCATGAGAAAAATGGAGATGTCGCAAGGGATAGACCATGAAGCACAAGCAATATTAAGTAATGAAATTTCCGAGGCAAAGTAATCGAATTACTAATCTTTGTATAAGAATCTGTTTTACAGATATTCATTATATAATACATTATCTAGGAGATGACAGAATGAGTAAGAAGTATGTACTAATCGGTACTGGTGGACGGGCTGAATTTTTCTATGGGGCAATGGTTGAGGATTACAGAGAGACTTGTCAGTTAGTAGCTTTTTGTGATATAAACCAAACACGATTGGATTATTCTAATCGTTTACTAGAAGAAAAATATAATCACCCAAAAATCAATACTTATTTGGCAAGTGAATTTGATAAAATGATTGAAATTGAAAAACCAGATATTGTTATCGTAACAACAGTTGACCGAACACATCATACATATATTATTCGTGCACTCGAACTTGGTTGCGATGTCATTACTGAAAAACCAATGACTGTAGATGCTGAAAAAACACAGGCAATCATTGATGCGATTGACAGAACTGGCCGCGAAGTTCGTGTAACGTTCAACTATCGTTATGCACCTCATAATACAAAAATTAGAGAGCTAATTCGCGATGGTGTCATAGGTGATGTCTACTCGGTGAATTTTGAGTGGGCGTTGGATACACAGCATGGAGCCGATTATTTCCGTAGATGGCACCGAAACAAAACGAATAGTGGTGGTTTGCTTGTACATAAGTCGACGCATCATTTTGATTTGGTTAATTTCTGGTTGAATTCTACTCCTGAAACGGTTTATGCAACTGGCGGACTTCGTTTCTATGGGAAAGAGAATGCAGAAGCTAGAGGAGAAACAAAGTTCTACCAGCGTGCGCATGGTAGTGAAAATGCAAAAGATGATCCTTTTGCGATTCAGTTGGAAGATAACGAACATTTAAAAGCATTATATTTGGATGCTGAAAAAGATGATGGTTATCAACGTGATCAAAGCGTATTCGGAGATGGCATTGATATTGAAGATACCTTAGGCGTTTTGGTTACTTATAAAAATAAAGCAATTTTGACGTACTCATTGAATGCATATTTACCATGGGAAGGATTTATCGTTTCCTTTAACGGTAGTAAAGGAAGAATCGAAGTGCAAGTCCGAGAACAATCCTATATCAATTCTGGTGGTTCAAAAAGTGATGAAGGTAAGCTGAAAGAGAAGACTGTTAGAGTACTGCCGATGTTCGGTGAGCCCTACGAAGTTGAAGTGGTAGAAGGAAAAGGCGGCCACGGGGGCGGAGATCCAATTCTATTACAGGACCTCTTCGGCGTTCCTACAGAAGACGAGTTCAACCGAGCAGCATCACACATCGACGGCGCAACATCTATTCTAACCGGAATCGCCGGCAACATCTCACTAAGAACAGGTCAAGCTGTCAAAGTGGAGGACTTGGTTAAGTTTAAATAAGGGGAAGGAGGATTTGTAGGGTTTTACTTGTTTTATAAAAGTTATTGTAAATTAAGAGTGGCTCATGAAAACGCTTCTGCGCTGGGGAAAGATTGAACTGTAACTTTCCTCCCTTTGTGGGTGCTGCCCGCAAAGGAAATCAACGGTCTATTAGAAGTATCGAGTACTGGAATAATAAATCGTATATGTACTTGATTAAACTCTTTTTATTTATCAACCATATTAAGGCACTACCAATGACGAGAATCATATTTAAGGTTCTCGTTTCTTTTTAAGTACCGTGTTCAGAGTATTGTGAAATGACAATCCATAGGAGGTTACAAATGAAGAAGCATAGACGGTTACTTGCATTATTTATGATTTTTATATTATTAATTCCAAATATGAATGTCCCAGTAATAGCGGCAGAAGTGGACGATACTTTTGATGGCATGATAGATATCTCGAGTGATTGGAATGGAAGTGTTTTTGGAAATGCAGGTGGTCAAGCGGGCATAATCAGCGACAATTTCAGCATCGGTGAAAATGCTGACAGTACTGTTACGCTTCAAAGTGCCAATAATAAAGGGAAAATCGATAGTAAAACCGAGGGGATTGCATATTATTTTAAAGATGTGCCAGCAGACGGGGATTATCAATTAACCGCAAAGGCAAAAGTTGAATCTTGGTCGTCCGATAATCAAGTGGCATTCGGCATTATGCTGAGAAGCAATGTATTGGAAAATCTAAATGATAGTAATTATACAGGCGATTATGTAGCTGTTGGTAATGTACGTAAAGAAATGAGAGGTTTTTATAAATATCAAGATCAAGAGTTTGAACGCCCAAATGATCTATCATTTAGCGGAGAACCAGCGGTTAATGATGAATATGAGCTAGGCATTAAAAAGACGGGTTCTAATTACGAGATTAGCATTAACGGCGTAACAAAAGAAATTAGTGATTACACAGGCGAAATTAATTATGCAGGATTGTTTACAGCTAGAAACACAACAGTCAAATTCAGCAACGTACAATTAGAAATCGAAACACAAGACTTGAAAATACAACTAGAAAATTTAATCAATCGTGCAAAAGTAATTTCAAATGAAGAAGAAATATATACTGAAAACTCCTTTGCCGCCTTACAAGAAGCAATTGCAGTTGCAGAAGCAGTTTATGAAACAGCAAACCCTGAAGACATAGATTTATTAACAGCAGCAATTACCTCGCTTCAAGAAGCAATCGATGGATTAGAGAAAGCGACTGTTGATCCAGACCCAGACCCAGATCCAGAACCAAATCCTGATCCTGATCCTGAGCCAGAAGATCCTGAGTTAGATCCAGGAGATACGAGTGGCTTAGACGGAACAGATGGTATGGTCGGTTATGCAACATTGAACGGTGGAACAACTGGCGGTGAAGGTGCAAATGCAGTCACATTTACAGTCAGCACAGGGGCAGAGTTGCAGGAACTATTGAACAAAAAGAAAAAAGAATATAAAGATGTACCGATGAAGATTTATATTAAAGGAAAAATTACACCGGAAAATTCCCCGGGGATAAGTAAAATTGATGTAAAAGAAATCAAAGACGTGTCGATTCTTGGGATTGGCAACGAAGGCGAATTTGACGGCATCGGGATAAAAGTTTGGAAGTCTAGCAATATTATTATACGAAACTTGAGTATCCACCATGTTCGAATTGGTGACAAAGATGCGATCTCAATTGAAGGGCCATCCAATAATATTTGGGTAGATCATAATGAACTTTATAATAGTTTAGCAGTCAATAAAGATTATTATGATGGATTATTCGATGTTAAAGGTGCTTCGGAATATATTACTTTCTCTTACAACTATGTTCATGATTCATGGAAAACAGGACTTGTTGGTTATTCTGATAGTGATAATTTTGACCGAACATTAACCTACCATGGCAACTATTTTGAAAATGTGAATTCGCGAGTACCAAGTTATCGCTACGGCCATGCGCATATTTTCAATAATTACTATAAGAATGTACTTGAGTCGGGTATTAATACAAGAATGGGCGCCATTGTAAAAGTTGAGAAAAATGTGTTTGAAAATGCAGTCGATCCAATTGTAAGTCAATATAGTTCTGAGATTGGTTATTGGGATGTTGAAGATAATCTATTTATCAATAGCACAGGTAGCATGCCAACTACTTCGACTGGAACGTTTACACCAACTTATGAATATAGTCTTCTTCCAGTAGATGGAGTGAAAGATCATGTCTTGGCGAATGCAGGTGCAGGCGTGTTAAGTGGTGACGGAAGTAATGTCGGTGATGGGGGAGATGAAGAAATACCAACTGACCCAAGCGACCCTGTTATTCCGCCCAATGAAATCACAACGATTTACAGTGATTGGTCTGGAACTGTTTTCGGTGATGTCGGTGGACAAGATAAAATCACAAAAGAAAACTTTGAAATCACGGAAGATGAAAATGTGGCAAATAGAGTACTGGTAAGAAGTTCAGGAAACCGCGGGAAAATCTCATCTAGTTCTGATGGCATTGCCTATTATTTTAAGCAAGTGCCGTCTGGTGCGAATTTTGAACTGACCGCTACTGCAACAGTAGAATCGTTTGATGCAAATAACCAAGTGTCATTTGGCGTGATGTTGCGTGATGATGTACATGCTTATATGCATGGTGTGGATTACGGCGTCGGTGATTATGTTGCGATAGGCGCACTTGATCAAGCGATGAAAGCATTTACTAGATTTGACAGCGCGTTATCCAAAGTCGATTTTGAAAATGCGATTACGCCGCCTACATCCGGCGAAGTATATGAGTTAAGCGTGAAGAAGAGTGGAAACTTAGTGACGGTTAAAATTGGTGATGAAGTAAACGTCATTGAAGACTTCACAGGGGCTATCAATTATGCAGGTTTATTCACAGCGCGTAATGCAAAAGTTGACTATACCAATGTGAATTTAGCAATTGACGGGGAAGTTGAAATAGGAGATTGGGAATTTAACGTATTCGGTGATAATACAAATGATGAAAGAAACCCAGATCCAACGTTAAATGAGGATGGTTCCGTTACATTATCAGCAGCGGGCGGTAAGATATCTAGTTCTATTGATGGCATTTCTTTCTACCATAAAGAATTACCTGCTCATGCAAATTTTGAAATTACAACAAAAGCAACTGTGCATAAATTCGGGGCAAATAATCAAGTGTCCTTTGGATTGATGGTTCGTGATGAAATCGGCGAACACAGAAACTCAAGCGGTCATGAATCGAATTATGTAGCGGTAGGTGGTTTGGATCAATCAGTCAAAGGATTTTATAAAGAAGGAACTCAAACCAAATTAGATTCATTCGATCCAAACATCCCAACACCAGGAAGCGAATATGAACTATCGATTAAAAAGTCAGGAGATACGTATGTCGTATCGGTAAACGGAGAAGATAGTGAACCGTTGATGCTTGGAGATTTATTAACAAATGAGGTTTTTGTTGGTATTTATGTCGCAAGAGATTCAGAGGTTACATTTAGCGATACAGAAATCTCGGTAGACAATCGCACAGTTGAAAATTTAATCATCGATTCTGCGAATATGAAAACGGATTATCTAGTAGGCGAGGCTTTGGATGTAACGGGCTTGGTAGTGACCGCTGAATTTTCAGATGGTAGCTCAGAAGCTGTTTCGGAAAAAGATTATATCGTTACGGGATTCAATAATCTTGAAGTTGGAACGAACACGATTACGATCAATTATAACGGCGTATCTGCAACGCTTGATTTGGAAATACATGCGTTAACAGTTACTGATTTGGCCATTAAATATTATCCTGCAAAAATTGAATACTACAAGGGTGATTCTTTCGACCCTCAGGGACTAGTTGTTGTAGCCACTTATAATGATGGTTTTAAAACAGCTGACTTAACAGCAGAACAATATGATTTTTCTTTAGAAGATGGATTTGTTTTTGAAGAGGCTGGTGTTTTTCCAATAACGATTACCTCAACCGAGACACCAGAACAATCGATCGACTTAAACGTTTATGTTAAAGATGCTGATCTAACAACTTTAGAAATTAGAGCGTTACCTGAAAAAACGCTATATTTCATTGGCGATGAGTTGAATTTAGCTGGTTTAACGGTCTATGCAAAGTATAGCGACGGGAAAGAAGTTAGATTGGCACAACAAGAATTTAAAGTAGCTGGATTTGATTCGACAATTCCGGGAACTAAAACTGTGTCAATCGTGCATAAAGGAAAAGAAGTATCCTTCACGGTTACTGTCAAGGTGAAAGAAGTAGAAGGCATCGAAGTTACGGATTATCCTAAAACGACATTTTATATCGGAGACGAGTTTGATCGTCAAGGATTAGTCGTATCAAAAGTCTATGATAATGCGGACAGAGATGTTTTATCGGAAGAAGAATATACAATTGATACTACAAACTTTGATAATCAAACAGCTGGCACGTATAGCATTGGGCTCATTCCGGTGGATACAAACCTGGCTTCGATTGATTATAAAGTGACGGTAAGAGAAAAAGTAGCAGCCCAGTGGCAGCAAATTCGTTTTGGTCAATCAAGTTCCACTACCAATAACTATATTGAAGTCTTAGAAGATGGGGTTATTAAACTTGTAGCCCTTGAAGGCGGCGGTAAAGTAACAGGTGACCATGACGGAATTACTTTCTACTACACGGAAATTGATGCTGAAGAGGATAACTTTGTTTTGTCAGCTGATATTAAAGTACAATCCTTTGCGAAAACACCATATGATGGCCAAGAATCTTTCGGAATTATGGCGAGAGATGTTAATGGATCGGCAAATGATTCTAGTGTTTTTGCTTCAAATATTGCGGCAATCGGTGGATTTAGTGGAGGAACCCGCGAAGCGATGGGGACTCAATTGTTTGCAAGAACAGGAGTCGTTGCCCCTGACGGTGAAGGCAGTCAAGGCATTCAGAAAATCATGTTGGATCCAACAAGACCAGATGCCAATAATACTGCGGAAAATTATCGACTGACACTTTCAAAAACGAATAGTGGTTTTACAGGGAAGATTAATGATGGGCAAGAGGAAGTCATTTATGAACCTGAAATTTTAAAAATACAAGACGGAAAAATGTATGTTGGTTTTTACACGGCACGTTTAGCAACTATAGAAGTCCGTAATATCGATTTAACAGTTTCAGCTGCTGCGACGGATGCACCAAAAGTATCGCCACCTGCTAAGGCTGTAACACCTGAATTGGAAATATTGTCGCTTGATAAAGTATCCAAAACGGATTATTCGTTACGTGTTAAATCGAATGTGAATGGAACATTAACCGTTAAAAAAGGACAAGTTGTCATAGCTGAAGATATGGCTGTTGAAGCAGGTAAAGCAGTCGATATACCGGCGACGCTTACGAGTAATGCACAGACCAACTTTAGTGTCGCTTTTGTGCCTGACGATACACAATATTTAACGGACTATAGTAAAATCGTACAGAACTTTACAGTCACGATGAAAACCTATGCGGATGACGGACATATTTATGTGTCACCAGTAGGAACAAGTGCAGGAGATGGAACGAAAGCATCTCCACTTGATCTAAATACTGCAATTGAATTTGTTAAGGAAGGGCAAAGAATAATTGTCCTAGAAGGTCATTATGTCCGATCATCGCCACTTAAAATTAAAAAGTTCAATGACGGAACAAAAGATGCCATGAAATATTTAATCGCTGATCCAAATGCAACAAAACGTCCACTTATTGATTTTGATAAAAAATCAGAAGGTGTCATTCATAGCGGTAACTACTGGCATGTTAAAGGTATTGACTTTGCACGTTCCGCAGGAAATACCAAAGGATATACAGTAGGCGGAAGTTACAACACGATTGAACATATCAGAACATTTGAAAATGGTGATACAGGTCTTCAAATTAGCCGTACAGATGTTTATGAAGAAGATAAGACGAAATGGCCGTCCTATAATCTCATCTCAAACAGTATTTCATTTGATAATAGTGACCCATCTGAAAATAATGCCGATGGTTTTGCAGCAAAATTGACTTCCGGAGATGGCAATATCTTCAGAGGAACAGTCGCTTATAATAATATCGATGATGGATGGGATTTGTATACGAAAGTGGGAACCGGTGCGATTGGTGCTGTTCTAATCGAAAATAGTATTGCATTCAATAACGGAACACTTTCCAATGGTCATGAAGGTAGCGGGGATAAAAACGGATTTAAACTTGGAGGAGAAGGGGTCCACGTTCCACATGTCATTAAAAACAGTCTTGCTTTTGGAAATGGTACGTACGGCATTACCAGCAATAGTAACCCGGGCGTCATTGCTGAAAATAATATTAGTGCGGATAATGGAACGAACTTGGGCTTCACAACCTATGGTGGTATTCCAACTGACTTTACCATTGATGGTTTCATCTCGATTAAAACGTCTGGTTCGTCGAAAGATAGTTATCCTGCAGCATTGGAATCAGATCGAAACTATCTATTCAATGGAACGAAAACGGTAAATCAATCAGGTGAAGAACTTTCTGCTGAAGATTCAGCCGACATTATTGGAAGTTTAGACGTTCTGTTTAATTATGATGACGAAGGAAGAATTATTTCTGTAAAAGAAGAACAGTGGGCGAATGTGTGGGGAACTTACAATGATGTTGTTGGACCTGAAGAGGAGCCAATCCTAGACGTCACAGAGTTGGAAGTATTAATTGCACAGGCTAAATCCATTACAAACGAAGATGGTAAATACACGGAAACTTCATTTGCAGCACTACAAGAAGCGATTGAAGTAGCGGAAGTCGCACTCGAAACGATTGCGACAGAAGTTGAATTAAGTGAAGCGATTGCTGCCTTAACAGAAGCAATAGAAGGATTAGTGGCGGTGGATCCAGATCCAGGTCAGGAAATTGATTTAACTGAACTCGCAGAATTAATCGAGCAAGCAAAACTAATCTCTAATGAGGACAATCAATATACATCAGGCTCATTTGCAGCGTTAGAAGAAGCGATTGAAGTAGCAGAAGCGGCACTAGAAATAATTACGACAGAAGTTGAATTAAGTGAAGCGATTGCCGCATTAACTGAAGCAATCGAAGGATTAGTGGCAGTTGGCCCAGATCCAGGTCAGGAAATCGATTTAACTGAACTCGAAGAACTAATTGAACAAGCAAAGTTAATATCAAATGACGATGATCAGTACACATCAGACTCATTTGCAGCGTTAGAAGAAGCGATTGGAGTAGCAGAAGCGGCACTAGAAACAATTGCGACACAAGCTGAACTAAACGCAGCAATTTCAACTTTAACTTCAGCCATCTCAGGATTGAAAAAAGCATCTGAGGACGAAGAAATCCCTATTATTGGGGACAAAGACAAAGACAAAGACAAGGATAAAACACCAATTGTTGAGAAAGACAAAGATCGGGAGAAAGACAAAAATAAAGGCAAAGATGGTGTACTGCCGAAGACTGCAACGTCAATGTATTCAAGTCTTTTCCTAGGATTAGCACTGCTGTTGTTAGGTATCGTAGGAATAAGACTGAGAAGAACTGAACAATAATCTATAGGTGATAAAGATGCCAGAAATCATTATGAAGATTTCTGGCGTCTACTATTTAAAAGGAGTGTTTTTTTATGGTAAGCAACAAAGTCACATTTTTTTTAGCAGCGGATTCAACCGTCCGTGATTATGACTCAACACAATACCCACAAGCAGGATGGGGTCAATTCATTGCTGACTATTTAATAGAAGATATAAATATTGAAAATCATGCAGTTGGTGGACGAAGCTCTAAAACGTTTATCACGGAAGGGCGTTTAGCGAAAATAGCAGAAGTCATCAAACCGAATGATTATCTTTTTATCCAAATGGGTCACAACGACTCAACAAAAGATCGTCCCGAACGATATACAGATCCTTATGGCAGCTATAAAACCTATTTACAGCAATACATAGATGTTGCCAAGTCCAACAAAGCAATTCCGGTACTCTTCACACCCGTTGGTAGACTAAATTATAGGAACGACGAATTTCTAATGGACTTTGTGGAATACTGCAAGGCTGTGAAGGAATTAGCAAAGGAAAACGATGTGTTACTCATCGATTTGATGGAAAAAACCATCAGCTACCTATCATCAATTGGCTACGAAAACGCCAAAGAATTGTACATGATTTCAGTAAACGGAATAGACTGCACCCATTTCACAGAAAAAGGCGCGAACAAAATCGCTAAACTTGTAAGTGAAGGTATGAAAGAATCAACAAATCTCGCGGGATATGTGAAAACTGCTAAATAAACTACCTGTAATTAGCACTCTATAACAACAGAATTGGCAACAATCTACAAATAAATTACTAGCGTAGGCGCCTTACAGGTTTTGATAAAAGGTAGTGTTTTTTCTACCTGGCTTATTGCGGGAGGCATCCACAAGCGCCGAAGCGAGTGTAATGGAAAAATCTTGGTTTATCTTACTTCTTCAACAACTGTCTTTCCTTAAACCGATCACTCATCCGATATACAATAACACTCACAATGATAAAACCAGCCAACTCACCCAATGAGGCTGCAATCGAACCGTTAATCCCATTTAAATGCGGTGAAATGCGAACAAAAAACAACAGACTGATAATGACAACAATGATATTCCCGACTTGTGCAAGCAACATCTTATTTGTTTGTCGATTGAGCATGAGAAAGCCATTTAGAAAATCCACCCAAGGAAATACCAGTGTTTTGACGATGAAAAACTTTAACACCGCAATCGTTGCCAAAGACAATGCTTCATCCGCACCCATAATCACGCGCATATACACCATACCAACCGGCGTATAGCATAATATGCATAAGAATAAAGTTGGTAAAATGCTAAGAACAATAAGAAACCGAATCACTTTTTGCTTATTATGTTTGTAAAACTGTAATACAAGCTGATGCGTATACATGAAAAAACCGAGAATCAAATTTGTAATACTAAAAGCTAAAGCAAACGAGGCAATCCCCATTTCAATATCATTCGATTTCGCCAATAAAATATAAATAACTGGAATAAGAATCGTTTGAAGAAGAAAGTAATACATCATCGGAAAATAAAACTTAGAAACATCTGCCTGTGTTAAGCGATATGAATCTGGTTGGGTTAACTCTTTTTTTAATATCAGATCTCCTTTGTAGACACTGACAAGACATTCAACCAACATACCCACAAGGAAAATAATTGCACCACTTACACTCGTAATATAGTCAAAGTATACAAATAAGTAAGCTGTCACAAACATCGCGATTAAACGAGCAATGACACCGAACGTTAACCAATTGGTCGCCAGTTGCTTAATAATAATTCCTTGATATAACCCGCGAATCCCAGAAAAAATAATGACTAAAAGCAACACTTGAAAAGTAATCGAAATCGCTTTTACCATATCTGGAGTAGCACCGAAAACAGACGTATAAATCCAACCGCCAAGTGGACTAAACGCCACGCCCGCACTTAAAAGCATCGTAACGGCTAAAACATACAAGAAAAACTTGCCAAGTAATTTAAACGACTTTCGATCTGTCACCAGCGCTGAAGAAGTTTGTCTGAACACAATCATTGGACGCTCAATAATGCCAAACAAAGACATTGCGACAGCAAAACATGCAATGATAAATACAGCATTTTCGCCGCGACTCAGAGTGCCGTTAATAACGACATGAGTGACAGAAGTTAAACTTGCCGAAACCCCTAATGGAATAAAAAAAGCAATCAGTTGCCCGTATGAGATTCCTTTCGTAGATTGCACGTGCGAAAACCCCGTCTCTATATAATAAATATTTTTTAGTAATCGTAGTCCTGAATGTTCTTGCACTTTTATTATAAATCAGATACCATGGAAATAACAACGTTGTTATTTTATACATAGTATCTAGTAAAATAGCAACGCATTAAATTAAATGAAAAGGATTGATCTAATGGAGCACTTACTACCAGCAATTGAATTATTAGCACAAGGAAAAATAGCTTCAAATTCAACAGGCTTAAAAGTATACGAAGCATCGTATAAGAAGAGTGACGATGTGCACTTATTAATGGTAAAAGATCAGGCAGAAAAGTTTATACTGGCAACTGGAAATGGCCAGTTATATAACGACTTGGATGGTACAAGTATTGGCGGAAAAGGAAAGGCTTGTCCATTAACATATGAAAACCGTCTCGTTCTAAACCGTTATTTTGATTATACAGCACCACGTGCATTCGGTACTGAAATCGCAACAATCGGTTTAGGCGATCGTCTTGGGTTAGCTTCACCTGGACATATTGAAACAGTTCAAGGAAAAGCGATAAAACCAGTTCTTGCACAACAAAGTATTCGTGAGTTAACACTTACAAATCGTTCAATGACAGATATGCTTGATGCAGCTGCATATGCGGTTTTCCAAGAAGGCTATGAAGGTGGATACGGCGCGGATGGTGACCATATTAAGTTAGAGTCCGATATTAAATATGCATTATCTCTAGGTGTTTCAATGATTACATTGGATTGTTCAGATCAAATTGACAAAACAATTGAAGAAGCAAATGATGATGTCATTGCTACAGAATTTGCAAATGTTCCAGAAGATGTGAAACAAGCGTATTTCGATAAATATTTAAACAAAGAATTCGAAGTCAACGGTTTATCACTTTCATTCGATGAAACTTCATTAATGAGAAATATTTTGCTATACGATGAAGCGATTACATATACAACACATGTATATAATGAATACATCAGCAAAGAAGACCGTGCAATCGACTTTGAAATTTCTATCGATGAAACGGAAACGGTTACAGCACCGATTTCTCACTTCTTCGTTGCTAATGAATTAATCGATAGAGGCGTAACTGTCATTAGTTTGGCGCCGAGATTCTGCGGAGAATTCCAAAAAGGAATTGACTATATTGGCGACGTTGAACAGTTTGAGGTTGAACTACGTGAACATGCGCTTATTGCAGAACATTTTGGTTATAAACTAAGTATTCACTCTGGAAGTGACAAATTCATGGTGTTTCCGATTATCGCAAAATACACAAAAGGGATCTTCCATGTTAAAACTGCAGGCACAAACTGGTTAGAAGCCATACGTGTGATAGCGGTTACGAATCCGGGATTATATAGACGTATGCACACATTTGCCTTGGAAAACTTTGAAGAAGCGCTGAAATACTACCATGTAACACCAGATTTAGATAGTGTTGCGAGACTTGATAGTGTGTCTGATGATCAGCTTGCAGACTATATGAATGATGATGCTGCTCGTCAATTATTCCATGTGACTTATGGTCTGATTTTAACAGCTAAAAACGAGAATGATGAATTTGTATTTAGAGATGAATTCTTCAAAACATTAGACGAACATGAGGAAGACTACCGTGGGGCGTTGGTTAAACATATTGGAAGACATATTGAATTATTAGGCCTTTAAGATATAGATTTCAGAAAAGATGAGAGAAACATTTCTCATCTTTTTTAATTTATAAAAAAAGAACTTGAAAAGTAAAACGCTTACATCTATAATGAAATCAATTAGTTTGTTTACTAGTCAAAATAATTACAACTATGAAAGCGGTTTTACTAGTAATCTAACAAATGTAAAATAAGGGGAGAGATACAATTGAAGAAAAGAATGTTAGCGTTAATGTCAGTACTATTTGTTTCAGTATTCGTATTAGCAGCATGTGGAGATTCAGACGATGTAATTACTTTGAGACTAGCTGATAATCACCCAGAAGATTATCCGACAGTCATTGGTGATAAGAAGTTTGCGGAACTCGTTGAGGAAAAAACAGACGGACGTTATAAAGTTGATATTTTTGCTGGTGGTCAACTCGGAGATGAAAAGAGTGTTGTTGAACAACTGCAATTGGGTTCAATCGATTTAACTCGTGTTAACGCAACACCGCTAACGGAATTTTCTAAAGATATTGGTGTTCTATCATTACCTTACTTATTTGAAAGCGAAGAAGCGAAGTGGGAACACTTGAACGGTGATTTAGGACAAGAACTTCTTGATACATTTGATGGTTCTAAACTAGTCGGACTTGCATTCTATGATTCTGGTGAAAGAAGTGTTTATAACTCTAAAAAACTGATTAAAACACCTGAAGATTTAAAAGGACTTAAGATTCGAGTTCAACCATCGGAATTGGCAATCGATATCTTTGAATCATTCGGCTCTTCTGCGACACCAATGGAATATGGTGAAGTTTACTCGGCAATTCAAACAGGCGTACTTGAAGGTGGAGAAAATAACTTCCCAAGTTATTACACTTCAAATCACTATGAAGTCGCAAATTATTTCACAGTAAACAAATACTCGGGTCCACCTGAGATTCTAATGGCATCTCAAAAGTTATGGGATTCGTTAAGTGATGAAGATAAAAAAGCATTCAAAGAAGCTGCTCTTGAATCCGTTGAAGTTCAACGCGAAGCTTGGAGTAAATTAACTGAGGAATCTAAAGAAGCTGTTATTGAGAATGGAAACGAAATATTTGAAGTCACAGATTTTGCTCCTTGGAGAGAAGCTGTAGAACCAGTATATGAGAAATACGGAGATCAATATAAAGTCTGGTTAGAAAAGCTTGGACAATAATTAGCACTAAATGGTGGTGGAGGTGGGTTTGTCTCACCCCTGCCATTCTCAACATTGGACTATATTACATAATAAGATTGACTATTATGAGTTAAGAAAGGAGCTTATTTATGAAAATCTTGAAACTTATTAAAAACGCTTTAGATCGTTTACTTGTATTTGCATCTTTGACAGCGTTGTTAGCAATGATCGTTATTATTATATATCAGGTATTTTCAAGGCAAGTATTTCACAGTACTCCATCGTGGGCAGAAGAACTTTCTATGTTGCTTTTTGTATGGACTAGCTTTTTGGGAGTTGCTTATGGTTTTAAAGCGAAGCTTCATATCGGGGTTAGCTTCTTAGTGGATTTATTCCCAAAGAAACTGCAGGAGGCATGTGATTTTTTCGCTAAAATTTTAATTGTGCTATTTGCCATTGTGTTGATCTTCAATGGCTGGAACTTTACAGTTTTGATGGGCGGATCGACAATGGCGGGAACAGGACTTCCTTCTAGTGTGCTCTATGCTTGTTTACCTGTATCAGGCCTCTATATTTTAATGTATGGAATCGAGCTATTCTTTACAAAAGGGCTTCACCAAGAATATAACGATGAAATTGATACAGACGCTATGGATGCCGCAATCAAAGATGGGGAGGCTTAAGAGATGGCAGTATTTTTATTACTTGGTACTTTTATTTTGCTTTTACTATTAAGAGTTCCAATTGCGCTTACCTTAGCTGCATCCTCATTAATCACTGGGGTTTATATGCAAGTTGACCTAGCAGCAATTGTACAACGGATGGTTGGAGGAGTGAACTCCTTTTCACTAATCGCGATTCCGTTCTTTGTATTAGCAGGAGAAATCATGAACGAAGGTGGAATTTCACGTCGGTTGATAAATCTTGCAAACGTTTTAATTGGTAGAATTCGTGGGGGATTAGCACTTGTGAACGTAATTACAAGTACATTCTTTGGTGGAATCTCAGGTTCTGCACTCGCGGACGTTTCATCTTTAGGATCTGTTTTAATCCCGATGATGAAAGAGAGTGGTTATGACAGTGATTATGCAGTTGCTGTTACTGTTGCAAGTGCGACTCAAGGTGTCGTTATTCCACCAAGTCATAATATGATCATCTATTCAACAGCAGCAGGTGGTGTTTCTGTTGGTGCCCTATTTATGGGGGGAGTTGTCCCAGGTTTATTACTTGGTTTAGCATTATTGATTTTAACTTATCTAATGGCGGTTAAAAGAAACTATCCTAAGGGAGAACGAGTTAAAAAAGAAGAAATCCCTAAGATTATCCGTGAAGGTTTGCTAGGATTATTCACAGCAGTTATCATCATGGGTGGTATTATTAGTGGAATATTCACAGCAACTGAGTCAGCAGCGATTGGTGCACTATACGCATTTATAATTACATTTTTTGTGTATAGAGATATCTCAATCATGCGATTTAAAGTGATTCTCTACCGTACATTTAGAACCTTATCCATGGTTATGTTTTTAATCGCTGCATCTTCTGGCTTTGGTTGGTTGTTGGCTTTATTAAAGGTCCCAGCTATGGCAACAGATTTTATCATGGCAATTTCACCGAATGACATTACGACATTGCTTTTAATCAACTTAATCTTATTGCTTTTAGGTATGGTAATGGATATGGCACCACTGATTTTGATCACTACGCCTATTCTTTTGCCAATTGCAGTAAGTATTGGTATGGATCCAGTTCACTTCGGTGTTGTCTTAGTACTTAACTTAGCAATCGGTTTGGTAACGCCACCTGTTGGATCAGTATTATTTGTTGGGTCAGCGATTGGGCGGCTACCAATTGAAAAAGTTGCCAAATCGATGTTACCATTCTATGCCGTTATGATTATCGTATTATTACTTATTACATTTATCCCTAGCTTGGTTCTATGGTTACCACAATTTCTAGCTAAATAAATATTCGTTTACGGTTTAACAGTTATGCTCAGTTGACAATTTCCTGTGGGAAAATTAAGCTGAGTATAGAGCGTATAAAACTATCCTTGTAAAAGGAGAAAAGTGAGGCGAATGGACATGAACGAAACAACGATTCAAAAGAATCATCATCTAGGTGAAATTCTTTCTGACATGGGACGCGTTATGGTTGCCTTTTCCGGTGGTGTAGACAGCACTTTAGTGTTGAAAAGAGCACAAGAGGAACTTGGAGACCAAGTTTTAGCTGTTGTTGTTGCATCAGAACTATTCCGTAAACAGGAGTTCGAGGATGCAGTCAAGCTTGCTGAAACAATGGGCGTTGCTGTTTATAAAACAGAAATCAAAGAATTGAACAACCCGGATATTGTCGCGAACACACCTGAAAGTTGGTATCATAGCAAGAAAATGCTTTACACGCATCTAGGTGAACTGGCAGAGCGTATGGATTATCCTTATGTGCTAGATGGCATGATTATGGATGATCTAGATGATTTCCGTCCAGGTATGAGAGCGAGAACTGAAGCAGGTGCACGCAGTGTGTTGCAAGAAGCGAAGCTTTATAAGAAAGAAGTTCGAGAACTTGCCAATCATCTAGAATTACCTGTTTGGGATAAGCCTGCATCATGCAGTCTTGCATCAAGAATTCCTTATGGGATCGAAATTGATCAGCATAAAATTGAACAAATCGATCAATCAGAGATCTTTTTAGCTAAACTCGGTTTCCCTCAAGTTCGAGTTCGTCACCACGGCAATGTTGCCCGTATTGAAGTGACGCCTGAGGAAATTACTGGGTTAGTAAAACATCGTGATCAAATTCAATTAAAACTTACATCACTAGGCTTTGCTTATGTTTCCTTAGATTTACGCGGATACCGCACTGGAAGCATGAACGAAGAATTGCCTGAAAGTCTATTGTCGTCAACAGACCAAGCAGTAGGCGTTTAATCACCAGACAATAGGGATTAAACAATAAAAGCGTGGAGGGAATTTATCGAAATTCCTTTCCACGCTTTTTCTTATTGGCTGAACCTGCGTTTAAAAAAGCAGGCACAGTCAATTATGGTAAAATTACTAACAATCACAGCTAATGACATTTATACACTTTTGCAATAAACTAAAAATAGAACCCTAGAAAGGAATGACCTAATATGGCGGAACGATTACTAGTGAGTTATCGTCTGCATGGCATAAGAGAAACGTTTCATTATCATTCACATGAAGAATATGAAATATACTTTTTTCATGCTGGGTCATGTCGCTATTTAATACATAACCAAATTTATGACTTAGAACCTGGTGATATTATTTTAATGGATGGTATGACACTGCACAAACCAAATGTCTCTCCAAATCATAAATATGTGCGCAGCTTCATTCATTTTTCACCTGAGTGGCTTAAAGGGGTATTAAAAGAGCTAGATAGTTTATATCTACTGGCTACTTTTCAAAAATTAAAGAACTACTTGATTCGAACGAAAGAAAGCAAAGAATCTAAAGAGTTGGAAATAGTCATTCGTCGCTTGGCAGAAGTCAAACAGGCATTTGATATGGGAGAGCTAGCGAAAGAAAATGAACTAAAATTGTTAGTCGTACAGGTTCTAATCATGGTGCATGAACTTGGAGAAACTGAGTCATGGACAGTTCCTGAAGAAAAGTCTTATAAAGAAGGACATGCGGAAAATATAACAACATACATCCAGACGAATTATATGGAAAAGTTAACAATCGATACAATCGCACGTTCTCTCAATTTAAGTAAATCATATGTTTCACATGTTTTTAAAGAGATTACTGGATTCACTGTCATGGAGTATGTAATGGGCTATCGCTTAACACAAGCAAAATATTTACTTGAAATGGCGCCGGACAAGGCAATGAAAGATATTGCTTTTGCATGTGGTTTTGAAAGCGCTTCACATTTCAGTCGATATTTTCGAGGTAAAGTGGGCATGACAGCGGGAGCGTATCGGCGTAAACGATTAAATACATTTACTAAAGGAGAATTGGAAAATGGGGAAAGTTAAATTAGGTATTATCGGTTTAGGTGCACAAGGCAGTTTGTATGCACAGTTTCTAGAAGAAGGAAGAGTTAAAAACATGGTTATGGGTGCAATTTGTGATACGGACCCAGACAAAAAGTCGATTTTCACAGAGAAATATCCAGACGTTCCATTTTATGATAATTATATTGAGATGCTTGAAAGTGGAGATGTTGATGCGATTATCACTTGCACACCGCATTACTCACATCCTGAAATTGGAATTCATGCGTTAGAAAGAGATATTCACGCTTTGGTGGAAAAACCAGCTGGCATCTATGCGAAAAATGTAAAAGAGTTAAATGAAGTGGCGGCTTCTAAGCCAGCGTTAACATTTAGCATTATGTTCAATCAGCGAACGAATGCACTTTATCAGAAAATCAAAGAAGTGATTGATAATGGGGAAATCGGAAACATCCGTAGAACGAACTGGTTGATCACATCGTGGTGGCGTCCACAAGCGTATTACGATGGAAGCGCTTGGCGTGCAACATGGGAAGGTGAAGGTGGGGGGGTTCTCGTAAATCAAGCACCTCACCAGTTAGATTTACTTCAATGGATTTGTGGTATGCCGAAAAAGGTATTTGCGAATATTAAATATGGTTATAAAAGAGATATTGCAGTTGAAGACGAGTTAACGGTCCTTTTTGATTATGGAAACGGGGCAACAGGGGTTTTTGTTACGTGCACGCATGATTTAATGGGGACAGACCGTTTAGAAATATTGGGCGATAAAGGAAAGATTGTTGTTGAAGACAGCAAAAAAGTTTCGATTAAGAGACTACATCAAGATGAATCTGAGATTAATGCTGGGATGGGTGCAGAGGAAGTTACAGCTGTTGTTCAAGGGAGAGATTTAGCAGATTTTCATCGTGAAGAAGTGCTTGAATTTGAAAGTGTTTGGGGCGAGCAACATATCACAGTACTTGAAAACTTTGCTGAGAATATCTTGACAGATGCACCGCTAATCGCGCCAGGCAGTGACGGTTTAAATGGTGTTGAATTAGCGAATGCAATCCACCTTTCAAGTTGGTTAGGAAAAGAAGTAGATTTGCCGGTAGATGAGGATCTATTTATTGCTGAGCTAGATAAGAAGATTGAAGAAGAGAAAAAGAGTTTAGTTTTGAAATAAGATAATACGATACATTTAAATCACACTATCTCATAGTCATACAGACTTTAAAAAGGGGTTGGGGTTATGCTGAAAATCGCGATTATTGGGCTGGGGGATGTCTCTCATATTCATCTAGCAGCAATTGAAGAAAACACAACGGTTTCATTGGTGGCTGCATGTGATGTTGATGAATCATTGCAGGATACTGTTTCTGGAGCGAGATTCTATACCGATTATGAAGAAATGCTAGCTAAGGAATCACTAGATTGTGTCCATATTTGTTTGCCGCATTTTCTTCACTACGAGGTAACGAAAGCGTGTGTTGAGAAAGGCATCCATGTATTTCTTGAGAAACCGATTGCACATAGTCTGGAAGAAGGAAGCGCGCTGGTGAAGTTAGAAGAAGCTAATCCTAACACTAAAATCTGTATTTCTTATCAAAATCGAATGAATGACACGTTTTTGAAACTTCAAGAACTACTGGACAGTGGTGAATACGGTAAGGTGACGGGCGTAAAGGGGATTGTTACTTGGTTTAGGCCGAAATCTTATTATGATCTCAAACCATGGCGTGGAACGATGGCTCAAGCTGGTGGCGGAGTTATGATCAATCAAGCCATTCATACATTAGATTTAATGCAATTAATTGGCGGTGAAGTCGAAACGATCAAAGGGGCAATTGATAATTTCTTCGATTATGGCGTTGAAGTAGAAGATACCGCGTCGGCGAATATTAAATTTGCGAATGGGGCAACAGGGTTGTTTTTTGCTACCATCACAAATGCAGCTGATTCTAGTGTTGATCTTCAAGTATTTTGCGAGAAAGGCGAATTTACCATCAAAGATAGTTTATTAACGATTATGAATGATCTCGGTGAGAAAACTGAACTTATTCAAGATGAACAGTTAAAAGGAAGAAAGTTCTATTACGGAGCAGGTCATAGTCGTTTAATCAATCGGTTTTATAATTGTATCAAGCATGATACAAATGATTATATTCATGTGAAAGAAGCGCATATTTCTCTAGCGTTAGTCGCTGCAATTCGTCAATCGGACCAAGAGAATAAAGCGATTACTTTGGCTGATAAGTCGATCGATTATGTTTAATGGCTACTAATCACTAATAAAAAGGTTTTGGGGAGATGACTGGATATGGAATACGGAATTTGTGTTCGAAATATAGAAGAGGCAAGAATTGCTGAGCAAGCTGGCTATGATTTTGTAGAGGCACAAGTAGTTACTTTATTTCCAGAAGAAGAGGAAGCTGCCTTCGAAAAAGTTTTAAGTGATTACCAAGCATTATCAATTCCGGTGAAGGCGTGCAATGTTTTCTTGCCAGGTGATTTGAAAATTGTTGGTGAGGTTATTGATCAGAAGCGGATAGAAAATTACGTGGAGACAGCATTAAGTCGAGTGAAGAAGCTTGGTGCAGACACGGTTGTTTTTGGAAGTGGCAATGCTAGAAGTTTTTCGGAAGATCAATTTCCAAGAGAAAAAGCAGAAGAACAGATTGTGAAGTTTTTACAAACAGTTGCGGATTATGCAGATAAGACAGGAATTACAATTGTCATCGAACCTTTGAATACGAAGGAATCAAATATTATCAATAGTGTGGCTGAAGGGGTCGACTATGTTCAGAAAGTAAATAGATCTTCCGTTCAAGTGTTGGCTGATTTCTATCATATGGATGAAGAAAAGGAAGCACTGACTGAAATCATTCGGCATAAGGATTATTTGAAGCATATCCACTTAGCGGATACAGGGCGTTTTCAACCAGGGACAGGTCAGTATCCATACGAGGAATTTATTCGCTGTGTGAAAGAAGCAGATTATAATGGAAGAGTTTCCATTGAGTCTTCGTTTGAACACTTTACGGCGGAGGAATTGAAAAAGTCGTTGGACTTTCTTAAAGAGCAGTTTGAAGGCGTTTCCATAAGCTAGTCTGTTATTTGTGTAGAGCGAGTGGCGGTAGGTTAATAGTCCTGACTTGCAAGCAAATGTGGTTGAGTGCAAGCAAAAGGACGGTAAGTGCAAGCAAAATTAATTGTTGTGCAAGGAAACAGGTACCGAGTGCAAGCAAAACACTAGTAACTGCAAGCAAATTTTAAATATCTAGATAAATAATTGTATGGAGGATGAGTAACTTGAAAAAAGGTAAATTTGGTGTGCAAATGATGATGGTGAAAAATGAAGTTGCTGAAATTGGTGTCTATGAAACGATGAAAAAACTAAGTGATCTTGGTTATCGCAGTGTAGAGATATCACAAATTCCAATGACTGCAGAAAATGTGGCTGAATTTAAGAGAGCTTCGGAAGATTTTGAGATTGAAATTGCAGCGATGTCAGCATTTGTTGAACCGGTTGCGAAGGGTTTAATAGGTGATTCGCTGAAGAATGACTTTGATAAGATTGTCAACGACTGTAAAATATTGAATTGTGATTTTTTACGGATTGGCATGATTCCATTGGATTTGATGGGCGATAAAGATAAAACAATGGAATTCATCCAAAAAGCAGAAGCTGAAGCAGTAAAATTAGCGGATCATGGCATTGAATTGTACCACCATACGCATCATGTTGAATTTGAGAAATACGACGGTAAATATCTATTGGATATTATGAGAGACAACACCACGAAACTTGGGTTTGAATTAGATGTTCACTGGATTCAACGAGCAGGTGAAAATCCAGTCGAAATTATAAAACAGTATGCAGGACGCGTTTCATTACTTCATTTGAAAGACTATCGTATTGGTCGTCTCGATTTAACCGAGGAAGAATTGGCGGATTATGATAAATTCATGGCGAAATTTGTTGACGTGATTGAATTTGCAGAAGTTGGAGAAGGGAGTCTTGATATGAAAGCGATTATTGAGGCTGGACTTGCGAGTGGCGCAAAGTATTTCATTGTTGAACAAGATGATACATATGGACTTGATCCATTCGAATGTTTAAAAACTTCTGCTGATAATTTGAGAGAAATGGGTTATGCGGACTGGTTTTAATCGAAAGCTAAAATCGGGGGGAACAAACGATGAGTAAGGACGGAATGACTTATGCACCAAAAGGAAAGCCGAATCCTGTTGTAAACGAAGGAGAATTTGCGATTGCTGCAACTGCGCTAGACCATGGTCATATTTACGGCATGTGTAATGGCTTAGTAGAAGCTGGCGCCTCGTTGAAATATGTCTATGATCCAGATAAAAAGAAGATGGAAGACTTTATCGAAAAGTTTCCTACTGTTCAAATGGCAAGCTCACTAGAACAAATTTTAGAAGACGCGTCTATTAAATTAGTCGCAGCCGCCGCGATACCGTCAATGAGAAGCGCGCTTGGTAATCGAGTTATGGAAGCTGGAAAAGATTATTTTACCGATAAAACCCCCTTCACAACGCTCGCACAGTTAGAAGAAACCAAACAAGTTGTTGACAGAACGGGTCAAAAATATATGGTCTATTTCAGCGAAAGGTTACATGTTGAGAGTGCTGTATTTGCCGGTGACTTGATCAAAGAAGGTGCGATTGGTCGCGTGCTTCAAGTAACAGGTTTTGGTCCGCATCGTCTAAACGCGCCAAGCCGTCCAGATTGGTTTTTTAAAAAAGAACAGTATGGTGGAATATTAAGCGATATCGGGAGTCACCAAATCGAACAATTCTTGTATTACGCGGATTGTAAAGATGCAGAAGTCGTCCATAGTAAAGTAGCAAACTACGATAATCCCGAGTATCCAGAACTAGAAGATTACGGAGATGCAACGCTCGTAGGAGATAATGGCGCAACACAATACTTTAAAGTCGATTGGTTTACACCTGACGGACTAAGTACTTGGGGAGATGGACGTACTTTCATCACTGGAACAGAAGGAACGATTGAAATCCGAAAATACGTTGATGTCGCAAGAGAAACAACAGGTAATCATCTTTTCTTAGTGAATAAAGATGGTGAGAAGTACTATGAGTTAACGGGTAAAGTAGGTTACCCATTCTTTGGTCAACTCATTTTAGATTGCATTCATCGCACTGAAAATGCAATGACCCAGTCACATGCATTCAAAGCCGCTGAATTATGTTTACAAGCGCAAGATCAAGCATTGATCATCAAATAGTGAAAAAAAACGGGTTAACTCATTGCGAGTTGACCCGCTTTTATATGCATATATAACTTTATAGAGTTTAATTATTTTCTATTTTTAAAAAACTGATTTACACTATGACTAGTGAAGAAGAATTATAGAAAATAATGAGGTGAGCGAAATGAAAAAGGTGAATGTTGGGCTTGTGGGCAGTGGATTTATTTCCGCAGTACATTGTGATTCTTATCAAAAAGTATACGGTATAGATGTTTGCCTGAAAGCAGTCGCTTCAACAAATGAAAAAGTACAGGCTTTTGCCGATAAATATCGGATAGAAAAGGTCTATAAGCATTTCGAACAATTGATAGAAGACCCAGAAATCGATGTGATTGATATTTGTACGCCTGCTCACTTTCATGAAGAAATGATTATCCGTGCAATGGAAGCAGGAAAACATGTTATTTGCGAAAAACCGATGACTGGTTATTACGGAGCTGGAGACGAGGAGAATATTGGTCATACAGTTTCGAAAGAAAAAATGTATCATGATGTTATTGAACGGATGGATAAACTGAAAGAAGTTGTAGAAAATAGTGGGAAGCTCTTCATGTACGCAGAAAACTGGGTATATGCGCCTTCTATTTCAAAATGTAGTGAAATCATCCAAGCGACTAAAAATAAGTTTCTCTTACTTAAAGGAGAGGAAAGCCATAGTGGGTCTCACGCCGTTCACGCTGCACTTTGGTCTAAAACAGGCGGCGGTGCACTCATAAGACAGGGCTGTCATCCATTATCGGCGATTCTCTATCTAAAACAGATTGAAGCACGGGCAAGAAAAGAACAAATTCACATTGAAAGTGTTGTTGCGGAAGTAGGTAATATTACGAATCGAATAAATGAGAAAGAAAGAGGTGTATTAGCTGCTCGACCTGTTGATGTGGAAGATTGGGCAAATGTCATTCTAACCTTTTCAGATGGAACAAAAGCAACGATAATGGCTGGCGATATGGTTGTTGGCGGTGTTAGAAACAAAGTGGAAGCCTTTACTTCGGAAAGTGCTCATATATGTAATATTACTCCGAACGATCATACCCTATCCTATTTTGCGAATGAAAGAAGTTTGGATGATGTTTTTATCAGCGAGAAGGTAGAAACAAAACAGGGGTGGCAATTTGTAAGTACGATGGATGAATATGTTAGAGGCTATATTGATGAATTCCAAGATTTTATGGAATGCGTTGCAAATGAGCGACAACCAGAATCCGATTTTAAGTTAGCATACGATACGACAAAAATAATTTATGCTGCTTACTGGTCGGCAAGTGAAGGGAAAAGAATTAATTTGTAAAGCTCGGAAGCTCCTACAAGAAGAGGGAGCTTCTTTCAGATTACCAATGCGTAAGATGATTACCTCTTTCTTAGTAGATAGCGGTGCTTCTCATGTGGATGCTTATGTGAAAATGATTATTGACGAAAAATTACTTAAATGATATTCTATATATAGCGTTTGTTTAGTCGACAAACAAATTAGTTGAAGATAATGGACTGTCTTGTTTTTTTAGAAACAAGAATTTGTAAGGGCTTTCACATTGCTTTTTTACTTTAAGGAAAAGGAGTGAAGATATTAATGGGAATTATAGATGAGTTACTAAGAGATATTCCAGTGCCTAAGATGATAAAAGTCAAGCAAACATTTGACAATGAACAATTGGATGATGTTGATCAAGCACTTGTAGAGGCATTGCAAAAAGAAGAAATTAAAAAAACAGTTAAGCCAGGAATGGAGATTGCTGTTGCTGTTGGAAGCCGTGGAGTAGACCAAATTGTCGAAGTTACCGCACGGACGATAAAGTTTTTACAAGAGCTTGGTGCTAAACCATTCATTGTCCCAAGTATGGGCAGTCACGGTGGTGCATCTGCAGAAGGTCAAACAGCTGTCTTAGCCCATCTAGGTGTTACAGAGGAATCGGCCAATTGTGAAATCCGTTCTTCCATGGAGGTTGTAGAAATTGGTAAATTAGAAAATGGTTTACCTGTATATATTGACAAGTTGGCATCAGAAGCAGATGGAATTGTTGTTATCAATCGTGTGAAACCTCATACTGCATTCAGAGGTACTGTTGAAAGTGGCATCATGAAAATGATCGCCATTGGATTAGGGAAACAAAAAGGTGCAGAAGCATGCCATCAGTTAGGATTTGAACATATGGGGAAACATATTATTCAAATGTCGACGATGATCATCGAAAAAATGCCTATACTTTTCGGTGTGGCTACAGTTGAAAATGCTTTTGACAAAGTTGCACATGTCGAAGTACTGCTTCCAGATGAAATTGAAACACGGGAAACTGAACTTCAAAAGTTAGCAAAAAAACTACTACCGAAGATTGATTTTAAAAATATTGATGTGCTCATTATCGATGAAATCGGTAAAAACATCAGCGGAGACGGCATGGATCCAAATATTACTGGGCGTTACCCAACACCCTACGCGCATGGTGGACCTGAAGTGAATAAAATGGTTGTGCTCGATTTAACGCATGAAACTGAAGGTAATGCGAACGGGGTTGGAACAGCTGATTTTACAACCCGACGTCTGATTGATAAGACGGATTGGGATGCGACTTATGCAAACGGGCTCACATCAACAGTCGTCGCACCCACGAAAGCTGCAACGACGTTGGCGAATGACCGCTTAGCTTTAAAAGCAGCGATTAAAACCTGTAATATTTTAGATTTTACTACCGTGAAAATGGTTCGTATTAAAAATACGTTAGAACTCAGTGAGATTGAAGTGTCTGAAGCTTTATTAAACGAAGTTGAAAAAAATGAGTATTTAACACAAGTATCAGAGCTGTATGAATTGAAGTTTGACGATGAAGGAAACTTAGCCTAAACGCTAAACTATATAGATAGAGGAGATTTTATTAATGGGAAACTTATTTGATTTAACAGGGAAAACAGCTGTAGCAATTGGTGGAAACAGTGTACTGGGGTCTTCAATGGTTAAAGGATTAGCCGATCAAGGTGCTCAAATTGCTGTTGTTGGTCGTAATTTAGAGACAGCTGAAAAAGTTGTACAAGAAATCATCGAAAATGGTGGGAAAGCGAAAGCATTTCGCTCAGATGTACTTTCAAAAGAATCCTTAGAAAACGTTGCAACTGAAATAGAAGCATGGTCAGGCGGATGGGATATTCTACTTAACGCTCCTGGGACAAATAGCCCAACGCCGTTCTTTGAAATTGAAGAATCCGAATGGGATCATATTCTTGATGTAAACTTAAAAGGCATCATGTTAACAACACAAGTTTTCGCGAAGAAAATGATTGAACAAGAAAGAAAAGGAAGCATCATCAATATCTCATCCGTATCATCTACAACACCACTATCAAAAGTATTTACGTATTCTGTATCAAAAGCAGGCGTAAATAGTATGACACAATTTTTGGCACGTGAATTTGCACCAAATGGTATTCGTGTTAATGCGATTATTCCAGGATTCTTCCCAGCAGAACAAAACCGCAAAATCTTAAGTGAAGATAGAATTGCTTCTATTATGGGCCATACACCGATGAATCGTTTCGGTGATCCAGAAGAGCTAGTCGGTACAGCAGTATGGTTAGCATCTGAAAAAGCATCTAGCTTTGTTACGGGTACACTCATCCGCGTTGACGGTGGATTTGGAAGTATGACAATTTAAATTTAATAGTAAGCTTTGGAGTAAAATCCAAAGCTTCTTCTTTATTAATGAGATTTTTAAGTGGAAGGGAAGTCAGCACGATGAGTAAGGATTTAGTACTTGCACTTGATATCGGAACAACAAGTGCAAAAGCAGTACTTTTCGAATTAAATGGAAAACTAGTCGCCGAAGCAGAAAGAATGGTTACCTCTTATTATCCGAATACAGAGTGGGTCGAACAAGATCCAGTTGAAATTGAACGAGCATCCGTTGGTGCAATTAATGATGTCATGAAGAAGTCGAACCGTAAGCAGGATGATGTGTTAACTTTAGGAATCTCTTGTGCAATGCATTCGCTAATTTGCGTGGACGCTAATTATAATCCGCTTTCTCAAGCACTAATTTGGGCAGACGGTCGAAGTAATGAGCAAGCTAAAAAGTTGAAAGAAACTGTTGGAGATAGTATTTATGCAAATACGGGACTTCCCAATCATCCAATGTCACCGTTAAGTAAATTGCTTTGGATGAAAGAGACGAATTTTGAACCATATAAACAAGCTGCTTTTTTTGTTTCTGTAAAAGAATACGTTCTTAAAAAGTGGTTTGGCCGCAGTATAATAGACTATTCAATGGCATCAGCAACAGGGCTATTTAATATGAAGACATTCGATTGGGATGAAGAAGCACTTGAACTTGCGGGTATAAATAGAAACCAGCTTTCCCGGATTGTGCCACCAACAGAAATTCTGTCTAGAATTGATGAAGGAATTGCGGAAGAGATGGGTGTTTCATACGAAATGCCATTTGTAATCGGTTCTGCAGATGGTCAATTAGCAAACCTTGGAAGTGGAGCTATTAATCCAGGCGAAGTGGCGATATCAGCTGGAACGAGCGGGGCAATTCGACAAATGATAAAAGGCTTTGAAGTAAGTGATAGCCAAGAAACATTTTGTTATGCCTTTACGAGAGAGTTGTCAATTATAGGTGGCCCCACAAATAATGGTGGAATAGCCTTGCAGTGGTTGAAGGAACTTATCGAATATGAAGGAAGCTTTGAAGAACTAACAGCTGAGGCAGAGCATGTTGCTCCAGGTGCAGAAGGTCTGTTATTTCTACCTTATATTAACGGGGAAAGAGCTCCAATATGGAAGCAAGAAGCTAAAGGTAATTTCTTTGGGCTTTCCATTACACATAAAAAAGAACACTTGGTTCGTGCTGTTTTAGAAGGAATTACATATAATCTATACCATATCGGCAAAGCACTGGAAGATAAAGTCGGTGAACCTGAAAAAATATTTGTCAACGGTGGACTTGCACAGTCGCCTCTATGGGTACAAATGCTTGCTGATGTATTTGGAAAAGATATTTATGTTTCTGAAAGTCATCATAGCGCAGCATGGGGTGCAGCATGGACTGCATTGGTTGCAATAGGCAAGGTAACTTCCTTCGAAGAAATCAAACAAAATATCCCGATTGAAGCAATTATTAAACCAAATTTGGAAAATCATGAAATCTATTCAAAAGCATTTAAAAAATACAGTGGCATAGCAAGCGATTTAACGAAGTATTTCTAACGAATATAAAGGGTGAAAACAGATGGAAGATATTTTGAAACAAGTCCAACAAGGCCTATTAAGTGTTGAAGAGGCCAAAGCACAGTTAGCGACGTATGAAAACTTAGGGTTTGCCAAAGTAGATCATCATCGTAAAAAACGTCAAGGATTTCCTGAAACAATCTATGGAGAAGGGAAATCAGCAGCGCAAATTACTGCCATCATTTCTGCAATACGTGCAAATCAAGATTATGTATTGGTTACACGGATTACAGAAGAGAAGTCGGGTGAGATTCGAAAGACGCATACGGATTTAGTCTATAATCAACAAGCAGAAATATTGTATTCTAAACGACCTGAAAATGAAACGTTAGAGACAGGGTACATAGCGGTAGTTTGTGCAGGGACCTCCGATTTACGTGTTGCAGAAGAAGCTGCGATTACGGCAGAGGTATTTGGCTGTAAAGTCCGTCGTTTTTACGATGTAGGGGTAGCCGGTATTCATCGACTTTTTGATAATATTGACGAGATTCAAAATGCCACAGTCTCCATCGTCGTTGCGGGAATGGACGGAGCTTTGCCAAGCGTTGTAGGCGGACTTGTTTCACACCCTGTCATTGCCGTTCCAACAAGTGTTGGTTACGGGGCAAGTTATAATGGATTGGCAGCACTCTTAACGATGTTAAATTCATGTGCATCGGGAATTAGTGTGGTCAATATTGATAACGGTTTTGGAGGCGCATATAACGCAGCTCTCATTCATCGATTGGCACAGCAAAACCATGGAGAGGTGTTAGGATGAACGTAAAACACCCTCCAAATCACGAACATATTGATGAAGTGATGTTTAAGATGGAAGTGAATCTGGATGATATATCAGGGGAAATACTTGGTTATGTCATGGATTTACTGATTGAGTCTGGTGCAAATGATGTTTATTATACTTCTATTTATATGAAGAAAAATAGACCAGGCATCTTACTACAATTGCTATGTTCTAGGGAAAAGCTTGATGAAATGAAACAAATTTTATTTACAGAAACAACAACTCTAGGTGTGAGGTACTATCCTTTAACGGTTCACCGCGCAGAAAGGCGTTTCAGAAAAGTACTTACCAAATGGGGAGAAGTAACTGTGAAGGAAGGCATTTATGATGGACAAGTCATTCAATGCTCGCCGGAATATGAAGAATGCAAGAAAATTGCCGAACAACATCAGATTCCGCTGAAGAAGGTTTATGAACAAGTGTGGAAGCAATTGAGAGAGTAGTCCAAGATAAGTAATGCTACTTTGGGAGGCATCTGGGGGAGGCGATCATTTGGTAGAGTTACTTATTATTTTAAAAGATATTATCTTACCGATATTTGTCATCATGGCATTAGGGTTTATCATGCAAATAAAATTCGACCTCAATATTCAAACGCTAGCGAGAATGAATATTTTCTTTCTGGTGCCGGGTTTTATATTTGTAAAATTATATAGTACGGAGATTTCGCTCAGCTTATTTGGAAATATATTGCTATTTTTTATATTATATGTTGTGATCCTTTATGTGATTTCTCATTTTATCGGGAAAGCGATAAAGTTAGAAAAAGGTGAGCAGACTACTTTTTCGAATAGTGTCATGTTTTTTAACTCGGGTAATTACGGCGTACCTGTGAATGATTTGGTGTTTAAAAGCGATCCACTAGCAATGTCCATTCAAGTAATTATGCTGACGTTGCAGAATATATTTTTGTTTTCGTATGGTATTTTTTCATTGCAATCTATTAACGTTGGAAAGTTGAAGGCGGCATTAGGTTATTTCAGAATGCCAGTATTGTATGCGATGTTGGCTGGTGTGTTGTTAAACGCTTATAATGTTCCAATTCCGTCGTTCATATGGGTTCCAGCGAATTATATTGCGGATTCAATGATTGCACTAGCCTTGTTTACTTTAGGGGCGCAAGTTGCCAAGATTAAATTCATGAGTGGTTTACGTACGGTTTATTATAGTTTAGCGATTCGGTTAGTGATTGGACCGCTCATTGCACTTCTCATAATATACATATTTAAGGTAGAGGGTATTGTTGCCCAGGCGCTGTTAATCGGTTCGGCCATGCCGACTTCTGTAAATAGTGCGGTTATTGCTGAGGAGTATAAAAATCATCCGGATTTAGCTGCACAAATTGTGTTGTTCTCAACACTCTTAAGCGCAATCACCGTTTCACTAGTTATTTTCTTGGCAAGGTTTTTATTTTGATGGATTGATAGAATTGAATGTGAAGATCGAGTACTAGAATGATTTTTGTTCTTGTACTCGATTTTTTTTCTTAATATATACCGTTGATCTCCGTTCCGGGCGGACGCTTTCCTGCGGGCGAGCGAGAAGTGC
>NZ_JBYHFO010000018.1:0-65483 GCF_057669865.1 Sporosarcina sp. Y1009 | reverse complement strand
GTTAACAGCCGATTGCTCTACCACTGAGCTACTGCGGAATAGTATTTAATTTCTCGACAAAATTAATTATAACAAATTAAAAATAAATAGCAACTTTTCTTTTAAATACTTTCTGACAGCGACTTTTAAATAATAACATACACTCATCATATTTGTCAAATCTTGTTCATATCATATACATAGGTTGTGCTAAAGGAGGACAATATATGTACAAGAAAATAATTATAGCACTTATCGTCAGTTGCGGTTTGTTTTTACTTTTTCCACCCTTTCCCAAGAACTATTCCCTTACAAGCGTCTTCCGAGTCACTGAAGAGCCCGTCGCGATTACGCATGGTACATATGGCTCTGCACTCACAGTGAATATATCATTTGGGGATGATGAGGTGTTGAATTGGATTTCGGAACTAAAAAAACCTTATCCCACTCTTTTTATAGATATGGATTGGGCAGAGCGTTTTCCAGAAACCATACGCATCATGAAGGATAAAAACATTCCTACCGCATTACTTGGACAAGATAGTTTAGCTTATGAAAATGATGCAAAATTACTGGTGAAACAAATTGAACGCTACGAAATGACTTTTGGCAGAAAACCGCTATGGTTTAGAACTCAAGATGAAACGTTTTCACAGTTCTTGCATGAACTTCTGTGGGAATCTGAGATAAATGCCATGGGTTCTTCCTTCATCTGGACAGGCGGCGAAATTCCACCCGAAACAAAAGGAGAAATAATATCCATACCACATCACCGAGAACAACGTATAAACTTAGCAGAAATTAATCGACTATATGAAAGCCGTGATTTTCAATCAATTGAAGATGTTATTTTTGGCGTTCAAGGTAAAATGAAAAAAATCCCCGAATAAAAAAAACGGCACTGCAGTCTCATTTAGACTTTAGTGCCGCTTCCTTATTTTTTAGCCGAAGCTGTTTTCTTTTCTTTTCGACGCGCTTCACGGCGTGCATCCAATTTTGCTTTATCTATATCCGACATTGTATTGAATCTCGGTAAAGCTAAAATTTGATAAGCATTGACCGCCAGTAGCGGGAATAGAAGAATTGTTACCCATGTATCGATATTTCCAGAACGCACCATAAGTGCTGGTAACCATTCGAGTGTTGTAATCACAATCATAAAAAACAGCGCTGAAATAAGCGTATGTTTTTTTGTCCATTTCGCTTTGAAGTAAGCAGTAATAAAAGCGACTCCGACAAGCGATACTAATAATGTTAAATATAACAATGAGCGACCTGTATCTTCAGATGTCAAACGGAATCTGAAAAAGATCAAGTCAAACAACACAACTGCGATAATTAAAAGCTGCACCCAATTCCAAAGCGTCAACGATTTAAAAATATTCACGCCAAATTGATGGACTGTCAAATAAGCAAAGAAGCCCATCTGTGCAACAACACTCATTGTGAATCCTAAAAAGACCATCCACAAAAGTGCACCTATAAACTGCAAAACTTCACCTGAAGCTAATAAATCTGAAAAGAATTCCCAACGAACAATTAATCCAGCGACCGCGGTCACGAATCCGCCAATTAATAATGCAGTAAAAAAGAACTTAACCCAATTTCGTATAGTCACGACTAGTTTCCCCCGTTTTCGATTGCTCTTATTAGTGTAACAACGATTTACTTAAAAATCTATTTACGAAAACAATAAATGCATATTATTCGCCTGAATGTGAACAATAGATGAAAACGGATTGAAGGGAATGAATCCCGTGAAAAATAACTTATTGAAAGTTTTCCTCATCATACTTTTGTTAGTCGGGTGTTCTGCGGAAAACACTAGCCCGAATTATGACGAGATTAAAAAGATGATGACCGATTCGCTACAAACCGAAGATGGTAAAAAGGCACTTAGGCAAATATTATCTGAAGAAGATTTTCGTGAAATGCTTGCATTAGAACAACCGGAAGTCAAAAAGTCGATAGAGGAAACTTTACTTTCCAAAGAAGGCGAGGATTTCTGGAAGAAAACATTTGAAGATCCAAAGTTTGCTGAATCAGTCGCCAAAAGCATGAAAGATCAACAAGAAGACGTCATGAAAAAACTAATGGAAGATGCCTCATTCCTTAAGGTCATGGAAGACTTTTTCGGACAACCTGACATGCAAAAGCAAATGGAAACAATTATGAAATCCGCAACGATGAAAGAACAATACGAAAAAGTAATTGAAGAAACAATCAATAGCCCTCTTCTTCAGACGAAGTGGGAGAAATTAATAAAAGAAGCTGGGAAATCCTCAGAAGAGAAAGGTAAAGAGGGTGGTTCTGGTGGCAAAAGCGGAGAGAGTGGCGGTGGTGGAGGCGGAGCGGAAGGTGGCGGAGGAGGAGGCTAATAGCCTCCTCTCCAAAAACCCTTCGTGATAAGTTTACTTTTTTGTTTTCTCTAAAATAGTTGTGGCAATTTCAGTATAGATTTTTCCGATTGGATGGTCTTCAGCGTAAACTGAAGGTGCAAAATCTTCCTCATTCCAATCAGGTTGCCCAAGCGGAATTTGACCGATTAAATCTGTCCGAAGTTCTTCAGCAAGCCTTGTACCGCCGCCTTTACCGAAAACATATTCGCGCTCACCCGTTGTTTTAGATTCAAACCATGACATGTTTTCAATCACACCTAATAATTCGTGATCTGTTTGAAGTGCCATAGCCCCTGCACGTGCAGCTACAAATGCAGCTGTTGGATGTGGTGTGGTTACAATTATTTCTTTTGATGTTGGGAGCATCTGATGAATATCAAGTGCAATATCTCCTGTACCAGGCGGTAAATCTAGAAATAGATAATCCAAATCTCCCCACTCAACATCGCGGAAGAATTGGTCAAGCGCTTTTCCGAGCATCGGCCCTCTCCATACAACAGGTGCATTGTCTTCGACAAAAAAGCCCATGGAAATCACTTTAACACCGAGTCTTTCGACAGGAATAATTCTCTCCCCACGAACGATTGGCATTTTTGTGACACCCATCATATCTGGAACACTAAAGCCATAAATATCCGCATCAATGAGACCTACTTTTTTACCAAGACGAGCCAGTGCAACCGCTATATTTACAGATACTGTTGATTTTCCAACTCCGCCTTTACCAGACGCAATAGAAATAAATTCAACATCACTTAAAGGCGATAATATGTCTTGTGCTTCTGCTTCCGTTGCCGTCCCACGGAACTTATCTAGAACTTCCTGTGCAAGTTCTTCAAAACGAATACCAACTGAATTGGCACCCGCATCTTTTAAAAGATCAACTACCTTCATTTGAAACGGTAATTGTTCTGCAGTGTTGATTTTAGCAAGTGCAAGCTTGACACTGACATGCTCTTTTTCAACATTGATTGATACTTCGCTGATACCATCCGTCTCCGCAAGTGATTTATGTAAAAACGGATCTTTTAACTGACCTACTAATTCACGTACTTGTTGTTCATTGATCAACTTCAACACTCCTTGGAGGTTTTTTCAATTCGCCTCCAAGTATACCACAGTCGATAATTGGTTTCGATTGAACGCGCTTTCACATTTCTTCTGCATTTAAGAATGTTAAAATCCCCTCAACAATCGCATCTGCAACTTTCTCTTGATATCCAGGATCCGTGAGAAGCGCTCTTTCCTCGGGATTTGAGATAAAACCTGTTTCAACAAGGACTGCAGGCATTGGCGCATGTTTTAACAAATAGACACCACTGATGGAAAGTGCTTCACGATCTGTATTTTTTAAATTGTCACGAAAAGAAGCTTGAATCGATTTTGCGAGAAACTCTCCGCCTGGATCCCCACCTTTATGATAAAAAACCTGAGCACCCCGCCATTTCTCTTGTGGAATTGCATTTACATGAATACTAATAAAAACATCTGGGTTTTCATTCGCAGTAATATCTTGGCGCAACTTTAAATCTGCGAGTTTCCGGGATCGTACGGATGGAAATTGGTCTTCTGGTGCATGTTCGGCCAATGCGTCACCATCTTTTTCACGCGTCATGACAACTGTTGCACCTTTCTTCTTCAACCTTTTAGTCACCTCATGTGAAATGCTAAGTGTAATATCACGTTCCACCACATCTCCTGCCGAAGCACCACCATCTAATCCACCATGTCCTGGATCAACGACCACCTTTACACCTGCCAGTTCTTCAGGCATAAAAAAAACATTATCCGATGCCTTAACCCCATAAATAACGATTCCTAGCGAACTTAAAAAAATAATTCCAACTAGCACCCAACGCTTCACATAGACACCGCCTTTTTCCTCCACTATACGCAAAAAAGGAGCAAGATATGTCTAGTCCTAAATCTGAAAGTTACACCTAGTTTTGACAACAAAAAAAGGAACCTCCACGGCTCCCATTTCAAAGTCCTTATTCAGTTACGCCTTCCCATTCAAGCATACCGCCTGTCATATTGGCCACGTCGTACCCTGCATCTGCTAAATACGCTGTTGCGCGTCCACTGCGTCCGCCTGAACGACAAACAATTATGTAAGGCTTTGACTTATCAAGTTCGCTCACACGCTCTACTACCTCTCCAAGTGGGATGTGAATAGCTCCTGGTATAATTCCCTCCGCAACCTCATCATCTTCACGAACATCTACTAAATTCAATTGTTCACCGCTTTCCAACAACTCTTTTACCTCTACTGGTGTAATTTCTTTCATTAGATAACCCCCATCTATATATATGTTTCATTCATTTTAGCATATCTTTTCAATCCGAAGTTTTCATTTCAATAAATAAAGTACCGTCAGTTTGTAATTGTGCAAGAAACACTTGCTCTACTGACCCGACACCTTTCTTCTGTAGTTCTTTCATCAGCCAATCTTCTTTTAGATTCAATTCCGTTAAATTTTTCGGAATCAGTTTACCGTCTGAGATTAGTTCAGTTGGAAGGTATTTGGGTGCTGTTGTAGCCGCTTTAACATCTTGTTTCGTTGCCTCTTGTTCCGTAATCTTCTTCATAACACTAAGTTCTCCATTTGTTTCTAATATCGCGTAGTGGACTTCTTGAAAAGAGAAAATCGATTGCTCGCGCAGCATCATCATTAAATCATTGACATGTAATTGTTCTTTTCGCATCGCCTTTTCCATGATGGCTCCCTCTTTGACAATTATCGTCGGTTGATCATCCAACACAATCCGTAATCTTGCCGACTTCAGGGAAATATAACTTGCAAGTATAGTAAGTGCAGCCCAAATAATTAGCGATACTAACCCATTAAAAAACTTTACATCTGTTTGCCCTGCCATTTCAGCAGCAATGGAGCCGAATGCAATCCCTGTGATGTAGTGGAAGAATGTCAGCTGACTTAATTGTTTCTTGCCCAGAATTCGCGCTAAAATCAGGAGCGCTATGAAAGCTCCGACCGTTCTGAAAATCATTTCCCAAAAATCAGTATCCATAAAGTCCTTCATCAAATGTCCCACAACCTCTCACTACACTAGTGTGTTTAATTGTAGTGTGGACTTAAAGTTATATTGGCATTCAACTATAGGGAATATTGGTTAATCATCAGTAGTTAATCGTGATTCATTAGACTTTACAATAAGGCCGTTTTCAAGAAAGATAATTTTATCTCCGAGAGTTTTGGCTTCCTGCATATCATGCGTGACAATAATAAAAGGAATCTGCCATATAGCATGTAACCGTTTCAGTTCTTCCTGACACTCCAAACGCGTTTTTAAGTCTAGCGCTGATAGAGGTTCGTCCAGAAGTAAAAGCGATGGTTCAGTTGCAAGCGCCCTTGCAAGTGCTACTCTCTGCTTCTCTCCCCCAGAAATTTGATGGGGGTATTTGCTTGCTAGATGTTGAATACCTAGCGTGCTGACTAATTGATTTATACGTTCTTTTGCTACGACAGCCTCCATTTTTTTAACACCATACGCAATATTTTTCTCTACAGTCATATGAGGGAAAAGTGCGTAGTCTTGAAATAGATAGCCGATATTCCTTTGCTGCGTGGGTAAAGGCTTTTCATCTTCAGAAAAGAAGGTCTTTCCGTTTAAAGTGATTCGTCCCGCATCAGGATGATCCAAACCCGCAATCGCATTGAGTATTGTCGTTTTCCCCGAACCAGACGGCCCAAATAACACAAGAATCTCTTCTTCTACTGTCAGATTAACATTTACAACAAAATGAGGTAACTTCTTTTCAATTTGAATTTCAAGCATTTTATCGACCTCTTACGCATTATCATTTTTGTAACGTTCGATATTCCTTTTACTCCACCAGTTAAGCCACATAATCGTACTAAATCCGAGCGCAACGATGATGACAACCCAGAAAGTTGCCTTTTCCATTTGCCCCGACTCAACAGCAAAATAGATCGCCATCGGAATTGTATCTGTCTTCCCCGGTATATAACCCGCCAACATTAAGGTAGCCCCGAATTCACCAAGCCCACGCGCAAACGCTAAAACGAGTCCTGCCAATAGTCCAGGCCAAGCGAGTCGAAAGGAAATCGTCCAAAACACGCGCCAATTCGACGCACCCATCGTACGAGCTGCATTTTCCATTCTTGCGTCCAAACTGCCAAACGCGGTCGATGCACTTTGATACATGAGCGGAAAAGACACAACTATCGATGCAATAACAGCCCCAATCCAAGTAAACACAACTTGAACGTCAAACCAATTCAACAGCCAACTGCCAATAAAACCATTCTTCCCAAATAAAATAAGCAACCCAAAACCAACAACAGTTGGCGGCAATACTAGCGGAAGCATGAACAACGATTCAATAATACTCTTCCCGAAAAAATTTTTACGTGAAAATAGATGCGCGAAAAACACGCCAAAGATAAAGACAAAAAAAGTGGAGATGCCCGCTACTTTTAATGATAATATTAACGGCGAATAATCGGTCACGTCCATCCCCCTTACTTATTTGAATCCATATTTATGTAATAACGCTTGTCCTTGATCACCCGTTAGAAACGCTAAAAATGCTTTCGCTTCATCAGGATGGCCTGTATCTGAAACAACGGCGCCCGGATACATAATTGGGTCATGCCAATCCGAATCAGCCGTAGCCACTATAATTACTTTCTCAGATCGTAACACATCACTCGCATAAACGATTCCGGCATCCGCATTCCCTAACTCGACATGCGTCAACACTTGGCGAACATCTGAACTCATCACCAAACTCCCCTGCAACGAATCCCAAAGATCTAGTCGTTCGAGTACCTGTTTTGTATAACGGCCCGCAGGCACACTTTCCGGTTCACCAATCGCTAAATGATCAACGCCCGCCGAACTAATTTCTTCGAATGAAGAAACTTTGACAGGTTGGTCTTTATTTGCAATTAAAGCCAGCTCATTTTCAGCGAATTTTACACGCGTATCTTTAAGTATCATGTCTTCTACTTGCAGTCGCTCCATATCACTTTCGCTTGCCGACAGAAATACATCCGAAGGCGCACCCTGAATAATCATTTGCGCTAATTTACCAGAACCTCCGTAATTAAAGGTAAGTTCGATCGATGGATGTTCATCCTCAAATATCGGCTTCAACTCATTCAGCACATCTGTCAAACTCGCTGCCGCAGAAATCATTAAAGTAGTTTTTTCTTCTTTGTCTTCTGGCGTACACCCGATAGGTAATAGAACGAAACAAATCATAACAAGAAAATAAATCATTTTTTCCATCAAAACATTCTCCTTAGGAGCAACATTACAAATCACTTTATCTATTTATAAATTATATCATTATGGAAGAAATAAGCCTATGAGAGAGGAAGTGATCAGGAAGAATCAAAAAAACCTTCCAAGTGAGAAAAGGATTTGAAAAGTATTAGATTTGGAAGAGGATATTATAGAAATCCAAAGAAAACTAGTCAATGATGCTAGTGGAAAAGCTCAACAAGCTGCGGATGATCGGATTATGCAACACTATAGAATGACGACGGGCACGAACATGTATTGGGTCATTATATTAATAGTTTTGGATTCGCCTGTTGGTTGCAGAGACTTTTCAAGTGACCATAAATACACCACCTATACTTCATCTGCGTTCAATCTATTTTACACTCAAAGGTATCATCAAATCTCCCCGTAAAATCTTTCAGCGAAGATTTTCTTATTCGTTACCTCAACCAACTAGAAATAACTCCTTCAATCTAGTATTCCACCAAAATCCATTAATTACGAAACTAATACAATTACGTTGTTCCCAAAAGAACTCATAAACATCCTCCACACGAAGAGAACAATCTTTAAACTTTACTAAGTATAAAATAACTTTGGGATAGTTTGTCCAATCATTACTAGAAAATCCTCATATAGTAAGGTATCAAATGATGAAGGGAGGAAACAAAAATGCCAAAGGAAAAAGATAATAAAAAGAAGGATTGTTATGAATGCTGCAAACATGAAGGACATGATAAAAAACATGACGCTCATGGAGGAAAAGGAAAAGGAAAAGGTTTGTTAACTGAGTTTCAAGTTTTTCAGTTACCTATTAATAGAGCTGGACAAGCATCTATTCCTATTTCAACAGCTGCACCGACTGAACTCGGTAGAATTACACTAAATCTCGATGATGCTTTTGACCGTGTTTGGTTAAATGCTACTGTAGGATATTTCTCACCTGTTACTTCGGTTATCACATACAGAATTTTTCGTAATGCTGTTGTAGCCGGAACTGAGATATTTTCTGCAGTAGAAGAAGTTGAAGGCGGTAACTTCGAAAATAACTTGATCAACCACTTTTCTCATGTAGATAATCCTCAGACGACAGGAAATACTCCTATTTCAGGAAACAATCCTGTAACTTATATCCTCACAGCCCAAGCATCTGTTGCTGGACCAACTGTTATTGGTCCGCTCACATTTACCGGTGCTGAGATCGAAAGAAATAGAGGATAATCGTTTCAAATTCTTGGGATGACTTTTGACCAGAACAAAAGTCATCTCTTCTTTTTAACCGTTCAATAAAAAATGTTTAGTAATTACGAAGCAGGGATTTGGTTAAAGGCTATTAAATCAAGCTTTATTTATAGCGAATTAAATACGCTATGAATAGCTACACACTTGTCTCTAATGCCCTGAAAGAAAAACCGCTCGCATATTCAAGGATCTTGATAGCTATTCAATTCAATTTATTCGCATGAAAAAACCTCTTCCCGATTCTCGGGAAGAGGTTGTAAACGTTGATATGAAAATGATATTAACGTTTTGAGAACTGAGGTGCACGACGAGCGCCGCGAAGACCTGGTTTTTTACGTTCTTTCATACGTGGATCACGTGTTAAGAATCCTGCTTTTTTAAGTGCTGGGCGGAAATCAGGGTCAACGTGTAAAAGCGCACGTGCAACACCATGACGAATTGCTCCAGCTTGTCCTGTATATCCTCCACCGTGAACATTTACAAGAATATCGTAGCTTCCTAGAGTTTCTGTAGTGTTAAGTGGTTGTTTAATAATTTCACGAAGTGTTTCAAATGGTACGTAGTCTTCTGCATCACGGTTGTTGATGATAATTTTACCATCACCAGGTACGAGACGCACACGAGCTACTGAACTTTTACGACGGCCAGTGCCGAGATATTGTACTTGTGCCAAAGCTATTTTCCTCCTCTAATTTATCCGATAAGCTCGTAAGCTTCTGGATTTTGTGCTGCATGTGGATGATCCGGACCAGCATATACATTTAGTTTTCTATAAACTTGGCTACCTAAAGGACCTCTTGGAAGCATTCCTTTGATTGCAAGTTCTAGCATTTTAGTTGGGTAGTTTGTACGCATTTCAAGCGCTGTACGCTCTTTCAAGCTACCTGTATATCCTGAGTGACGGTAGTATTTTTTATCTTTTAGTTTATTACCTGTAAGATGAATTTTCTCAGCATTGATGATGATGACATGATCACCGTTGTCAATGTGAGGTGTGAATGTTGGTTTATGTTTACCGCGTAAAAGTGCTGCAACTTCTGATGCAAGACGACCTAAAGTCTGTCCTTCAGCGTCGATAACGAGCCATTTACGCTCTACTTCGTGACCTTTAGCCATGAATGTTGTACGCATGTTTAAATCCTCCTAATATACCTATAAATTTCCCGTTTTTTATCTATATCCCTAAACACAAATAACCTTCCGGGGCTTTTTTGTGGGGTTTTAGAAATACCACTACTTATCTTATACCGAATATGCAATTAAGTCAAGCGTTTTATAAAAAAACACGTGGTGAAGTTGCTTTAATTTTAATAAGTTACATTCTCCAAGTACAAACCGTGTGCTGGAGCTGTTTTGCTGGCTTCTTTTCGATCCTTTAATTCAAGGATTTCCTTGACGTTTTCAGGAGTATGCCAACCTATACCTACCGCAAGCAACATGCCTGCAATTGTTCGCACCATATTATACAAAAAACCATCGCCTTCAATTGTCATGATTAATTCATCATCACTTTTTTCAAGCGTTAATAATCGAATCGTTCGTACCCGATTTGATGTAGCAGTTTTCGATGAACAAAAACTAGTGAAGTCATGTTTCCCTATTAAATAAGCCGCTGCTTTTTTCATCTCTTCCACATCGGGATTCCATCTCTCGAGATGGACGGACAAATTCCGCTCAAACGGACTATGAACTTTTGCAGACGACCATTTATAGACATAAGTTTTTCCGGTTGCAGAATAGCGTGCGTGAAAGTTTTCATCTACATATTCTGCCTCGACAATACGAATATCCTTTGGTAGCAAGACATTCAATGCCATTTGCCAGCGATCAGTCGGCAAGGTTAGCGGAGTATCGAAGTGAATGACTTGCCCATTTGCATGTACACCCGCATCCGTTCTACCACTTGCAACCGAGTGAATTCCTTTGTCTTTATGGATTTTCACCAATGCTTTATCAATTTCTGATTGGACAGTTCGTAGGCCACCGGGTTGCGACTGATAGCCCGCAAAACTTGTCCCATCATAAGCGACAGTCGCTTTAACACGATTCATCTTTTCAACCCCCTACGCTTTCAAAGTATAAAGGGCAGCAACTAGTAACATCAGTAATACCATAGAGAATGTATCGCCGCCGCCCCATTTCAATTGTCTATAGCGCGTGCGTCCTTCGCCACCTCGATATCCCCGAACTTCCATTGCGATGGCAAGCTCCTCAGCTCGTTTGAAGGCACTGACGAAAAGTGGCACAAGCAATGGAATTACTGCCCGAATTCGTTGTTTAATGTTACCTGTACTAATGTCTGAGCCACGTGCAAGTTGCGCTTTCAATATTTTGTCGGTCTCGTCCATTAATGTTGGGATGAACCTAAGCGAAATCGACATCATGAGGGCAAGTTCGTGAACAGGTAATTTAATTCGTTTTAAGGGATTTAACAAATCTTCCATTCCATCTGTTATCGAAATAGGAGAAGTAGTCAACGTTAAAATCGAGGTCATTAAAACAAGAACAAGAAACCTGATGGAAATGAAAATCCCTTGACGAAGTCCTTCTTCATAAATTTTAACAATCTTTAAATCGACAAGGAGAATTCCTTCTTTTGTAAAGAAAATATGCATGAAAAAGGTGAATATAATTAAAATTAGTATCGGTTTTAAGCCGTTCAATAAAAAGTAAAGACGAATTCTTGAGATAAAAATGACGAAAAAAGTAAATGCAATTAATAATGCATAAGTAACGACATTATTTGCAAAGAAAACAGCAATGACGAAAAAGAGAACGAATAATAATTTTGAACGCGGATCCAGTTTATGGACAAATGAATCACCCGGTATATACCGTCCAAAAATCATCTTTTCTAACATGAATCAGCACCTTCTTCTAATGCCGATTCCGTTATGAGACTAGCCAGCTGTTCTTCAGTGAGGGCAATGGTCGATAACTTCCGACCAAGTTTCCGCTCTAAATTCCGCTGAAACTGTACTGAACGCGGTAAACCTAATCTGTAAGAAGATAACTTCTCTTCATCCGAAAAAACTTCTTCTGGTGTTCCCGTCATAACAGATGTTCCATCGCTCATAACGATTACTTGATCTGCATATCTTGCCGCATCTTCCATACTATGTGTAACAAGAATTGTTGTTAAATTTTCTTTTTTATGAAGTTGGCTAAATAATTCCATAATCTCTTTTCGTCCACGAGGATCCAGTCCTGCTGTCGGCTCATCTAGAATGAGGACGGAAGGTTTAAATGCAAGAACGCCTGCAATCGCAACACGTCGCATTTGACCGCCTGACAAATCAAAAGGTGACTTGTCAGCAACGTCTTCTGGGAGCCCTAACAGTGTAATCAATTCGTAGGCACGTTGTTTTGCCTCTTCTTCAGAGACACCAAAATTCATGGGGCCAAATATAATATCTTTGACAACTGTCTCTTCAAATAATTGATGTTCCGGAAATTGAAAGACAATACCCACATGACGTCTGACATCTTTTAAACCTTTCGTCTTCGTACCAGCTGAAATTGTGGTATCACCAATCTTCACGATACCCTCAGAAGGCTTCAGAAGCCCGTTCAGATGCATCAGCAGTGTTGACTTGCCTGAACCAGTATGACCAATAATCGCAGTGTAGGCGCCTGATTGGATGCTTGCATCTACATCGTACAATGCTCTCTTTTCAAAAGGCGTATCTTTACTATATAAATACCCTACTTTTTGAAGTGAGATGTCCATAATTCATTCACCAACTCTTCTTCAGTCATATGTTCACCATTTAAATTTAATCCACTTTTACGTAAGAGTGTCGACACCCTCATTGCAAATGGCAAGTCAAGACCAATTGATTCTAATTCTTCGCCTCTTTTAAATATTTCCGCTGGCGTACCTGTTTGTAGTACTGTTCCTTGATTCATCACAATTATTCGGTCTGCAAGAAGGGCTTCTTCCAAGTCGTGTGTAATTGAAATCACTGTGAGATTTGTTTTTTCTTTTAATTGTTGCACAATGTGAATCACTTCATCTCGCCCCTGTGGATCGAGCATAGAAGTGGCTTCATCCATTATTAATAAGTTCGGTCGTAGTGCAAGCGCACCTGCAATTGCGACACGTTGTTTCTGACCGCCTGATAAATGGTGAGGTTCATGGTCAAGGAAGTCACCCATCTTAACTTGTTGTAACGATTCATGAACGCGCTTAACCATTTCTTCAAATGGGATCCCGTTATTTTCAAGTGCAAATGCAACGTCATCTTGTACCGTAGAACCGACAAATTGATTATCTGGATTTTGAAATACGATGCCCAACCGTGACCTAATATGCCATATGTTTTCATTGGTCAATTCCTCACCAAAAACACGAACGACACCATCTTCTGGGAATAACAAACCAATCATTAGTTTAGCCAAAGTGGATTTACCCGAACCATTATGCCCAACAATTGCAATCCATTCACCATCATGAACTGAAAAAGTCACACCATCTATTGCCTTTTGCACCTCTTCTTCATCATCAGTCGGATACGAATATGAGACATTTTCCATTGATAAGATTTCCTTCATCGCCATCACCTCCAGCATTCTTTCTATGTATAGAGATAAAAATCCCTTGCCAAATGCCAAGGAATTCATTATTTTTAAATAAAAAAAAGCGCGCACCTCATCCGAAGAAATGCGCTCAAATCTATAACGAATACTGGAGTGCTCATGTCCAGTATCGCGGATGAGGTGCGTAGAGCTAGACCAGGCAGTAAGTAACCTGCTGATCGTAACACTCAGCTTTAAATTGTCGTATAAATCGTTTTAAAAAAGGGGTGTGGACAAGCGTTCGCCATACACACCCCGTCAAAATTAGACTAGTTCAATTACTACTACAGGTGCACCGTCACCGCGACGGGGACCCATTTTCATGATACGTGTATATCCACCTTGACGTTCTGCATAGCGTGGTGCTACATCATCAAATAATTTCTGGATTGCAAAGACTTCAACGTCTTCACCTTCCGCATTTGTAATTTCAACTAGCTCACGACGCATATATTGTGCAGCTTGACGACGTGCATGTAAATCTCCACGTTTACCAAGTGTAATCATTTTTTCAACGACTGAACGCAATTCTTTTGCGCGTGCTTCTGTCGTTTGAATGCTTTCATGTACGATAAGATCAGTTGTAAGGTCGCGAAGCAACGCTTTACGTTGTGAACTTGTACGTCCAAGTTTTCTGTATGCCATAAGAGTTTCCCTCCTTCAACCTATAAATTCAATTAATCTTCTGTTCTTAAATCAAGATTAAGGTCATCTAGTTTTGCTTTCACTTCTTCAAGTGATTTGCGGCCTAGATTACGTACTTTCATCATTTCTTCTTCTGATTTATTTGAAAGCTCAAGGACAGTATTAATGCCCGCGCGTTTTAGGCAGTTATAAGATCGAACTGACAAATCAAGTTCTTCAATAGTCATTTCCAGAACTTTTTCGATTTGATCTTCTTCTTTTTCTACCATAATTTCCGCTGTTTGTGCTTCATCCGTCATGTTGACAAATATATTCAAATGCTCAGTAAGAATTTTTGCTCCGAGTGCTACAGCTTCTTTTGGACCAATGCTACCATTTGTTGAAACATCCAATGTTAACTTGTCAAAGTTTGACAATTGTCCAACCCGAGTATTTTCAACTTGGAAATTAACACGTGATACAGGTGTATAAATCGAGTCAATCGGAATGACACCAATTGCAAGATCCTCCCGTTTGTTTGTTTCAGCTAAAACATAGCCACGACCACGAACTGCATACATGCGCATGCGTAAGTGACCATTTTTCCCAAGCGTTGCAATCGGCAATTCAGGATTCAGGATCTCTACATCACTGTCATGGGTAATATCCGCAGCAGTAACGACACCTTCACCTTTAACATCAATTTCAATTACCTTCTCTTCATCTGAATAGATTTTCAGGGCAATTCTTTTCACATTCAAAATGATAGATGCTACATCTTCAACGACACCCTCAACAGTAGAGAATTCATGAAGAACACCATCAATTTGAATAGAAGTTACAGCTGCTCCTGGTAGTGAAGACAAAAGAATTCGACGAAGGGAATTCCCTAAAGTATTCCCGTAGCCACGCTCAAGTGGTTCAATGATAAACTTCCCGAATTTGGAATCATCGCTGATTTTTACTGTTTCAATCTTTGGTTTCTCAATTTCGATCATTCGTTTACCCTCCTTCAAAACGTCGTATTAAATGGCCGTTCCATATTGAAATCGATATTCACAGACGGCAAATTGCAGTCTTACCATTCATTTTTACCAAAAAATGTGTTTCTCAATCAAATGGAGATAAAGCCATTATACACGGCGGCGTTTTGGTGGACGGCATCCGTTATGTGGAACCGGAGTTACGTCTCTAATTGCAGTTACTTCAAGACCTGCAGCTTGTAGTGAACGAATTGCAGCTTCACGTCCAGCACCCGGACCTTTTACAGTAACTTCTAGAGTTTTCAAGCCATGCTCCATAGATGTTTTTGCAGCAGTTTCTGCAGCCATCTGTGCAGCAAATGGTGTTGATTTACGGGATCCTCTAAATCCTAGTGCACCAGCACTTGACCATGAAAGTGCGTTACCTTGCATGTCAGTAATTGTAACAATTGTATTGTTAAACGTCGAACGGATATGTGCAATACCGGATTCGATATTCTTTTTCGTACGACGACGTGTTGTTTGTTTTTTACCTTTAGCCATGTTAAGAAGAAACCTCCTTTACGTATATTTATCTTCTAATTGCTTTTTTAGCGCCTTTACGAGTACGGGCGTTGTTTTTCGTGTTTTGTCCGCGAACTGGAAGTCCACGACGATGACGCATTCCACGGAAGCTTCCAATTTCCATCAAACGTTTGATGTTAAGGGAAGATTCACGACGAAGGTCACCTTCTACTTTCAAACTGTCAATTTCTGTACGGATTTTATCGAGTTCTGCATCAGTAAGGTCGCGAACGCGAGTTTCTTCTGAAACGCCGGCTGCTGCCAATACTTGTTGTGCAGTTGTCTTACCAATTCCGAATACATATGTCAAAGAAATAACAATGCGCTTATCACGCGGAATATCTACTCCAGCAATACGTGCCATATTGATTGTGCACCTCCTTCAATTTAGCCTTGTCTTTGTTTGTGTTTTGGATTTTCACAGATAACCATTACTCGCCCACGTCTGCGAATAACTTTACATTTTTCACAGATCGGTTTTACAGATGCTCTAACTTTCATCTTACCCAACCTCCTTCATATTCCGGAGTACAAAAGTTTATTTGAAACGGTACGTGATACGACCGCGCGTCAAATCATAAGGAGAAAGTTCCATAGTTACTTTGTCGCCAGGCAGGATACGGATAAAGTGCATACGGATTTTTCCTGAAACATGCGCAAGAATCGTATGGCCGTTTTCAAGCTCAACTTTAAACATCGCGTTTGGCAACGTTTCGACTACAGTACCTTCAACTTCGATTACATCGTCTTTCGTCATCAATCCTGTCTCCCTTCTCTATCAATAAAGGTTCTCACCATCAATCGGCATCAGTCGCCTTTAAAGCTTCCTTCAACATATGTCTGGAACGCAAGAGTGATGTTTGAAAGACGTCAGTCACATTTGGTTTCCCTTAAACAAATCTTTGCCCACAAGCGTTGTGGTTAATATGCTTTTAGGAATGGACACGACCGTCCAGATTGCCTTGGATGAGTTCCTAAGCTACGTTATTCCAGATTTAGGTACAGAATTAAGTGTAATACTTTTTCGACCTAAAACCTTTACGCCTCAGAGAACTCTTGCAGTTCTTATCCCGGGCATCATATGCTTTTGCAGCTCTTTGTGTGAAATAACCTTCCCGACTAGCAATTAGCATGAGCCCGGAAAGGATTACTGTCCGTTCCCCTGAAGGATTACGTCCAGCTCTTTGAAAACGTCACCGATGTCCTGTTGACCATCGATATTTGTGAGCACACTTTTCGCATCATAAAATGCTAGAAGTGGTGCAGTTTGTGTCATATTTACTTCCAGACGATTTTTAACAGTTTCAGGATTGTCATCCTCACGCTGATAAAGTTCGCCGTTATCTTTATCACAAACACCTTCAACCCTTGGCGGATTGAATAGTAAATGATAAGACGTTCCGCATACTTTACAAATCCGGCGACCTGTTAAGCGTTTAACAAGTTCTTTCGAATCTACTTCAATATTTAGAACGTACTCGATTTTTCGGCCCATGTCCGATAAAAGTGCATCCAGTGCTTCCGCTTGAGGAACAGTGCGCGGGAATCCGTCTAACAGGAATCCTTTATCGCAATCCGGTTTACTCAAACGTTCACGTACGATACCAATCGTTACTTCATCAGGAACTAATGCTCCTTGATCCATATACGATTTTGCTTTAACACCAAGTTCTGTACCTTCAGAAATAGCTGTTCGGAACATATCGCCTGTAGAAATATGAGGAGTATCGTACTTTTCAACAATATTGTCTGCCTGTGTGCCTTTTCCAGCACCCGGCAAACCCATAAGTATGATGTTCATACGGTTTAACCTCCACACTTTTCTTCAATAGGGAAGAAGAATGTACTTCAATTTTACCTTAAAGAATGTACTTCCATTCTTCCTTTAAGAAGTTTATTTCATGAATCCTTTATAATGCCTTTTTACAAGTTGTGATTCAAGTTGTTTCATCGTCTCCAGTGCAACACCGACTACAATTAGTAAACTTGTTCCTCCAATTTGTAATGACTGTGGCAGATTGGCTAAATTAATGAATATAATCGGCATCACCGCAACGATTGAAAGGAAGATTGACCCAACAAACGTTAATCTATACAAAGTGCTTGTTAAATAACTCTCTGTATCATGACCTGGACGAATACCTGGAATATATGCGCCTTGCTTTTTCAAATTATCCGCAATGTTTTCAGGATTAACCTGAATAAATGCGTAGAAATAAGTGAAAGCAATAATGAGCGCTACATAAATAACCATTCCTACCGGGTTTGTATAATCAAATATGTTAATTATTGTCGCCGTTACATTACTTTCCCCGAAAAACGATGCAATTGATTGTGGTGTGATGAAAAACGCCACTGCAAAGATTACTGGGATAACACCTGCTGCGTTAAGTTTCAATGGCATATGCGTTTGTTGACCTGACGTCGATTGACCACGGCCAGTTGCCCGCTTAGCATATTGAACCGGAATTTTACGAAGTGCTTCTTGTACGTAAATAACGCCGACAGTTACAGCAACGACAACTAGAAGTAACAGTGCCATAATCGCTAACTTTATAAATAATGCGTCACCCGCATCTTGAATTTGAGTTGCATACAACTCGTTGGCTGCAGTTGGGATCCCAGCGACGATTCCAGCGAAGATGATGATGGAAATACCATTTCCAACGCCTCTTTCTGTAATCTTTTCACCGAGCCATAACAGGAATGCAGTTCCAGCTGTAAGAACAATTGCAATAACTACATAGGTTGCAATACCTTCATCTTGTATAAGTGTTCCGCCGTACATTCTATTAAAGCCGAATGACATTGCGATTGCTTGAATAAAGGCTAACACAATTGTGAAGTATCTTGTAAATTGTGCTAGTTTACGTCTTCCAACGTCTCCTTCTTTCGCCCACTCAGTAAATTTAGGTACAACATCCATCTGTAGTAATTGCATGATGATGGACGCTGTGATGTATGGCATAATTCCCATTGCTAGAATGGAGAAGTTTGCCAAAGCACCACCGCCGAAAATATTAAGAAACCCGATTAAACTGTGATCTGTTTGCTGTAGTGCTGTTGCATCGACATTGGGTACGGGAATAAACGCACCTAATCTAAATGCAAGTAAGACTAACAACGTAAAAAGAATTTTATCTCTTATATTTTTAACGCGCATAAAGTTAGAGATCGTCTTAAACATTAAATCACCTCGGTTTGTCCGCCGGCTTTTTCAATAGCTTCTTTAGCAGCAGCAGAGAATTTGTGGGCCTTAACTGTAATCTTTTTCTCAAGTGTTCCATTACCTAGAATCTTGATACCTGATTTAGTTTTGCTAACAATACCCGTTTCGATTAACAATTCGGGTGTTACTACTGTGCCTTCTTCAAAAAGGTTTAATTTATCGATATTTACAACTGTATATTCTTTACGGTTGATGTTTGTAAATCCACGTTTAGGAAGTCTTTGGAATAATGGTGTTTGACCACCCTCAAATCCTAGACGAGTACCACCGCCGGAACGAGCATTTTGACCTTTATGCCCTTTACCAGAAGTTTTTCCAAAGCCAGAACCGATACCACGTCCAATACGTTTCCGTGTTTTACGAGCACCTACTGCTGGTTTCATTTCATGTAAGTTCATTTCATTGGCACCTCCTTAATAAGAAAAACAGAATTATGACTCTTTTACAGTAACCAGGTGGGATACTACATTGACCATGCCACGAATTGCAACATTGTCTTGATGTTCAACCGTCTGGTTAATCTTGTTTAGCCCTAAAGCTTGGACTGTTTTACGTTGTGCCGGTTTTGAACCGATCACACTTTTTGTAAGGGTAATTTCGAGTTTGTTCGCCATTGTCTTTCCCCCCTTAACCTAGCAGTTCTTCTACAGTTTTTCCGCGCAATTTTGCAACATCTTCTGCACGTTTCAAATTCTCTAGTCCTGAAATCGTTGCACGTACCATGTTAATTGGTGTGCTTGAACCAAGGGATTTTGAAAGAATATCTGTAATACCAGCTAGTTCGAGTACAGCACGGACAGGTCCGCCTGCGATAACTCCAGTACCAGGTGCAGCAGGTTTAATTAGAACTTGACCTGCACCAAAGCGTCCAAGAATTTCGTGTGGTGTTGTTCCTCTAACCATTGGCACGGTAATTAGGTTTTTCTTAGCATCTTCAATTGCTTTGCGGATAGCCTCTGGAACTTCTTGTGCTTTCCCAGTTCCAAAACCGACTCTACCGTTTTTGTCGCCGACTACAACGAGAGCAGTAAAACGGAAACGACGTCCACCTTTTACAACTTTAGCAACACGGTTAATCGTAACTACGCGTTCTTCAAATTCACTTTTATTCTGATCATTACGACGCATTAAATATGTCCCTCCTTTTAATTAAAATTCCAGACCATTTTCACGTGCTGAGTCAGCTAGAGCTTTTACACGGCCGTGAAATAGGTAACCGCCACGGTCGAATACAACCGACTTGACGTTTTTCTCTCCGGCTTTACTCGCGATTAACTCGCCAACTTTAGCAGCAGCTTCAGTGTCCGCTTTAGACTCTAGACCAAAGTCTTTATCCATTGTCGATGCGCTTGCAATCGTTACTCCACTAACATCATCAATCAATTGAGCATAGATATGCTTGTTTGAACGATAAACGTTTAAGCGAGGACGTGCTGCAGTACCGCTAATTTTTCGACGTACGCGTGAATGACGCTTTTTACGGACAGCGTTTCTATCATTTTTCGTAATCATCGTGGTCACTCCTTCCAAATACCTATGCGGTATTATTTACCTGTTTTACCTTCTTTACTACGTACTTTTTCGCCTTGATAACGAATTCCTTTACCTTTATATGGCTCAGGTGGACGTACTTGACGAATCTTAGATGCAAGAGCACCAACGCGTTCTTTATCAATACCAGTTATTTTAATTTTAGTATTTTCAGGAACTTCGATCTGAACACCATCTTCCGGTATAAATTCAACCGGATGAGAATAACCGACGCTAAGAATTAGTTTGTTTCCTTGAAGTTGTGCACGGTAACCTACCCCAACAAGTTCAAGTGAACGTTCAAATCCTTTAGAAACGCCTGTCACCATATTATCTAAAAGTGAACGTGTTGTTCCATGGATAGAACGGTGTTGTTTTGATTCTGATGGTCGAATTAACGTAATAACGTTATCTTCTTTTTCGATCTTAATATCTTGGTTAAATTTATTTGTAAGTTCGCCTTTTGGTCCTTTAACAGTTACCACGTTATCTTCTAAAAGAGTAACTGTAACTTGTTCAGGTACTTCAATCGGCTTTTTTCCTATACGGGACATTCAATTGCACCTCCATTCAATTGTTACAAATTACCAGACGTAAGCTACGACTTCGCCGCCTACTTGTTTAGCACGTGCTTCCTTGTCAGTAAGGATGCCGTTAGATGTAGAAACGAGTGCGATACCTAAACCATTCAATACTTTTGGAACTTCCTCGGATTTTGCATAAACACGAAGACCAGGTTTTGAAATACGTTTAAGACCAGTAATAACTCGTTCTTCATTTTGACCATATTTAAGGAAGATTCGGATGATGCCTTGTTTGTTGTCTTTAACAAATTCAACATCACGGACGAAACCTTCACGCTTTAGAATTTCAGCAATTTCTCTTTTCATGTTTGAAGCAGGTACTTCTAGCTTCTCGTGACGAACCATGTTCGCGTTACGGATGCGAGTAAGCATGTCTGCGACCGGATCACTCATTGTCATTTCATTGACCTCCTTCCCATATTAGGGGATTACCAGCTTGCTTTTTTAACGCCAGGAATTTGTCCTTTGTACGCTAGTTCGCGGAAACAAATACGGCAAAGCATGAATTTACGATATACAGAATGCGGTCGTCCACAACGTTCACAACGCGTGTACTCTTGCACTTTAAATTTATGTGTACGTTTTTGTTTTGCAATCATTGATTTTTTAGCCATGATTTCGCCTCCCTCTTATTTACTTCTGGAATGGCATGCCGAACTGCTTAAGCAATTCGTGTGCTTCTTCATCTGAATTAGCAGTAGTTACGATGTTGATGTCCATACCACGAATTTTAGATACTTTGTCATAGTCGATTTCAGGGAAGATTAATTGCTCTTTAACACCAAGCGTATAGTTTCCACGACCGTCGAATGCTCTTTTTGAAACACCGCGGAAGTCACGAACGCGTGGTAATGAAATAGAAATCAGTTTATCTAGGAATTCATACATACGCTCACCGCGTAATGTAACTTTAGTTCCAATTGGCATTCCTTCACGAAGACGGAATCCAGCGATTGATTTCTTCGCTTTTGTGACGACTGGTTTTTGACCAGAAATGATTGTCAAATCTTCTACAGCAGCATCGAGTGCTTTCGTATTTTGAACAGCGTCACCAACACCCATGTTGATTACGATTTTGTCCACTTTAGGAACTTGCATCACTGATGTATATTCAAACTTGCTCATGAGAGCAGGTGTAACTTCGTTTACAAACTTCTCTTTAAAACGGCTCATCTATTGGACCTCCTTTCAACGGCTACTTATTTATCCAGTACTACACCGGATTTTTTAGCAACACGAACTTTTTTGCCATCTTCAATCTTGTACCCTACACGAGTTGGCTCGTTAGTCTTAGGGTCGATTAGCATGACGTTTGAAACATGGATCGCTGCCTCTACGCTCATAATTCCGCCTTGAGGGTTTTCCTGATTTGGTTTTGTGTGTTTCTTAACGATGTTTGCACCTTCAACAATCACACGTTCCTTTTTAGGAATAGCTGCTAGGATCACGCCGGTCTTGCCTTTGTCTTTCCCGGAAATGACCATAACTTTATCGCCTTTTTTTACATGCATTCTGTCGCACCTCCTGTTTGCACTGTCATGTTAATTAAAGTACTTCTGGAGCCAGAGAAATAATTCTCATGAAATTGTTGTCGCGTAGTTCGCGAGCAACAGGTCCAAAAATACGTGTTCCACGTGGGCTCTTATCGTCCCGGATGATTACGCATGCGTTCTCATCAAATGTAATATATGATCCGTCGTTACGACGAACACCAGTTTTTGTACGCACGATAACAGCCTTGACGACTTCACCCTTCTTAACAACGCCACCTGGTGTTGCTTTTTTCACTGTACAGACAACTACATCACCAATATTGGCTACTTTGCGTCCAGTACCACCAAGTACTTTAATTGTAAGAACTTCACGAGCGCCAGAGTTATCGGCGACTTTCATACGACTTTCTTGTTGAATCATTGAGGCTACCTCCCCTCGGATTTAAGGATCCGATATCTATTAAATAACGATTGCTTTTTTGACGATTTCAGTTAGGCGGAAACGTTTTGATTTTGATAGCGGACGCGTTTCTGTAATGCGAACGATATCTCCCATTTTAGCTTCGTTCAACTCGTCATGAACTTTATGCTTCTTAGAATACTTCATGCGTTTACCGTATAAGGAATGCTTCTTTTGCGTTTCGACAAGTACTGTAATTGTTTTATCCATCTTGTCAGAAACAACGCGCCCCGTATACACTTTGCGCTCATTACGCTCAGTCATAGTTGGAACCTCCTTCATCAGTTATTTGCACTGATTTCTCTTTGACGTATTACTGTTTTCATGCGCGCGATCGATTTACGAACTTGACCGATGCGTGCAGTGTTTTCTAATTGACCAGTCGCCAATTGGAAGCGAAGGTTGAAAAGCTCTTCTTTCAGTGATTTCACTTGTTGCTCAATCTCTGCAGTTGTTAAGTCACGGATTTCTTTAGCTTTCATTAGATTCACCACCAATTTCTTCACGTTTTACAAACTTACTTTTAATAGGAAGCTTGTGAGATGCAAGACGAAGTGCTTCACGAGCTACCTCTTCTTCGACACCTGCAATTTCAAACATGATTCTACCAGGTTTAACAACTGCTACCCAGCCCTCAACAGCACCCTTACCGGAACCCATCCGAACTTCAAGAGGCTTTTTTGTATATGGTTTGTGTGGGAAAATATTGATCCAAACTTTCCCGCCACGTTTCATGTAACGTGTCATTGCGATACGTGCTGCTTCAATTTGACGGTTTGTGATCCATGATGCTTCAAGAGCCTGTAGACCGTACTCACCAAATTCAACTGTTGCTCCACCTTTTGTTGTTCCACGCATGTTACCGCGGAATACACTACGATATTTAACTCGTTTAGGCATTAACATATTAGTTGCCTCCTTCCTCAGAGTTCTTCTTTCTCGCTGGAAGGACTTCTCCTCTGTAAATCCATACTTTTACGCCAAGCTTACCAAATGTAGTATCAGCTTCTGCATGTGCATAATCAATATCTGCACGTAAAGTATGAAGAGGAACAGTACCTTCACTATAGTGTTCTGCACGAGCGATGTCTGCACCGCCAAGACGTCCAGAAACTTGTGTTTTAATTCCTTTCGCACCAGCGCGAAGTGTACGTTGAATTGCTTGTTTTTGCACACGACGGAATGAAACACGGCCTTCTAATTGACGTGCGATACCTTCTGCTACTAATTTCGCGTCAAGATCTGCACGTTTGATTTCGATAATGTTGATGTGAACACGTTTGCCTGTAATTGAATTTAATTGTTTACGGAGAGCTTCAACTTCGGAGCCACCTTTACCAATTACCATTCCAGGTTTCGCAGTGTGAATAGAAATGTTTACACGCTTTGCAGCACGTTCGATTTCTACTTTAGAAATAGATGCATCAACTAATTTCTTGTCAATATACTCACGAATCTTTATGTCTTCATGCAATAATGTTGCATAATCTTTTTCTGCATACCATTTTGACTCCCAGTCACGGATGATACCGACCCGTAAACCGTTAGGATGTATTTTTTGACCCACGAATTATCCCTCCTTCTTCTCTGCTACCACGACAGTGATGTGGCTTGTGCGTTTGTTGATAGCACTCGCGCGTCCCTGTGCACGTGGGCGGAAACGTTTCAATGTCGGTCCTTCATCAACGAAGATTTCGCTAACAATTAGGTCTTCGACATTCATTTCATAGTTATGTTCAGCGTTTGCGACGGCTGAATTTAATGCTTTTTCTACAACTGGAGATGCCGCTCTAGGCGTCAGGCGTAGAATTGCCACAGCTTCACCGATTTTCTTACCTCTGATAAGATCAACCACAAGACGAACTTTACGAGGAGCAATACGGACTGTGCGGGCAGTAGCTTTAGCTTGTTGCATCAGATTTACCTCCTCTCAATTAACGACCTGTTTTCTTATCGTCTCCACCGTGATTTCTAAAAGTACGTGTTGGAGCAAATTCACCTAGTTTGTGACCTACCATATCTTCAGTTACATAGACTGGTACGTGTTTGCGACCATCATATACTGCAATCGTCATTCCGATGAAAGACGGGAAAATTGTTGAACGTCTTGACCATGTTCTAATTACTTGTTTTTTCTCTGAACCTTTTTGTGCATCGACTTTCTTTAAAAGATGATCGTCTGCAAAAGGTCCTTTTTTCAAGCTTCGGCCCATGTCAGAACCTCCCTCCTTGATTTTACTACGGCCCAGGTATTGAACCGCAGTGATTCTAACTTACTTCTTGCGACGACGAACAATATGTTTGTCAGATGCATTGTTTTTCTTGCGTGTTTTGTAACCAAGTGTTGGCTTGCCCCATGGTGTAAGTGGTGATGGCATACCGATTCCAGTACGTCCTTCTCCCCCACCGTGCGGGTGATCGTTCGGGTTCATTGCTGATCCACGTACTGCCGGGCGTTTACCCAACCAACGTGAACGACCTGCTTTACCGATGTTAATAAGTTCGTGTTGTTCGTTTCCAACTTGACCGATTGTTGCACGACAAGCAGAAAGGACCATACGTACTTCACCAGATTGAAGACGAATAATAACATATTTACCTTCACGACCTAGAAGTTGAGCAGATGTACCAGCTGAACGTACAAGTTGCCCACCTTTTCCTGGTTTCAATTCAATGTTATGAATCGTTGAACCCATTGGAATGTTTTCAAGAGGAAGTGCGTTACCTACTTTAGCATCAACATCTGGACCTGACAAAACTGTCATTCCAACTTGAAGACCCTTTGGAGCAAGGATGTAACGTTTTTCTCCATCCACATAATTTATTAATGCGATATTCGCAGAACGGTTTGGATCGTATTCGATCGTAGCAACGCGTCCTGGAATGCCATCTTTCCGACGTTGGAAATCGATGACACGGTATTGGCGTTTATGGCCTCCACCTTGGTGACGAACAGTAGTCCGACCTGTATTGTTACGTCCGCCTGACCGTTTAACCGGTGCTAGCAATGATTTTTCTGGTTTATCCGTAGTAATTTCGGCGAAATCAGAAGAAGTCATATTACGACGTCCATTAGAGGTAGGTTTGTATTTTTTAATCACCTTGTTTTCCCTCCTTCATATAATCATGTTTCTAAACTAATAGAAACTTATAGTTCGAATAGTTCAATGTCGTTTGAGTCGTTAGTTAGTGTAACAATCGCTTTACGGCGTTTGTTTGTGTAACCAGCGTGTTTACCCATACGCTTGAACTTGCCTTTGTAGTTTTGCACATTTACTTTTTCAACTTTTACTCCGAAGATTTCTTCAACAGCGTGCTTAACTTGTGTTTTGTTTGCGCGCGTGTCAACATCGAAAGTATATTTTTTGAATTCCATTTGATCAGAAGTACGCTCGGTAATGACCGGACGTTTTAAAATATCACGTGCTTCCATTAACCAAGCACCTCCTCTATTTTTTCTATTGCTGCTTTAGTTACTACAAATTTCTCATGTGCAACGATGTCTAAGACATTAAGGCTGCTTGCAGCAACTACACTGATTCCAGGAATGTTACGAGCGGACAATGCCACCGTTTCATCGAGGTCTGCAGTAACAATCAATGCTTTTTTGTTAACTGAAAGATCTTTTAATACTTGTACGAACTCTTTTGTTTTCGGTGCATCAAATGTTAGTGCGTCAAGAACGATAATGTTCTCTTCACGTACTTTTGATGAAAGTGCAGATAAAAGAGCGATTCTGCGAACTTTTTTCGGTAGTTTGTATGCATAACTTCTTGGTGTTGGACCAAATACAACTCCACCGCCGCGCCATTGTGGTGAACGGATTGAACCTTGACGTGCACGACCTGTACCTTTTTGACGCCATGGTTTACGTCCGCCGCCAGCAACTTCAGAACGGTTTTTTACTTTGTGGTTACCTTGGCGTAGTGATGCGCGCTGTTGGACCAATGCTTCAAACAAAATCGCTTCATTTGGCTCAATTCCAAAAACAGCATCGTTTAATTCAATTTCGCCAACTGAAGAACCAGTTTGACTTAGAACGGATACTTTTGTCATTCCAACTTCCTCCTTCCTTTATTAATTAGTTCCCTTTAATCGCGCTTTTCACTTGAATAAGTGATTTACGTGATCCTGGAACGTTACCTTTGATAAGTAATAAGTTGCGCTCAATGTCAACTCTTACAATTTCAAGGTTTTGAATCGTTGTTGTTTGATTACCCATACGGCCTGGTAGTCTATGTCCTTTGAACACACGTTGTGCATCAACAGATCCATTTGAACCTGGTGAACGGTGAAAACGTGATCCGTGACTCATAGGTCCCATTGAATAGCCATAACGTTTAATAACACCTTGGAAACCTTTACCTTTTGATGTACCTACAACGTCGACAACATCGCCCTCTGCGAATGTATCAACTTTGACTTCTTGACCAACCTCGTGTGCGTTAACGTCCAATCCACGGAATTCGCGGATGAAGCGCTTAGGCGTTGTTCCAGCTTTCGCAACGTGTCCTTTTTCAGGTTTGTTAGATAGCTTGTCTCTTTTATCATTAAATCCTAGTTGGATTGCTTCATAGCCGTCCGTTTCTTGTGTCTTCTTTTGAAGAACAACGTTTGGAGTAGCTTCAATCACTGTTACTGGGATTAGATCACCGTTTTCAGCAAACACTTGCGTCATACCGATTTTTTTCCCTAAGATTCCTTTGGTCATTTGTCACACCTCCTGTAATTTATAAAAAGTCTTTTTCCAAAACACATTTGGTTTTGAAAATAACTTTCTTTGTTTCAATTATAATTTGATTTCAATGTCTACGCCTGATGGTAAATCGAGTTTCATTAACGCATCGACAGTTTGTGGTGTCGGGTTAACAATATCGATAAGACGTTTATGTGTGCGCATTTCGAACTGTTCACGTGAATCCTTGTTAACGTGCACTGAACGTAGAATAGTATAAACAGATCTTTCTGTCGGTAGTGGTATCGGACCCGATACACTTGCTCCAGAACGTTTTGCAGTTTCTACAATCTTTTCAGCAGACTGATCAAGGATACTGTGATCATATGCTTTTAAACGAATACGAATCTTTTGTTTTGCCATTACTTTCCCTCCCTTTCGCCTAATTAATAGACATTCTCCACGAAAATTTCCCACATACTCGCCATGGCAATGCGGCCGGGTGTGTCGGCAACCTCTCGCTTCATCGCAGTCAAAGAGCAACATTCAACATTATACACAAGGAAAAAGAATTCCGCAAGTCTTTTGGCGAAATTCTTTTCGATGCTTCCGATGTTTCGATGCTTTGTTTATTATAATCGGTGTTTCGTAGATATGCAACATAGAAACGATTAGTCGGAAAAATTACTTTGCTTAAGCTAGTAACATAACTCCAATCCAACCAAAGATGAGGAGCGGAATGCTAAAGTGAATAAATGTCGGCACACAGGAATCCCATATGTGATTGTGTTGCCCATCCGCATTCAACCCTGCTGTTGGCCCTAACGTCGAATCAGAAGCAGGTGATCCGGCATCTCCGAGCGCTGCAGCTGTACCGACTAGCGCAATGATTGAAATCGTACTAAACCCGAGTGCCATACTCAATGGAACAAAGATCGAGGCAATGATTGGAATCGTAGCAAACGAAGATCCTATTCCCATCGTCACGATTAAACCAACGACTAACATTAATAATGCAGCCAGTCCCTTATTATCCCCTAACAATTCGCTTGACCCTTCTACTAACAATAGCACATGACCAGTTTCATTAAGAACAGACGCAAACCCATTAGCCGCAATCATAACAAATCCTACGAAAGCCATCATTTTCATGCCATCGTTAATTAGATCGTCTGCTTCTTTCCATTTTAATGCGCCCGTAACATATAGAATGAGTATTCCTGTTACCGCACCCGCAATCATGGACTCTGTTGGTATTTGCACAGCTAACGTTCCAATTAATGCAATGACAGTAAATACTAGATTACGTGTTTTAACTTCAATAACATTTTCCGTTACCACAATTTGCTTATCTTCATAAACTCTTGGTTTACGATACGAAATGAAAACGGCTATTAACAAACCAACAACCATTCCTAGTATAGGAATAATCATCGCTTTTGGAATATCCGCCATATCTATCGTGAGGCCAGCAAGTTTCATTTGCTTTGCTAATAAGTCATGAAAAATAAAACCAAAACCATATGGTAAAAGCATATAAGGCACAGTCAAGCCAAATGTCAGTACAGACGCAATCAAACGTCGATCTATTTTCAACATGTTTAATACATGTAGAATTGGTGGTACCAATAATGGAATGAATGCAATATGAATGGGTATTAGATTTTGAGAAAATATCGACATCAGAAGTATCAATAAAATGATTAAAACTTTTCCAAGTGCTGCACGATCTGAACCACCATCTTTTTTGATGACTTTTAACATCCCATTAACAAGCAATTGCGGAATTCCTGTTTGGGAAATCGCGACTGCGAATCCACCCAACAATGCATAGCTTAACGCTATGTTCGCACCATCTCCAAGCCCTTTTGAAAATGCATCAATAGTCGCTTCAATTGAAAGGCCACCCGTTAAACCACCCGCTATTGCGCCTACAACCAATGCCAATACGACATTCACACGAATTAGACTCAAGAATAACATAACTACAACTGCAATCAGAACAGCATTCAATATATTTCACTCCTAAATATTTCATCACGCTAAAGCACTAAAGTGTACTTTACTAAGTTAACAAAATCCACAATGTCTGTCAACAAACATAATTTAACAATGAAAATGAGCGCGAGGAATCTTGAATTCATTCTAGTTTATTGTAAATTTAATAGGTGATCGTAGATTGAGGGATTTTCTCACCAAAGTTAGATTGAACTTCTTCAGGAAAGTCATACAACTAAACAATAAAAAAACTCCCACCACGTCTGGTAGGAGTTTTCGTATTAGTTTCGATTATTTTTGGATTGAAGCAACTACGCCAGATCCAACAGTACGTCCACCCTCACGGATAGAGAAACGCGTACCCTCTTCAAGAGCGATTGGAGAAATGAGTTCGATCTTCATTTCAATGTTGTCGCCAGGCATAACCATTTCTACGCCTTCTGGAAGTGCAATAACACCCGTTACGTCAGTTGTACGGAAGTAGAACTGAGGACGGTAGTTTGAGAAGAATGGCGTATGACGGCCACCCTCTTCTTTTGATAGAACATAAACTTCAGAAGTGAAGCTTGTGTGCGGAACAATAGTACCTGGTTTAGCTAGTACTTGCCCACGTTGGATATCTTCACGAGACACTCCACGAAGAAGTGCACCGATGTTGTCTCCAGCTTCTGCGTAATCTAGAAGTTTACGGAACATTTCTACACCTGTAACAGTTGTTTGTTTAGCTTCTTCAACAATACCGATAATATCAACAGTATCGCCTACTTTAACTTGCCCACGCTCAACACGTCCTGTTGCAACAGTACCACGACCTGTGATTGAGAATACATCCTCAACAGGCATCATGAATGGTTTGTCAGTTTGACGTGGTGGTGTTGGGATATAGTCATCAACAGCAGCCATTAGTTCCATAATTTTATCTTCGTAAGCTTCGTCGCCTTCTAGTGCTTTAAGCGCTGAACCTTGGATAACAGGAATGTCATCGCCAGGGAAGTCATACTCAGAAAGAAGATCACGGATCTCCATTTCAACAAGTTCAAGTAGTTCTTCGTCGTCAACCATGTCACATTTGTTCATGAAGACAACTAGGTATGGAACACCTACGTTTTTAGAAAGTAGAATGTGTTCACGAGTTTGTGGCATTGGGCCATCAGCTGCAGATACAACTAGAATCCCACCGTCCATTTGTGCTGCACCAGTAATCATGTTTTTAACGTAATCCGCGTGACCTGGGCAGTCAACGTGCGCGTAGTGACGGTTTTCAGTTTCGTACTCGATGTGAGACGTGTTAATCGTGATTCCACGCTCTTTTTCTTCAGGTGCGTTATCAACTTGGTCATATGACTGAGCTGTCCCACCTAGTCTTTTCGCAAGAACTGTTGCGATTGCAGCTGTTAGTGTTGTTTTACCATGGTCAACGTGACCAATTGTTCCAATATTAGCATGTGTCTTGGAACGATCGAATTTTTCTTTACCCATTATGGAAAGCCTCCTTAAAATATAAACATTTAATAGTTTTTATAGCTATTGGAGCATAAAGCTCCAACAGCTTAGTACATATAAATTACTTATACTAGAATTCGCAGCGAATTACAATTATTCGCCTTTATTCTTTTTAATAATTTCTTCTGAAACTGATTTTGGTACTTCCTCATAGTGATCGAACACCATTGAGAAAACTCCACGTCCTTGTGTGTTAGAACGAAGTGAAGTTGCATAACCAAACATTTCAGCAAGTGGAACCATTGCAGCAACAACTTGTGCGTTACCACGTGCTTCCATTCCTTCAACACGTCCACGGCGTGATGTAATATCACCCATGATGTCTCCCATGTACTCTTCAGGAATGATGACGTCGACTTTCATCATTGGCTCAAGAATTACCGGGTTAACTTTAGAAGCTGCGTTTTTAAGTGCCATAGAACCAGCAATTTTAAACGCCATCTCGTTGGAGTCAACATCATGGTAAGAACCGTCGTAAAGACGTGCTTTAATGTCGATTAGTGGATATCCTGCGATTACCCCGTTATCGAGTGCATCACGGATACCCGCTTCAACAGAACCGATGTATTCGCGTGGAACAGATCCTCCGACAATATTGTCGATAAATTCGAAACCTGCACCCACTTCGTTTGGTGAGAATTCAACCCAAACATGTCCATATTGTCCACGTCCACCAGATTGACGAACGAACTTACCTTCAACTTCCGCAGCTTGGCGGAATGTTTCACGATAAGATACTTGTGGAGCACCAACGTTTGCAGCAACGTTAAACTCACGACGCATACGGTCAACGAGTACGTCAAGGTGAAGTTCACCCATACCTGCAATAATAACTTCGCCAGTTTCCTCATCAGTATGAGCATGGAAAGTTGGATCCTCTTCTTGTAACTTAACTAAAGCTTGACCCATCTTATCTTGGTCTGCTTTTGTTTTAGGTTCAATTGCAACTGAAATAACTGGTTCTGGGAAGTCCATAGATTCGAGAATAACTGGAAACTTCTCGTCACATAGTGTATCTCCTGTACCCGTATCTTTCAATCCAACTGCAGCAGCGATATCTCCGGAATGTACTTCAGAAATTTCTTCGCGGGAATCAGCATGCATTTGTAGAATACGTCCTACGCGCTCACGCTTATCTTTAGAAGTGTTCTGAACGTATGATCCAGCTTTTAGTGACCCAGAATATACACGGAAGAATGTAAGTTTCCCTACATAAGGATCCGTCATAACTTTAAACGCAAGTGCTGAGAATGGGCCATTGTCGTCTGCTGGACGTGTAACTTCTTCTTCCGTATCAGGATTAGTACCTGTCATCGGAATAACGTCAACTGGTGAAGGAAGGTAGTCAATAACTGCGTCAAGGACGAGTTGAACACCTTTGTTTTTGAACGCAGTTCCACATACGACCGGATAAAAATCTACGTCGAGTGTCGCTTTACGAATTGCTCCTTTGATTTCAGCTACAGATAGCTCTTCGCCGTTCAAATATCTCTCCATTAAATCTTCATCAAACTCAGTAACCGCTTCGATTAACTTTTCACGGTATTCTTCTGCTTGTGCAAGATGTTCTTCAGGGATTTCACGGACTTCAACATTCATACCAGTGTCATCGCCGTAGAAAACTGCGTTCATTTCAACTAAATCAATAATCGCTTCAAAGTGATCTTCCGCACCAATTGGTAATTGGATTGGGTGTGCATTAGCACCTAGACGATCATGGAGTGTACTAAGTGAGTAAAGGAAATCTGCACCTGTTTTGTCCATTTTGTTTACAAAGACTAAGCGTGGCACTTTATAGTTTGTAGCTTGACGCCAAACTGTTTCAGTTTGTGGTTCAACTCCTGATTGTGCATCAAGAACCGTTACAGCACCATCAAGTACACGTAAAGAACGTTCTACTTCAACTGTGAAGTCTACGTGACCTGGTGTATCGATGATGTTTACGCGGTGACCTTTCCATTGAGCTGTTGTAGCGGCAGAGGTGATTGTAATTCCACGCTCTTGCTCTTGCTCCATCCAGTCCATTTGAGATGCGCCTTCATGTGTTTCACCTAGCTTGTGAATACGACCAGTGTAATAAAGGATGCGCTCAGTTGTCGTTGTTTTACCAGCGTCGATGTGAGCCATGATTCCAATGTTACGAGTATTCTCTAAGGAGAACTCTCTTTCCATGTTGTTTATCTCCTTCCGTGGATTAGACTTTTAATAATGTCCGATATTACCAGCGGTAGTGAGCGAATGCTTTGTTCGCTTCTGCCATTTTGTGCAATTCTTCACGTCTTCTGACGGATGCACCTGTGTTGTTAGACGCATCTAGAATTTCATTTGCAAGACGCTCTTCCATTGTTTTCTCACCGCGTTGACGGGAGTAGTTTACGAAATAACGTAAACCTAAAGTTGTACGGCGTTCAGGACGTACTTCAACTGGAACTTGGTAGTTCGCTCCACCGACACGGCGTGCACGAACTTCTAGTACCGGCATAACGTTTTCTAATGCTGCTTCAAATACTTCCAATGGATCTTTCCCAGAACGTTCTTTGACAAGTTCGAACGCACCATAGAGGATTTTTTGTGAAGTACCTTTCTTTCCGTCAACCATCATTGAGTTAATAAGACGTGAAACCAGTTTTGAATTGTAAATTGGATCTGGTAGAACATCACGTTTAGCTACTGGACCTTTACGAGGCATATTGTTTCCTCCTTTCGATTTCGATAGGATATGTAAGCATCTAAAAGCTCACAAAATCTCTAGTTTTTTTATGATTACTTCTTAACTTTTGGCTTTTTAGCTCCATACATTGAGCGACTTTGCATACGGCCAGTTACACCAGCTGTATCAAGTGCACCACGTACGATATGGTAGCGAACACCCGGTAAGTCTTTTACACGTCCACCGCGAATAAGTACAACGCTGTGTTCTTGTAAGTTATGACCTTCACCAGGGATATAAGCATTTACCTCTAAAGTGTTAGTCAAACGAACACGTGCATATTTACGAAGTGCCGAGTTCGGTTTCTTTGGTGTCATAGTTCCAACACGCGTACACACACCTCGTTTTTGTGGTGAGTTTACGTTTGTCATTGACTTTTTGAAGCTGTTATAAGTTTTCCCAAGTGCCGGAGCTTTTGATCCTGCAACCTTTGATTTGCGTGGTTTGCGGACTAATTGGTTAATTGTAGGCATCGGTTTTGTCCTCCTCTCGAAAGTAAATTTGTAAGACCACACATCCAGGTGGTTCATTTTTGGGGTAAAAACAAAGTCTTTATGCTAATACAGCATAAAAACGGTTATTCAGTAATCGCAACGACAGCTGCATTTACTTCAATACCACATGATTTTCCAAGTTTTTCCTTTGAATCGACATAAGATACTGGAATGCGATGAAGTTCAGCAATCTCCAATACAGGAGTAATCAATCGTTTCTCTGAATCGTGAGCAATGATGATTTCTTTTGCTTCACCTTCACGAATTGCTTTTACTGCTTGCTTTATACCGATGATTGTTTTCTTTGCCTGGGTTACTTTTTCATAAGACATTTACATATCCTCCAAAGTACAGACATATTACTATCAACCTTTTGTATATTATCACCTGTATCCAAAAATGTCAATAGATAATTAAAAAAATTACGGAGAGATTTAATTTTACTCTCTCCGTAATTTCAAAGAGCTTATTCAGCTTTTATTTTTTCGTCGGCGCCTTCTACTGATCCATGAGTCATCTCAATCTGACGATAACGTTGCATTCCGGTTCCTGCTGGCACTAGTTTACCGATAATGACGTTTTCTTTCAGACCAAGTAACTCATCCATTTTCCCTCTAATTGCTGCATCTGTTAGGACACGTGTAGTTTCCTGGAACGATGCTGCTGATAAGAATGATTCAGTTTCAAGTGACGCTTTTGTAATTCCAAGAATCACTGGACGACAAGTCGCTGGGACTTTGCCGAGTTCGAACATTTTATTGTTTGCTTCTGCAAACTGATGAATGTCGACAAGTGATCCAGGTAATAAATCAGTGTTTCCTGCCTCAATAATATTCACTTTACGAAGCATTTGGCGAACCATTACTTCGACGTGTTTATCACCGATTTCAACACCTTGCATACGGTAGACTTTTTGTACTTCTTTTAATAGATACTCTTGAACTGTTGCAACATCTTTTACAACAATCAGCTCTTTAGGATCGATAGAACCTTCAGTAAGTGTTTGACCACGTTCGATTTCATCGCCGACTTTAACCGTGAAGCGCGCGTTGTATGGTCCAAGGTATTTACGTGTTTCTACGCTACCTTCGATCGTAATCTCATGCTGACCTTCACGAATTTCATCGATTTCCGTAACGTTTCCGTTGATTTCCGAGATGACTGCTTTACCTTTAGGGTTACGCGCCTCGAAAATTTCTTGGATACGTGGAAGACCTTGAGTAATATCGTCTCCTGCAACTCCACCTGTGTGGAATGTACGCATTGTAAGTTGTGTTCCAGGCTCTCCGATTGATTGTGCAGCGATAATTCCAACTGCTTCCCCAACTTCGACTTGTTCACCTGTTGCCAAGTTAATCCCGTAACACTTTTTACATACGCCGTGCTTCGTATCACATGTAAAGGCCGAACGGATCGAAACCTTTTCAATGCCTAATTCAGTAATGATACGTGTCGTATCTTCATCAATTAGTTCGTTTCTGCCCAGGATAACTTCCCCAGTTTCAGGATGATAAATTGTTTTCTTAGTGTATCTTCCGAAAACACGCTCATCGAGTCTTTCGATGACTTCTGCGCCTTCCATAAGTGCGCCAATATCTAATCCACGATCCGTACCACATTCGTCTTCTCTGACAATTACGTCTTGCGCAACGTCTACAAGTCGACGAGTTAGGTAACCTGAGTCAGCTGTCTTAAGCGCCGTATCTGCAAGTCCTTTACGCGCACCGTGAGTGGATATGAAGTACTCAAGAACTGTAAGACCTTCACGGAATGATGACTTAATCGGGAGTTCAATAATACGTCCTGCCGGGTTGGCCATCAGACCACGCATTCCTGCAAGTTGCGTGAAGTTAGAGACGTTACCACGTGCACCTGAATCACTCATCATGAAGATCGGATTCAAGTGATCAAGTGACTCCATCAATCGCTCTTGGATGTCATCTTTTGCAGCACTCCAGTAAGCAATAACTCTGTCATATCGCTCTTCGTCAGTGATTAAACCACGTCGGAATTGCTTTAACACGTTATCCACTTTCTTTTGTGTTTCATCGAGAACTATATCTTTATCTGGAAGAACAATAATATCGGACATTCCGATAGTAATTCCAGCACGTGTTGAATATTTAAAGCCAAGATCCTTCATCCGGTCGAGCATTCTTGAAGTTTCTGTAATATGGAAACGTTTGAAGATTTCTGCGATGATGTTCCCGAGAATATTCTTCTTAAACGGTTCTACAAGTTCAGTTTTTTCATAGTGCTCTTTTACATTTTCTGTACCAGATAGGAAGTACTTATCTGGCGTTTGAATCTGCAAGTTAAAGTCTGTTGGCTCATTAATATAAGGGAACGATTCCGGCAAAATATCATTAAAGATAACTTTACCGACAGTCGTTAGTAAAAGTTTCCCATTTTGTTCTTCAGTAAATGTTGGGTTATTCAGCGAACCAGCTTGAACAGCGATACGTGTATGAAGATGAACATACCCATTAGTGTAGGCAATCATTACTTCATCAGTACCACGGAATACTTGCCCCTCACCTGTTGCGCCTTTACGTTCCAGCGTTAAGTAATAGTTTCCTAAAACCATATCCTGTGAAGGTGTAACAACTGGCTTTCCGTCTTTCGGGTTCAAAATGTTTTGAGCCGAAAGCATCAGAAGACGTGCTTCCGCTTGTGCTTCTGCTGACAAAGGTACGTGAACAGCCATTTGGTCACCATCAAAATCCGCGTTGTATGCAGTACATACAAGAGGATGAAGGGTAATCGCACGACCTTCGACTAGTACCGGTTCAAATGCTTGAATTCCAAGTCGGTGAAGCGTTGGTGCTCGGTTTAACAATACTGGGTGTTCTTTAATAACTTCTTCGAGAACGTCCCAGACATCCGAATGCAGGCGTTCGATTTTTCGTTTTGCACTCTTAATATTATGAGCTAGACCACGTTCAACGAGTTCTTTCATAACAAAAGGCTTAAACAATTCGATTGCCATTTCTTTCGGCAAACCACACTGATACATTTTCAAGTTCGGTCCAACAACAATTACAGAACGACCTGAGTAGTCAACACGTTTACCAAGTAAGTTTTGACGGAAACGACCTTGTTTCCCTTTCAACATATGCGAAAGTGATTTCAATGGGCGATTTCCTGGACCAGTAACTGGACGACCACGGCGACCGTTATCAACGAGCGCGTCAACTGCTTCTTGAAGCATACGCTTTTCGTTTTGGACGATAATTCCCGGTGCACCAAGATCAAGAAGTCTTTTCAGACGGTTATTCCGGTTAATAACTCGACGGTACAAATCATTCAAGTCAGAAGTCGCAAATCGACCACCGTCAAGTTGAACCATCGGTCGTAATTCAGGCGGAATAACTGGTAATACCTCAAGAACCATCCACTCTGGTTTGTTGCCTGAGTTACGGAATGATTCAACAACATCCAAACGTCTAATTGCACGAGTACGGCGTTGTCCTTGAACAGTTTTAAGCTCTTCTTTTAAGGATTCTGTTTCTTGATCTAAATCGATTGCTCTAAGGAGACGTTCAATTGCTTCCGCACCCATTAGTGCTTCGAATTTATTGCCATATTTTTGTCTATATGCACGATATTCTCTCTCAGAAAGCAATTGCTTTCTTTCAAGTGGTGTATCTGCAGGTTCAACGACAACATATGAAGCGAAATAAATAATTTCTTCCAATGCGCGTGGTGTCATATCAAGAATAAGACCCATACGGCTTGGGATTCCTTTAAAGTACCATATATGCGTGACTTGAGCCGCAAGCTCAATGTGGCCCATGCGTTCACGACGTACTTTTTGACGCGTTACTTCTACTCCACAGCGATCACAAACGACACCTTTATATCTGACGCGTTTATACTTACCACAATGACATTCCCAATCTTTTGTAGGACCAAAAATACGTTCACAGAACAGACCCTCTTTTTCTGGTCTCAATGTACGGTAGTTAATTGTTTCTGGCTTTTTGACCTCACCATAGGACCAAGAACGGATTTTATCCGATGAAGCGAGGCCTATTTTCATATACTCAAAGTTGTTTACATCTACCAAGGAGCCTACCTCCCTTTAGTGTTATCGCTGGCAATTGGCTTTGTTGGAAAAGTGATTTGCTTTTCCAGTCTTCTTTAATATTTGGTAACTGGTCGAACAATTTATTGAAAGTAAAGGGGAAAACTTGTCTCCCCTCTATTTTTTATTATTTTAGTTCTGCCTTCATGAGATTCAGGGCATCTGTTGGTTGCGTGTCATCATCTTCATCTAGATTACGAAGTTCAATTTCTTCATAGTCTGCTGACAACATCTTCACATCTAGTCCTAAACTTTGAAGTTCTTTGATGAGTACTTTAAACGATTCAGGAATTCCCGGTTGTGGGACACTTTCACCTTTAACAATCGCTTCGTACGTTTTAACACGTCCGACCACATCATCTGATTTCACTGTTAGAATTTCTTGCAATGTATAAGCTGCACCATAAGCTTCAAGTGCCCAAACTTCCATCTCCCCGAAACGCTGACCACCGAATTGTGCTTTACCGCCAAGTGGTTGCTGTGTAACGAGAGAATATGGACCTGTTGAACGAGCATGTAGTTTATCGTCGACCATATGGTCAAGCTTGATTAAGTACATAACCCCAACAGAAACACGGTTATCAAACGGTTCACCTGAACGACCATCATACAGGATTGTTTTCCCATCTCGGTCCATTCCCGCTTCTTCCATTGTTAACCAAACATCTTCTTCATTCGCTCCGTCAAATACTGGCGTAGCCATATGAAGGCCTAGTTTTCTAGATGCCATCCCTAGATGCATTTCAAGCACTTGCCCAATGTTCATACGAGACGGAACACCTAATGGGTTGAGCATGACATCAATCGGCGTACCATCCGGTAAGAACGGCATATCTGATTCAGGTAAAATACGCGAAATAACACCTTTGTTTCCGTGTCTTCCAGCCATTTTATCTCCGACAGAGATTTTACGTTTTTGAACAATGTACGCACGTACAAGTTGGTTAACTCCAGGTGGAAGCTCATCGCCGTCTTCACGGTTGAACACTTTCACGTCGAGTACAATTCCACCAGCTCCGTGTGGCACACGCAGGGAAGTATCACGAACTTCACGTGCTTTCTCACCAAATATTGCATGAAGTAAGCGTTCTTCAGCCGTTAATTCTGTAACACCCTTTGGCGTTACTTTTCCGACTAGAATGTCGCCATCTCGTACTTCTGCACCAATACGAATGATTCCTCGGTCGTCTAGGTGACGAAGAGCTTCCTCACCGACGTTCGGAATATCTCGTGTAATTTCTTCCGGTCCGAGTTTTGTGTCTCTTGCCTCTGATTCGTATTCTTCGATATGAACCGAAGTATAGTCATCATCTTTTACAAGGCGCTCACTCATAATAATAGCATCCTCGTAGTTGAATCCGTCCCACGTCATGAATGCAGTAAGAACGTTACGACCTAGCGCAAGTTCTCCTCTTTCCATTGATGGACCATCAGCTAGAATATAATTCGGTCCAACACGATCTCCGACACTTACAATTGGACGTTGGTTATAACAAGTTCCTTGGTTTGAACGAATAAAGTTGTCCAAACGGAAGGTTGTCAAGTCACCTTGAACTTCTTTGCCGTCAATTGTCTCAATGCGACGAACGCGAACTTCTTTCGCTTCGACATGTTCAACAATTCCCGTATGAGTCGCTAGAACCGCTGCACCTGAATCACGTGCAGATACATGTTCCATACCTGTACCGACAACTGGTGATTGAGGATTAAGAAGCGGAACAGCTTGACGTTGCATGTTTGCTCCCATTAGTGCACGGTTGGAGTCATCGTTTTCCAAAAATGGAATACAGGCTGTAGCAGCAGATACTACTTGCTTAGGCGAGACATCCATGTAGTCAATTTGTTCGCGTTTGAATACCGTGTTGTCACCTTGGAAACGTCCAACAACAATATCATTCACGAATGAACCATCTTCATTAAGCAATGCGTTCGCTTGAGCTACTACGAAATTATCCTCGACATCGGCAGTTAAGTAATCTATTTGAGCAGTTACACGTCCGGTATCTGGATCTACTTTTCTATATGGCGTTTCAATGAAACCAAATTCATTTACTTTTGCATATGTGGATAGGGAGTTTATTAATCCGATATTCGGTCCCTCTGGTGTTTCAATCGGACACATACGTCCGTAGTGAGAGTAATGTACGTCACGGACTTCCATTCCAGCGCGTTCACGTGTTAATCCACCGGGTCCTAGTGCTGACAGACGACGTTTATGTGTCAATTCCGCCAAAGGATTCGTTTGGTCCATGAACTGCGAAAGTTGAGAACTACCGAAAAACTCTTTTATAGATGCAATCACTGGACGAATGTTTATCAATTGTTGTGGCACAATAGAAGACGTATCGTTGATTGACATTCTTTCTTTAACAACACGTTCCATACGGGATAAACCGATACGGAATTGGTTTTGTAGGAGTTCACCCACTGAACGTAAGCGTCGGTTTCCAAGATGATCAATGTCGTCAGTGTTCCCAACACCATGCAATAAGTTAAAGAAATAACTGACTGAAGCTAAAATATCTGCAGGTGTTACATTTTTAATGGAATCGTCCACATAAGCGTTCGAAATCACATTAATTGCTTGAGGTTCATCACTATTTGGATTTGGTGCGTATACTTTAATGGATTGGATAATAGTCGGCTCATCAATAACGCCTTCTACATGATTGATTTCTCGGAATCCTATCCCTTTTTCTAAATGAGGTAGTAATGCATTTAGGGTACGGCGATCAATCACCGCGTCCTTTTCAAGAAGAATTTCGCCAGTTTCAGGATCGACAAGCGTTTCTGCTACTGTTTGACCGAATAGACGGTTTTGTATATCAAGTTTTTTGTTCATTTTATAGCGACCTACATTTGCTAGGTCATATCTTTTTGGATCAAAAAATCTTGAATACAATAAGCTTCTCGCACTATCGAGTGTTGGCGGTTCGCCGGGGCGAAGTCTTTCATATATTTCAAGTAATGCTTTTTCTGTTGTTTCAGTATTGTCTCTTTCGAGCGTATTGCGCAGATATTCGTTATCGCCAATCAATTCGATAATTTCTTCATCTGTTGAAAAACCTAGCGCACGAACAAGAACTGTAATAGGAAGTTTACGTGTACGGTCAATTCTTACGTGTACAACGTCTCTTGCATCGATTTCATACTCGAGCCAAGCACCACGATTTGGAATCACTGTTGCACCAAAACCACGTTTTCCGTTTTTATCAATTTTGTCGTTATAATAAACACTTGGTGAACGGACTAACTGAGAAACAATTACGCGTTCCGCACCATTAATAATGAATGTACCGTTTTCTGTCATGAGTGGAAAATCACCCATAAACACGTCTTGTTCTTTCACTTCTTCAGTTTCCTTGTTGTGTAGGCGAACCTTAACACGTAGCGGTGCTGCGTAAGTTACATCCCGCTCTTTCGATTCATCAACAGGATATTTCGGATCCTCAAGATGATAATCGACAAATTCTAACTGAAGATTTCCAGTGAAATCTTCGATTGGAGAGATATCACGGAACATTTCCCGTAATCCTTCTTCCATGAACCACTCGTAAGATGCCGTCTGAATTTCGATTAGGTTTGGCAATTCTAATACTTCGCTAATCCGCGCGAAACTTCTACGCTGACGGTGTTGACCATATTGAACTAGATGACCTGTCAACTCATTCACCCCTCATATGCAATAATAATTCTTTTCAAAATCAGTAAAACGGTGTAAGATGTAAAAAACTAAAAGAAAATGAGTTCTACTACGAGCTCATTTCGATTTAACAAATTTCTATCCATCTAAGTATGCCAATTAATGTTAACTTTAATGCAAAAGGGCACACGATTGCATTATATTAATTTAACCATCTTTTAACGCTACCATATAAAACGAGCATCGTCAATTTTTTATTGCTTTAATAATATAATACCCTTTTTTCTTGACAATCGTTTCAGCATTGCCAAAAAGCGATTCTAGATGTTGTAAAGTCGAAGGTGCCCCTTGCTTCTTCTGAATAACAACCCATAATTCTCCACCGGATCGCAATTTTGAAAATGCACCATCGTAAAAGCTAAATACTGTTTTCTTTCCAGCGCGTATTGGTGGATTCGTCAGTATGGCAGAAAAATCACTCTCCTGAACGTCCGAAAATGCGTCGCTCGAATAGATTCTAGCATTCGTAACACCATTACGCTCAGCGTTCTTAGCGCTTAATGATAAAGCTCTTTCATTCACATCAACCATATGAATTTGTCGTTCTGGATACGACGAAGCGATGGATAAACCAATTGGTCCATATCCACAACCTACATCCAACACATCCCCATCGACACTTGGCATGACAAAGGTTTCAGCAAGAACTTCGGAACCGAAATCCACATCCCCTTTACTAAAAACACCAGCATCCGTATGAAAATAAAATTGCTTTTGCCGTAGCATGGCAACTAATTCTTTTGGCTGACTTTTTACTTTGGGATCTTTTGAATAATAATGTTCAGACATTAAGATCCTCCTTTTTTTGAAAGTAAGGAAATATCCACGTCAACAACTCTTTCTTTACCCTAGGATAAGGATAAATCGGAAACCTCGAAAATATACTTCTAATTTATTATGATTGCCAATATTTAAGTTGTTTATAATTTAACATAAAATAACGAAGAAAAGCCCGTCTTCGCTGACGAGCTTTTCTTCACTATTCATAAAATTACTTAACCTCTACAGATGCGCCTACTTCTTCAAGTTTAGCTTTTAGTTCTTCTGCTTCGTCTTTAGCAATTCCTTCTTTAACTGGTGCTGGTGCTCCGTCTACAACTGCTTTAGCTTCTTTCAAGCCAAGACCAGTGATTTCACGTACTGCTTTGATAACTTGGATTTTTTTGTCTCCAGCAGCTGTTAGAATTACGTCGAATTCTGATTGCTCTTCTTCAGCAGCTCCGGCAGCAGCTCCAGCAGCAGCAACAGGTGCAGCAGCAGTTACGCCAAATTCTTCTTCAATTGCTTTTACAAGGTCGTTTAGTTCAAGAACTGTCATTTCTTTAACAGCATCTAAGATTTGTTCAATAGTCATTTATAGTTCCTCCTAATAGTTTTTGCGGGATATTCCCGTATTTTTTTGTTTGTTCAGGCTACTTTATTAAGCGCCTGCTTGCTCTTCTTTGTCGTCTGCAACAGCTTTCGTAATTGCAGCAAAGTTACGCATTGGTGCTTGTAGAACGCTAAGCAACATTGAAAGTAAACCTTCGCGTGATGGAAGTTCAGCTAATGCTTTCACTTCTTCAGCAGATGCAAGCGCACCTTCGATCACACCAGCTTTAATTTCAAGCTCTTTATTAAGTTTTGCAAAATCATTCAAGATTTTTGCAGGTGCAACAACATCTTCATTTGAGAATGCAATTGCGTTTGGTCCTGTCAGGTGTTCGTTCAACCCTTCAAGTCCAGCTGCTTCAGCAGCACGGCGAGTCATTGAGTTTTTGTAAACTTTGAATTCGATACCTTGATCACGAAGTGTTTTACGAAGTTCCGTAACTTGACTTACATTAAGACCACGGTAGTCAACTACAACAACTGTAGCTGCAGACTTTAGTTTGTCTTCAATTTCAGTAACAACTGCTTGTTTAGCTTCTAATACCTTGCTCATCTGGACACCTCCTAAATAAATTTCTTACTTATACCGATATAAAAAGCCCTCAGTCTACATTGTAGACACGAGGGCAGAAAAAGTCGTCTTCTTTATTTAAGAAAGAGCGTCTGTTCCTCGGCAGGATTATTAAGCGGCAAGCCGCTCCTACTGTCTACGGTACAAATATTTTATTAATATTAACAACGTCGGTAATCTTATCATAAAATTTCCGACACGTCAATACTTAGTTTTGTATTTTAACGTTTGATGTATCGATCTTCACAGCAGGACCCATTGTAGTCGTTACATTAACAGACTTCATGTATGTTCCTTTTGATGAAGAAGGTTTTGCTTTTTCGATCGTTTCAAAAACTGTTAAGAAGTTTTCAACTAGTTTTTCGTTGTCGAATGATACTTTACCGATTGGCGCGTGGATAATTCCACCTTTTTCCGCACGGAATTCAACTTTACCAGCTTTAATTTCTTCAATCGCTTTTGCAACGTCAAACGTAACAGTTCCTGTTCTTGGATTCGGCATAAGGCCTTTAGGTCCAAGTACGCGACCAATCTTACCAACTTCACCCATCATGTCAGGTGTCGCAACGATAACATCGAAATCGAACCATCCTTGTTGAATTTTGTTGATATATTCAGTATCGCCTGCGTAGTCTGCACCAGCAGCTTCTGCTTCTTTAAGTTTTTCACCTTTAGCGAAAACAAGTACTTTTTGAGTTTTACCAGTACCGTTTGGCAGTACTACTGCGCCACGAACTTGTTCATCATTTTTCTTTGTGTTGATTCCTAGACGGAATGCAACTTCAACTGTTGCGTCGAAGTTTGCCGTGCTAGTCTTTTTCGCAAGGTCAATTGCTTCTTGCACGTCATAAAACTTAGTGCTGTCCACAAGTTTCACTGCTTCAGTGAATTTCTTACCTCTTTTAGCCATTTGAAATTTCCTCCTTGTTGTGGTATTAACGGATTGAACCTCCCACGAATAAAGGTTGCGTGTCCCGAGGAACTTCCGCAACCTCCTACTACATGCAACTCTATATCAGTCTTCGATAGTGATTCCCATACTGCGTGCAGTACCTTCAACCATAGCCATCGCCGCTTCAACAGATGCAGCATTCAAGTCTGGCATCTTTTGTTCTGCAATTTCGCGTACTTTGTCGCGTTTTACAGTTGCTACCTTCGTTTTATTCGGTTCACCTGAACCTTTTTGAAGATTAGCTGCAACCTTTAGCAATACTGCTGCAGGTGGAGTTTTTGTAATGAATGTAAATGAACGGTCTTCAAATACAGTGATTTCAACAGGAATAATAAGACCTGCTTGATCTGCTGTACGAGCGTTGAACTCTTTACAGAATCCCATAATATTCACACCTGCTTGACCTAGCGCTGGTCCAACTGGTGGAGCCGGGTTCGCTTTCGCTGCAGGAATTTGTAATTTAACAATCGTAGAAACTTTTTTAGCCACGTGATATACCTCCTTAAGTCCGTGATGTGGTAATCGGGTTGCCCCTCCCACTCAATATGTGTCTGCTAACTTTCGTTAGTAGAATCAGTTAATGTAATCAAACAGTCAAATGACCGCCTGACCTTTGAAATGATATCATTTTTTCGGTTTTTGTGCAAGTATCAATGAAAATTATATTTTCTTGACTTGGACGAAATCGAGTTCCATCTTCGTTTCGCGACCGAACATATCTACAGCAACTTTAACCTTGCGCTTATCCTGATCAATTTCTTCGACTTTCCCTTGGAAATCCGCGAATGGACCTTCTAATACTTGTACAACTTCGCCAAGTTCAATATCCATATCTGCGATGTTGTCTTTCACACCCATTTGTTTCAAGATAAACTCAACTTCTTCTTCTAGTAACGGCGTTGGTTTTGCTCCTCCGCCTGAAGAACCGATAAAGCCTGTAACACCTGGTGTATTTCGAACGACATACCACGAGTCATCCGTCATGATAATTTCGACTAAAACATAACCTGGGAATGTTTTTTTCATCACAGTGCGTTTCTTGCCATCTTTAAAATCTGTTTCTTCTTCTTCTGGAACGATAACCCGGAAAATCTTATCTTGCATACCCATTGTTTCAACACGAGCTTCTAGATTGGCTTTTACTTTGTTCTCATAACCAGAATACGTATGAACGACATACCAATTCTTTTCCATTTCCATTATTTCCATGATTTCTACCTCCTTTTTCCGTACAAAATAAAAAAACCCGTAATTTTCACTGACGGGCTATTTTTCAGGAATATATATTCAACTATATTATAACGCAAAGTTCGTTACGATTAAAAGTTAATGTACCATTCCATTAAACTTGAAATTCCCAAATCCGTTAGAGCAAAATAGACTGCCATAAATGCGACCGTTGCTAAGACTACAATCGTGTACTTCGTTAGCTGTTTTCTCTTTGGCCAACTTACTTTTCTCATCTCTGAGACTACATCTTTAAGAAAATTAGTAATCTTCCCCATTTGTATTGTGCCCCTCCGAATACAGTAATATTGCGCCCCACTTTAGAAGGCTTATGCTGTCTGTCTATGCACCGTATGTGAATTACAGTGCTTGCAAAACTTCTTTAATGTCAAACGCTCCGATGGATTATTATTGCGTGCTGGAACCGAGTAATTTCGGGATCCGCATGCATCGCAGCTCAGTATTATTTTTTTAGCCATTTAATCACCCTCGGACCTTTAGTCATGATAAAGAGTATCACCTTGCCTCTACTCTGTCAACAGCTCATATGATTAGTCTCTATCTAACTGCGCCAACTTGCATATAGCGTTCCAGTTTCCTCTTTATGCGCTGTAAAGCGTTATCTACAGATTTTACTTGACGGTTTAACTCGTATGAAATTTCTTGATACGATTGTCCGTCTAAGTAAAGAGCAAGTACTTCTTTTTCAAGTGTACTAAGAACTTTATTCATTTCACTTTCCATATGGCTAAAATTTTCTTGATTAATCATTAAATCTTCTGGATTTTCATGGACTGAACCAGATAACATGTCGAGTAACGTACGATCTGACTCTTCCGAGAAAACAGGCTTGTCCAAGGAGATTGATGAATTCAACGGAATATGTTTTTGCCTTGTTGCCGTTTTAATTGCAGTGATAATTTGTCTCGTAATACATAGCTCAGCAAACCCTTTAAATGAACTTAATCGATCAGGTCTAAAATCCCGTATTGCTTTATACAATCCGATCATACCTTCTTGAATAATATCTTCCCGGTCTCCACCAGTTAGAAAATAAGAACGACCCTTCAAACTAACAAACGAGCGATACTTGGTAATTAGATAATCTAGTGCATCTGAGTTTCCTGTATGAATAATCGAAATGATTTCCTCATCAGTCAACGCAGTAAAGTCTAAAACGTTACCATCAGTATAAGTTTTTTCCACTATAAGAATCACTCCGGTTCATCATAGCTATAAACCTAGTATACCTTATGGAAAATTTTTACGTCAACTCTTTATTTAATTCCACGTCTCCACTTTTCAAATATTTCTTTAATTTCGTCAGTTAAATCAATATTCGACACGGGTCGCTGCTCTTCAAAATCTTTTACACTTTTTGTGATTAGTCTCATAATTTCTTTTGTTTCAATTTCTAGTTCTCTCGCTGATTTTCGTAGTGCCCCTTGTGCAAAAATAATCCACTGCTCTGTTAAATCAGATGTTGCCACATGAACTTGGACTCGTCGTCCGTTAAGCTCAGATACTAGTTTTTCAATTCGTTCGTCCGCAGTTTCATTTTCTCTCGTAAACAAAACTTCAACTGCATGCCTTCGTTTCTTTGTTTCAATTCCAGGCATCAAGTATGCATCAAAAACGATAATTACCCGCCATCCCGTATAAGCTTTATATTCAGCCATTCGCTCAATAAGTAGATCCCGTGCATCTGCTAACTGGTATTTTTTCAGTTTTTGCAGTTCCCCCCATGCACCAATTATATTGTAGCCATCAACGAGCAGAATATTTTCCTTTTCCATCTAAACTACTGGGTAGGCTGTCTTTTTCGCAAAACTTCATACATGAGGAGAGAAGCTGCAACTGAAGCATTTAGCGATGTAACATGTCCAAGCATAGGCATATGGTATAGGAAATCACATTTTTCTTTTAGAATGCGCGACATCCCTTTCCCTTCGCTACCAATCACAACAGCAAGTGGAAGGGTCGCATCCATTTTACGATAATCGACCGAGCCTTTTGCGTCTGTCCCAGCAATCCAAACGCCGCGTTTTTTTAGTTCATCAACAGTTTGCGAAAGATTGTTTACTCTTACGACAGGGACATGTTCAATTGCACCCGTTGACGCTTTTGCTACTACTGCCGTTAAACCGACGGAGCGTCTTCTCGGAATGATGACCCCGTGTACCCCCGCTGCATCAGCTGTCCGCAAAATAGAGCCCAGATTGTGTGGATCTTCTAGTTCATCTAAGATGAAAATCAATGGATCTTCCTCGCGTTTTGCTGCAACTGCAAAAAGGTCATCGAGTTCTGCATAACGATAAGCTGCAACAGATGCAACAATTCCTTGATGATTGATATCTAACATATTATCCAATTTTTGTTTAGGCACAGATTGAACAATTACTTTCGCTTCCCTTGCGAGCGACAAAATTTCACCTATGCTCTTTTTGTTTAATCCTTCAGCAATCCAAATTTTATTGAGTTCACGACCTGAACGAAGTGCCTCAACAATTGGGTTTTTACCTCCGAGCATTTCAGATTCGATTTCAGTCATAAAGCTTCACCCTCCTTAACATTTTCAATAATTCGTATCGATTCGACAATAATCTCCTCTGTTCGTTCGGTTCTGCCAAGCAAATATAGATAGCCGAGGATAGCTTCAAACCCAGAACTATTTTTATACGTTCCAACATCCGTATTCTTTGGAATAGAACCAGATTTTGCATTGCGACCGCGCCTCATAATGGCCGCCTCTTCTTCTGTTAAATAATCTTCAGCCATCATTTCCTGTAATATTGTAGCTTGCGATTTGGCAGAAACATATTTCGTCGCCTCACGATGCAATACATTCGGTTTCACACGACCCGAACGCAGCAAATGTTCGCGAACCGCCTGCTCATAAACTGCATCTCCCATATACGCCAGTGCCAAGGCATTCAGCTGTTTGACATCCATATCTCTTAATACATACATATGAGTCAACCTCTTCTCCAGCGAGTTCCTTGCGCTGTATCTTCCAGGAGAATTCCTTTTGCGACTAATTCGTCACGGATTTCATCTGAACGTCCAAAATCACGATTTCGACGAGCCTCAAGTCGTTCTTCGATTAGACTTTCAATCGCCTCATCTAAAAGGTCTTCTTCACCATCAAAAGGCAAACCGAGCACAGTCAATAGCGCATCAAAGGTCTCAATAAAATGCGTTAAAACAGCTGTTTCTGTATTTTTTTCCAATAAATATACATTCGCAAGTTTAACGAGTTCAAATATCGCAGCAATGCCATTTGCGGTATTAAAGTCATCATCCATTGCGACCACAAATTCATTTTTAACACCATCAATTTTATGCAGCCATATATCTTGCTGATCTCCAAGACCAGCTGAATGCTCAAGTCTATGTTCCAAATTATTATACGCTGTGATAACTCGATCAAGCCCATTTGATGCGTTTGCAACAAGATCCTCAGAGAAGTTAATCGGATGTCTGTAGTGAACTGATAACATGAAAAAGCGCAGTACTTTCGGATCCACTTGTTTTAGAATTTCATTAACGAGCACAAAGTTGTTTAACGACTTCGACATTTTTTCATTATCAATATTAATATAGCCATTATGCATCCAATAATTTGCGAAAGGCTTGCCTGTCATTGCTTCAGATTGGGCGATTTCGTTTTCATGATGCGGGAAGGTTAAATCTTGCCCACCCCCATGAATATCAATCGTATCGCCAAGGTGCTCACGCGCCATGACGGAACATTCAATATGCCAACCCGGTCGTCCTTCTCCCCAAGGACTGTTCCAAGAAATCTCGTTTTCTTTTGCAGCTTTCCATAAAACGAAGTCCAATGGGTCATCCTTCTTTTCACCTTGTTCAACACGTGCGCCAATGACTAATTCATCTGTCGATTGTTTTGATAACTTTCCGTATCCGTCGAATTTTGTCGTTCGGTAGTAAACATCACCGTGGGATTCATAGGCAAAGCCTTTGGCGATTAACACTTGAATAAAATCAACAATGTCTTCGATATGATTCGTCACACGTGGGTGGACATCTGCTTCACTGCACCCTAGCGCAGAAACATCTTCAAAATATGCGTTTATAAAACGCTCAGTGACTTCACTTACTTCTTCACCTAGTTCGTTTGCCGCGGCAATAATTTTATCGTCGACATCTGTAAAGTTAGAAACAAATTTCACATTGTAGCCACGGAACTCCAAATATTTACGTACCGTATCAAAAACGATTACTGGACGAGCATTTCCGATATGAATGTAGTTATAAACCGTTGGACCACATACATACATCGAAACCTCACCTTCTACTTGCGGGACAAAATCTTCCTTTTTTCGAGTTAATGTATTATATATTTTAATCATTATTTCAAATCTCCTTCCTTACTTGAGGATTGTTCGAGTTCTTTAATACGGGCCTGAAGTTTTGCAATTTCATTCTCTAGTGAATCACATTTATCGGCGATTGGATCAGGCATGTCTTGATGATCGAGTTTTCGATTGACTTTAACGCCGTTCGCTACGACGACCCGCCCTGGAATTCCTACGACAGTCGAGTTGGCAGGTACGTTTTTCAACACAACAGATCCAGCGCCTACTTTACTATTTTCGCCAATTGTAATAGATCCCAGTACTTTTGCGCCTGTTGCGACAAGTACATTATTTTCAAGGGTTGGATGTCTCTTGCCTTTTTCCTTCCCCGTTCCACCTAAGGTGACACCTTGGTAAATGGTTACATCATTGCCGATTTCACAAGTCTCTCCGATCACTATGCCCATTCCATGATCAATAAACAATCGACGTCCAATTGTTGCTCCTGGATGGATTTCAATGCCCGTAAAGAAACGACTAATTTGCGAAACGGTGCGGGCTAAAAAGAGCAATCTCGCATTAAATAGTGCATGCGCTATACGGTGCGACCACACTGCATGTAAGCCGGAATATGTCAGTATAACTTCGAAAACACTCCGCGCAGCAGGGTCTTGATCAAATATGCATTGAATATCCTCTTTCATCTTTCCAAACACCGGCTCTCCCCCTAATTACTTTTTTGTAAATAAAAAATACGCCCCTGTCAATAATGACAGAGACGCATTGAATGCGTGGTTCCACTCCGCTTGAAAGGTAATACACCTCTCCGCTTAAGGCCTGTTAACGTTGGCGAAACGTCCGGCTTACTACGACTTCAGCGCGGCACTCAAAGGGGCATTCCATACACGAATCACCCAGATCGCTTCCAGCCTGTGGCGATCCTCTCTGAAGGGTTTACGAATATGTACTTATCCTTATCAATGATTTAACTTGTTAACGATATTTAAACGAAAACGATTATCTACAATTTTACACGCAAAGTACCGTTTGTCAAAATTATTGTTCTGCGTATTTAGCAATGCGTCGGGTAGCAATTTCTTTTCCGACCAGTGCGATTGCCGCTGGTAATTCAGGACCGCTCGTTTCACCTGTAGTGACAACACGAATCGGCATGAATAAGTTACGCCCTTTATGACCTGTTTCTTTTTGAACAGCTTTAATTGCCGCTTTTATGGACGCTGCGTCAAATGTTTCAAGTTCCCCAAACTTACCTGCTAGTGAGGCCATCACTTCTGGAACTTGTTCACCTGCAAGTACCTCTTGGGATTGTTCATTATATTCAATGTCATCCTTAAAGAACTGGGCGGTGAGTTCAACAATTTCAGCCCCATAACTTAGTTGTCCTTGATATAAAGCGATTAAATCATGCGCCCAAGCTTGTTGTTCTGTAGACAGTTGTGCCGGTAATGAACCTGACTTTTGCAAATGCGGCAACGCCAATTCAATAACAGCGTCCAGTGATAATTGCTTAATGTATTGGTTGTTCATCCACGTCAATTTGTTTTTGTCGAATGCTGCTGGTGATTTCGACAAGCGTGCTTCATCAAATATCGATACAAGTTCTTCTTTTGAAAATAACTCATCTTCACCTTCTGGCGACCAGCCGAGTAGAACGATAAAGTTGAATAAAGCTTCTGGTAAATACCCGAGTTCTTCATATTGTTCGATGAATTGAATAATCGCTTCATCACGTTTACTTAGCTTCTTACCACTTTCATTCACGATTAATGTCATATGGCCAAAACTTGGTATTTCCCATCCAAATGATTCGTAAATCATTTGTTGTCTCGGCGTGTTTGAAATGTGGTCATCTCCACGTAATACATGCGTAATTTCCATATAATGATCATCTACAGCGACAGCAAAGTTATACGTTGGAATACCATCTTTTTTCACGATGACAAAGTCGCCAATTCCATCCGATTCAAACGATACATTGTCTTTGACAATATCGTTGAATGTATAAGTTTTCCCACGCGGTACAGCAAAACGAATGCTTGGCTCTCTGCCTTCTGCCTCACGTGCAGCACGTTCCTCTGCAGATAAATGACGACATTTCCCACCATAACGCGGCATTTCATGTTTGGCAGTTTGTGCTTCACGTTCAGCTTCTAATTCTTCAGGTGTACAATAACATTTATATGCTAAATCTTTCTCTAAAAGTTCATCATAATGTTTTTTATATAAATCATTTCGTTCAGATTGGCGATAAGGACCAAAATCTCCGCCAACATCAACGCCTTCATCCCAATTAAGCCCCAACCACTTCAAATACTTAAGTTGAGAATCTTCGCCGCCCTCAATATTACGAGCACCATCAGTATCTTCAATTCGAATAATGAACTTTCCACCTTTACTGCGTGCATATAAATAGTTAAATAACGCTGTACGTGCATTTCCGATATGTAAGTGTCCTGTTGGACTCGGTGCGTATCGAACTCGAACTTCCTTTGTCATAGTAAATCCTCCTAAGTTTTTGTGCATAGACCCTTTTTACTTTATCACAGGTTTTATTTCAATGAAAAAGATGTTAGTTTTTTTGCAAAAGTATGGTTGCCATCGCGGCAATACCTTCTCCGCGACCCGTAAAGCCTAATTTCTCTGTCGTCGTCGCTTTAATATTGACTTGTGACGCATCCGCCTTCAACAGTTCGGCTACACGCTGTTGAATGACTTCGATATGCGGGGCCATTTTTGGTTGTTCCGCAATAATCGTACAATCTATGTTTCCCAGCTTATAGCCACGTTCATTGACAAGCGCCCAAATTTTCTCCAATAACACCGCTGAGTCTGCATCTTTAAATGCACTATCTGTATCCGGAAAATGACGTCCGATATCCCCTTCACCAATCGCACCGAGTGCCGCATCCGTAATCGTGTGAAGCAGCACATCCGCATCAGAATGACCCGTAAGCCCCTTATCATGCGGGATTAATATCCCACCAAGAATGAGCGGGCGTCCCTCTTCAAATTTATGCACATCAAAACCTTGTCCAATCCGTATCATACAATATCCTCCAATTGCCTTTTCAGTATTATTTCACCAAACGCAAGATCTTCCTGCGTTGTCATTTTAACATTTTCATACGTACTTTCTACAATTTGTACGGGATGTCCAAGCCTTTCCACGAGCATGGATTCATCCGTCCCTAAAAAACCATCACGAATTGCGAGCTCTGACGCCTCTTTTAGCACAGGATATCGGAATGCTTGTGGCGTTTGTACAATCCAAAGATTTTCGCGATCAACCGTTTCTTCAACGACGCCATCTTTCGCTAACTTCATGGTATCCTTCGGCTGAACGGCCGCAATCGCAGCCCCGAAGTCATTCGCTCTTTGAACTAGATCCGCAATAACAGACCTTCGTAAAAATGGACGTGCCGCGTCGTGTACAAGCACAATACCACTTTCAGCATGCGCGCTAATACATGCAGCTACACTATATTGACGTTCAGATCCACCATCCACAATATGTTTCGTTTTAGAGATGCCAAATTTGTCTAGCATCGCTTTTATATCTTTTCGTTCCTCTTGTTTTACCGCTAAAATAATCCCTTTGCAGGCAGGATCTTTTTCAAACACCAAAAGAGTGTGGATTAAAATCGGCGTTTGATTGAGTTCTAAAAAGAGTTTATTTTGACCAGCACCCATCCGCTTTCCGCTTCCGGCTGCTGGCAACATGACTGTATAATCCACTTATATCTTCCTTGTCTCTAATGATTAATTGGCTTTGGCAGTGCGGCCGTTTTTCGGTTTCGCAAAAATCATTCGCCCTGCTGACGTTTGCAGAACACTTGTCACTGTCACGTCAATTGCATTGCCTATATGGAACTTACCATCTTCCACAACGATCATCGTTCCGTCATCCAAATAAGCAATTCCCTGTTGATGTTCTTTCCCGTCTTTAATCACGACGACATGCATATCTTCTCCAGGAATAACGACTGGTTTCACCGCATTCGCCAAATCATTAATATTTAAGACAGACACACCATGTAAATCCGCCACTTTATTCAAATTAAAATCGTTTGTGACGACAAGTCCGCCCATATCCTTCGCAAGATGAACAAGCTTCAAATCCACTTCTCCGACATCCGCAAAATCTGCGTCTGTTATTAAAATGCCTGATTCTTCATCTGTTTGCAAACGTTTTAAGACGTCTAGTCCACGTCTTCCTTTCGTCCGCTTCAAAGTGTCCGAGGAATCAGCAATATGTTGCAATTCCGTCAACACAAATTGTGGAACAACCAGAATTCCTTCTAAAAATCCTGTAGCTGAGATATCCGCGATTCGACCGTCAATAATCACACTCGTATCAAGAATTTTGTAGGTTTTTCCACGCGTAACTGCTGCATTTGCATCTTCACTTTCTTTCTTCTTCAGACCATTACTTTTAGCTGATTGAAATGCTTGAATGATTTCATCACCCTGCTTAAATCCAACCTGAAATCCCAAGTAACCAAGAATAACAAATAGCACTGTCGGTAGTACAGACTTAATAAGCGGAATTTCAATGCTTCCAAGCCAAAAACTGAGAAGAAATGCCAAACTTAACCCGAGAATTAACCCAAGCGTCCCGAATAATAAATCAAAAATGGGTGCTTTTAATAACCGATCTTCCATCCATTTGATGGAATTCACAACCGGCGATGTTAAAAATAGATTTAATAAGAAGAATATAATTGCACCGATAATTGCGGTTACATAAGGATTATTCAGGATCGGTGTTGAAGTAAAAGAAAAGACAGAGAATAATTGCGGCAAAAATATAACACCCAACGTACCACCCAAAAGTAAAAATGTCAGTTGAACAACTCTTCTTAACATATGAAACACCTCCTCTTTTTTTACATACGTACAAATGATTCTTTCGAACTCGCATATTGCAGTTCACCTTAAACAAAAAGCGCTTTTGTCAAAGGACTTGTCGTTATTATACATCTATTCCCTACTACTCGCCTTTCATAACCTAATAAAACTCGAAAAATGTGACGAATTTACCGTAGCAAATTGACATTCGCTGTCATTCTTGGGTCGAATTCACGATCATAACTGACCACAGAAATAATAGAAGAGGACTAACTCGTAGTCCCGTTATTTTGAAAAACCTATTTTCAGTGCATCACTTACTGTTTCGACACCGATCACCTGAATTCCTTTCGGATAATCCCATCCCCCTAAATTCGATGATGGAACGATGGCACGCTCGAATCCTAGTTTTGCAGCTTCAGAGACTCGTTGTTCAATTCGTGACACACGTCGAACTTCTCCCGTCAATCCCACTTCACCGATATAGCAATCGGAAAGTCCTGCGGCGGTATCACGATAACTCGAGACGATGCTCACCAATACTGCCAGATCAATGGCAGGCTCATCTAGTTTTACCCCACCGGCAACCTTAATATAAGCATCTTGTGCTTGTAACAGCATACCCATTCGTTTTTCCAACACTGCCATTAATAGTGACACACGGTTTTGGTCTAACCCCGTCGCCATTCGTTTAGGATAATTAAAACTAGATGGTGTGACGAGCGCTTGGATTTCAACAAGAATCGGCCTCGTTCCTTCCATCGATGCTACGACTGTGGAACCAGCACCGCCTTGTGACCTTTCTCGAAGGAATAATTCAGAAGGGTTCAACACTTCTTTTAATCCCGATTGCAACATTTCAAAAATCGCGATTTCATTCGTCGATCCAAATCGATTTTTAACACTTCTTAAAATACGATACGTATGATGACGCTCTCCTTCAAAATACAAAACAGTGTCAACCATATGTTCAAGTATACGCGGACCTGCAATCTGACCATCTTTGGTCACATGGCCAACGAGAAATATTGCGATGTTTTGTGTTTTTGCAATTCTCATTAGTTCAGCAGTACACTCGCGCACTTGCGTAATACTTCCCGGTGCTGACTTCACTTCAGGATGATGAATCGTTTGGATTGAGTCAACAATCACAAATCGTGGTTTTACCTCTTCAATGGTGAGATGGATTTGTTCTAAATCCGTTTCCGCATAAATATAAAGTTCATCTGATAAAACACCGAGGCGTTCTGCACGAAGTTTCGTTTGGCGAATTGACTCTTCACCAGAAATGTATAAAACACGATGACCTGCATTCGCCAGCAGAGAGGATACTTGAAGCAGAAGTGTAGATTTACCTATCCCTGGATCTCCTGCAGTTAACAGTAAGGAACCGGGGACAATTCCACCACCGAGAACGCGGTTCAATTCCTCTAAATCTGTCTTAATACGTGGTTCTGCATTCACTTCAACCTGACTAATCGGCATGGCTTTTTGGCGCACATTTTCTGTATGTTGAAAAGCGCCACGCGGGCCTTTACTAACAACTTCAACTTCTTCGTTCATGGTGTTCCATTCACCACATCCCGGACAACGCCCCATCCATTTTGCAGATTCATAGCCACAATCTTTACACATGAATTTTGATTTTCTTTTTGACATATTTACCTCCAAATACGGAAAGGACAGTCCTATTCCGTCGAAATTTTCGACGGCGGACTATCCTGTTTCTACCATTTGTTATTTTTCAGTGACGACTTCTTTTGACTCGACACCTTCAGTTCGAACGACAAATTCATCATTTTCCACATCAACAATGACGCTTCCACCTGTTAAAACAGTACCTTTTAATAGTTCTTCAGATAACCGGTCCTCAATATGTTTCTGAATCGCCCGACGTAATGGTCTTGCACCATACTCAGGGTCGTAACCAACTTCAGAAATCTTCAATTTTGCAGCATCTGTTAATTCAAGTAGAATATCTTGTTCTTTAAGACGCTTGGATAATTCATCTGCCATTAGCGTAACGATTTTACGTAGATGTTCTTTTTCAAGTGAATGGAAGACGATCATTTCGTCAACACGGTTTAAAAACTCCGGACGGAATGTTTTCTTCAACTCCTCGAGCATTGTTGATTTCATACCCTCGTAATCATGATCCGAGTCATTTAAGTTGAATCCTACATATCGATTCGACTTAAGTGCCTGCGCACCTACGTTGGACGTCATAATAACGACTGTATTGCGGAAATCGACTGTGCGCCCTTTAGAATCCGTCAGTCTACCATCTTCCAATACTTGCAGAAGGATGTTAAAGACGTCAGGATGCGCTTTCTCAATTTCATCTAATAGAATAACCGAATAAGGCTTGCGACGTACGAGCTCGGTCAACTGACCTCCGTCATCATGTCCAACATAACCTGGAGGTGATCCGACCAGACGTGAAGTTGAATGTTTCTCCATGTATTCGGACATATCCACACGAATCATTGCGTCTTCATCACCAAACATCGCTTCCGCTAGTGCCCGTGCAAGTTCTGTTTTACCAACACCTGTTGGTCCAAGGAATATAAAGGAACCTATTGGGCGTTTTGGATCTTTAAGTCCAGCGCGTGCGCGTCGAATCGCTTTCGAGATTGCAGTAACTGCTTCTGCTTGACCAATTACCCGTTCATGAAGGGTTTCCTCCATATTCAGTAATTTAAGTGATTCAGTTTCTGCTATTTTTGAAACGGGGATACCCGTCCACATCGCGACAACTTCGGCGATGTCATTCACAGTAACTTTTGACTCTGTTTTCCCTTGTTCTTCTTTCCAAGCTTTCTTTGTTACATCAAGTTCTTCTTTCATCTTCTGTTCCTTATCTCGGAACGAAGCAGCTTTTTCAAACTCTTGGCTTTGAACAGCCTCATTTTTCTCTGAACGAATGGCTTCCAATTGTGTTTCAAGTTCTTTTAAGTTCGGTGGTGTCGTATATGAACGTAAACGCACTTTCGAACCTGCTTCATCGATTAAGTCAATGGCCTTATCAGGCAAAAATCTGTCGGAGATATAACGATCAGACATTTTCGCTGCGGCATCAATTGCCTCATCCGTAATTTTGACACGGTGATGCGCTTCATAGCGATCACGCAAACCTTTTAGTATTAGAATAGATTCGTCAACAGACGGTTCGTCAACTTGTATCGGTTGAAAACGTCTTTCAAGTGCTGCATCTTTTTCAATGTACTTTCGATATTCATCAAGCGTTGTTGCACCAATACATTGGAGTTCTCCTCTTGCAAGTGATGGTTTTAAAATATTAGATGCGTCGATCGCACCTTCAGCGCCACCCGCACCGATAAGCGTATGCAGTTCGTCGATAAATAAAATGACATTACCCGCTTGGCGGATTTCTTCCATCACTTTTTTCATGCGATCTTCAAATTCACCACGGTATTTTGTTCCCGCAACGACCGTTCCCATATCAAGTGTCATAACACGTTTATCACGAAGGATTTCCGGCACCTCATTATTCACAACTTGTTGCGCGAGACCTTCAGCAATTGCAGTTTTACCAACACCTGGTTCTCCAATTAGAACTGGGTTGTTTTTTGTGCGACGCGCGAGTACCTCGATGACACGCGTAATTTCTTTGCTTCGACCAATAACTGGGTCGAGTTGCCCTTCACGTGCGACTTCAGTTAAATCACGCGCCAAGCCGTCTAATGTTGGCGTAGCTGCAGAGGCAGATGCGTTGGCATTTGAACCACTAGAACTTTCTGTTGTTCCAAGCAATTGTAAAACTTGCTGGCGAGCTTTGTTGAGACTCACGCCGGCATTGCTTAAGACGCGAGCAGCGACACCTTCGCCTTCTCGAATAAGTGCAAGTAAGATATGTTCAGTTCCGATATATGAATGGTTTAACTTACGAGATTCGTCGACTGATAGTTCGATAACTTTTTTTGCACGAGGTGTATAGTGAACGATAGGACCAACGTCTTTTGTGCCGGATCCGACAAGCTTATCGACACCTTCTTCAATCGTTACAAAACTGACATCGATTGCTTCAAGTGCTTTCGCCGCAATCCCCCCACCCTCACGAATAAGTCCAAGCAAAATATGCTCAGTGCCAATAGACTCGTGTTTCATGCGAATCGCTTCTTCTTGGGCAAGTTGTAACACTTTTTGTGCTCGTTGTGTAAATCGATTAAACATCATCATTCAGTCCTCTCCTTCTACTATATATAATCTATTCGACTACCTTATAGGTAGTTGAATGTAATTCACTAATTCTTTATTGAAGACAGTAATGATTTTCCAGCTTTATAATAGTTTATTCTTCTCTGTCGTGCCTAGACCCAACAATTTCAAGCCGTTCACGAAACAGTTTAGCTCTGAAAATATCACGTTCTTCTTGGTTTAACTCTGTATTCGCAAATTGCTGAAGAAAACCCGGTTGCATAAAGATCATTAATTCATTGAGAATTGACATGTCAACATCTTTGATAATTCCCAAATCGATCCCAAGTCGTACATCGGATAGACAACGAGCCGCTTCACCCGTTTGCAATAATCGCGAATAGACAAGCGTTCCCAAAGAGCGGAACAAACGATTTTCAAGCGCAATTTGAGATTTTTCTAGCAATAAACGCCTTGCTTTTCGCTCATGTGCTAGTAGATGCGATGTGATATTGCCAAGGTCTTCTAAAATATCATGCTCGGTTTTTCCAAGTGTAACCTGATTGGACACTTGATACACATTGCCGAGCGCCTTGCTTCCTTCACCGTAACTTCCCCGAACAACTAAACCTAAACGTCCGATAGCTGGAATAATACGGTCGATTTGCTTTGTAATCGTCAATGCAGGCAAATGCATCATAACAGAGGCACGCATCCCTGTTCCTGTATTGGAGGGACAACTAGTTAAGTACCCAAATTCCTCATCAAATGCATACGGCAAGTCTTTCTCAAGCAAATCGTCCACCTCATTGGCATGACGGAAAGCTTCTTCTAGTTGTAGCCCTGGATAAATGCACTGGATTCGAATATGGTCTTCTTCATTGACCATGACACTGACTGACTCATCAGAAGACAACAAGACCGCACCGTGGCGATTAGGGTCCGTCAAATTCGGGCTGACCAAGTGTTTCTCTACGAGTACTTCTTGGTCTAATGAAGGCAAGTCAGACATTCTCGAGTACGTATAGTCTTCCTCATTCATATCTAATAGTGTCCCCGAAACAATCTTATCTACCACTAATGCTTCTTCGTCAGTTGCAGCGATAGGAAAACGATAGCCCCTTAAATTTCGAGCCAATCGAATACGTGTGGAAAGCACAATATCCGAATTTTCACCGTGCGCAGTCATCCAGCCAGTTGCCGCATTCCGTATGAATTTTTCAATCGACATCGGGTTCTTCACCTCCATATGCAAGTTGCTTTTGAAGTTCATTGGCTTCATCGCGTAAAGCAGCGGCTTCTTCAAATCGCTCTTCTTTTACAGCATCTTGCATTTTCGCACGGACTTCTTCCACTTTCCGCTTAATGGCATATACTCGATTAAATGAAACGGGTATTTTCCCAGTATGGGTTGCATGACCGCTATGTAGTTTACCAAAGACATTTGGAAGATGTTGCCGAAACGTGTCATAGCATGTTGCACAACCAAATTTCCCAATGTCAAGGAATTTTGAAAACGTTAACTGACATCCTGGACATTCGATTCCATCAAATTGATTGACACGGGCTTGTTGCTCTGTTTTAAATGGCTCCGCTGTTCCAAACCATTGTGACAAAAATTGCTGAATAGATAATGGTTCCTGGTTAGGATCAAAGTGAAATGTTTGTGATTGGAAAGCACACTTCTCACATAAATGTTGTTCGACAGATTCACCTGTATTCCCTTTTTTTATAATGACGGATGCAGGCCGTTCTTTACAATTTTCACAAATCAAAATGTCCACCTCCGATAGGTAAAGTTTGGTTTATCGTTTAACCTAAAGTTGTTCATAAATAAGCGTAATGAGCATCGCACGTAAAATACGTGCCCGAATGATGTCTCGTTCTGGAAGCGGAATGCGGATTGTCGTTCGATCTACCGCCGCAAGAATCAGCCTAGACTCGCGCTCAGTGATGACTTCTTCATCGATAAGCCGATAAACAATATCTAATGCCATCGTATGCGAAGCGCCGCCATCAAGACCTGCAAGGATATGTTCGATTAAGTCCTTGCGGTTATTCGGACGAACTCTAAAAATACGAATATACCCACCACCGCCTCGTTTCGACTCAACGGCATACCCACGTTCAGCTGTAAATCGCGTATTGATCACATAATTTATTTGCGATGGCACGCATTGAAACTTTTCGGCAACTTCTCCCCGTTTAATCTCAATAATGCCACTGTGTTCTTGTTCGATAATCCTCTTTAAATATCCTTCAATAATATCAGAAATGTTTCGCATGTCCTCACCTCTTTCATGAAGTCTGATAAGGCATTGACTTTGACTATCTTTGACTTGATTGTACAGCCGAATTTACTGATTCGCAATTGATTCGCACCTGAATGGAAGAATCTCAATCAGTATCGGCGAATGGGTTGCTAGTTTAGACATTGTGTGGAAATTGGCTGTTGGCGTAGTAAATATATCGGAATTCGGGCAGCGTGCAAGTTCGTCGGAATGAGGGAGAGATTGTGCAAAAAATTAAAGAGCTTCCTAATATGATTAGGAAGCCCCATTTTTTCTTAATTTACGCTAGTATTGGTCAATTCTCTTACCGGTAAAAATTGTTCACCTGTATCTAAATAGGTCATGGCGAGCTTGTCACCTTCTTGAATATAAATCGAAAGTGGTTCAACCTCAGAAGAAACGAGGAAATTTCGACCGTCATCTGCCAAAATCGACACTAATGTAAAGTCACCCACCCGCTCTTTAAATACCCGGGCTACCGTGATCGCAGCTTTTGCTTCTTCAGCATTTGAAGTGCCATCAACCGTACTTCCGCCACGTTGAATTGCGGTTTTATACAATTTCAACGCTTCATTTGGTGTTGTCCCGTGGACTGAAATCTCTGGATTTGCAGCAGATACGATAAAGTAGTTTTGCAAAAATCCATTAGAATCCAAAACTGGTGTCAGCCAACTCGCTTCACCGTAAAAGTTATAGAGCACCGGCATTTCGCCAGACCATTTCTTTTCGATAAACTTCTTCTCAATAATTTGCAGCGCACCCTGTGAATCCATATAAGACTCTTCCAGATTACCCGTGTAATATGTTGCTTCTCCTGTACGACCATCCGTCAACGCATAACCGAGCATTGAATCGACGCCTTCTTTCGGGCTTGTAAAGTCTGTAAAGTAATACATATGTCCATTTTCGTCGAATATCGGACTCACATTTGCTTCTGTTCCTTCATCTGATGGTAATTTCACGTCTTTCTTTCCAACGACCGAATTCCAAAAACCGTGAATATAGTTTCCAAAATAGCTATTTTGCAAGCTTACAGCCTCAGGTGAAACCGCTCCGTTAATGAATTCTGGAACTTCAGAAGTCGGATATTGCTCAACATCCCCCGACTCGGGATCCATCATGACGATCCCTTTCACGTCAAAGCCGTTACGCGCGGAAATAAATTCTCCGTATGAACGAATATAATACGGTTTCCCCTCATCATCTATTTCCAGCTGAACATCTCCGTAATAAATGAGATTTGGCATGGCCATTCTCATATGTCGTTCCACATTTTTTCCGAAAAATGAAGACGGTGTATAAACCATTTCGGCATCAATGAATTTCGGATTGTCTGATGAATCAGTCGCGCTCATTGTAAAGTATCCTGGTGTCGATTTCGCACTCCACCATTTGAAAAACCCTGAAAACTCAACGGGTGCAATATAGACAAAGTCATCACCGACCTTCTGTATTTGCAAGTTACCAAGTTCATAATAACTCGTATTTGGTACTTGACCGAAGGCTTTCTTCATTTTATTTCGCGCAAATTTCGGTGGCACACTAGCAGGTGTTTTCGTTTCATCAAATGCGGTGATTTCCACTTTCTCATCCATTTCGACCGCTTTATATTTCTTGTCTGCATTAAAAAGTGGTGCACTCAGTAGATAGACGCCAAAAATCGCAGCACCGATAAAGAGAATAATTTTCGGTTTCCGGTCTTTAGGGCCAGCAAAGGTAACACCTAGGAATGTTGCAATGATCAGCATCACCCATAAGGACGTCCAGTTTCTATCCAAATTGGACAAATAATAAACTGCAAATACGACGATTGCTACTAGGAGAGCAGTACTCCCTAACGCTGCCCATCTATTAAATACTAAATCTTGTTCATCATTATTTTTCTTATTCTTTTTTACAGTTGTTGCAAATGGAACGATAAGTAAACTCGCGATAATTCCGGCGATGACTGAAAATAATAATAGATTCACCATATGAAACACTCATTTCTTGTAAAAGATTTTTGCTACATCTACTGTTACGTTTCAGAGGCTAAAGCGTTTCATTATTAATGCAAAAAAATGTTGGTGATTAATTCCAAAAAGAAAAGAGACATGCTCATCAGGGTGAGATGTCTCTTTTCTCATCTTTCAATTACGGCGAACTTTTAATACTTTGTACATGCGATGGCCAAAAATTCCTGCCAACACAGATAGAAGGATATCTTTTGGTAAAGGTGGCACCATCCACAGCCACGCAAGCTTGTATGTAAATGCATCAGGGGCAGCTGCCCAAAGTTTATAGGCGAAATACATCCAGTTTGTTCCAATCCCATAATTAATCACAAACCCAACAAGTGCCGCGAAAATATAACTGCTCAACTTGCCATTTCTTTCAACAATTTTCCCAACTACATATGCTACGAATATAAATGAAACAATAAATCCAAAAGTCGGGCTAATCACCCAGCCAACGCCGCCGCCAAATTTTGCGAACACTGGTGCACCTGCAAGGCCGACAAACATGTAAACGGTCATCGAAATTGCACCTAATCGACTGCCTAGAATTAAACCTGCAAGGATCGCGAAAAATGTCTGGAGCGTGATGGGTACCCCCCCAACCGTTAAAAACGGTGCAAATGCAGTAATGTTTGCACCAATCATCATAAGCGCAGCAAACATTCCACTATAAACCAAGCTTAATGCATTCATGCCACTTCTTGTTTTCGTCGTCGCTGTTGTCATAAGTCACCTCAAATTAGTGTGTTCTGATTACTATAATAAAAGATGAACCGAAATGAGTCAACCTATATTTATTTATGGTTAACTCAAATATTAGCTATAAAAAATACCGACAGCACGTGGCCATCGGTATTTATTATTTCTTTTTAACTTCATCTTTCGGAAACAGAAAGTATGAAATGATCCCGCTCACAATTACAGCGCCAACCGTGATGAGAACACGTGATGTTTCGGGCACATCTGTATGACTCCGATTCAACATAATCCAGCTACCCCAAGCAACGATAATCATTATCGGAATCACATATACTAAAGCTTTCAACTTGTTCACCCTCAATAAGTTTTAATAACTTTAGTTTACCATAACTCGGTTTTAGAACCAGCGTGAACGGCCTCTTCCGCCGAACTCAGGACCATAGCCACCTCCGAACTCCGGTCCAAAACCACCACGTGGGACGACTGGTGCGCCCATAACATTTTCTGTCGTTTCTACGCAATAATGTCTTGGTATATCAACGTAATGCTGTCTATTCACGTTGACAATTGGGTGAATAACAGGAACCTCCCGCGGCATAAATTCATCGTGAAATCTATATTCCGGCGGACATACAATCGGCTCCACCTGATTGCCATGGCAATTTCCATGATGCATCATACGATCACCTCCTCTCTCTAGTACATGTTTTTAAAAGGAGGATAGACGGGCGAGCGACTATAGGCTTTTAGAAAATGTTCTTTGAAATATGGGGTGAAACTGAAATAGAGCGTGGTGGCGTTGCGAGGATAAAATTATTGAAGCACTCGTTATGGGAACAAACGGGTGGCAACGAGCACAACTAGGTTCGCAGCGAGCATAAACGACTGCACAACGAGCATAAAATAATACCGCCGGGCGA
>NZ_JBYHFO010000017.1:0-69782 GCF_057669865.1 Sporosarcina sp. Y1009 | reverse complement strand
GATAAGAAGTGATGAACAGAACCTTAAGTTGACGCGTATGGGGGCGGCGACTCCCGCGGGAACAGCACGAGTTGAAGACCTTCGCCGTGCCCGCGGGAAAGCGTCCGCCCGCAACGGAAATCAACGGGTCTAATAAAACCAAGTTCTTGAATAATGGATTGTTCAAGTAGCTTTCTTGTATTTGGGCCGTATTAGTACCGAATTCTCGTTGAGTAGTCTACTATTATAGTATTGAACACAGTCGGAATCGAACATTTTCGGCTACTGGAGGAATGACAATTGACTACAGAAGAAAAACCACATATTTTAATCGTTGACGGCATGGCCTTATTATTCCGCTCCTTTTTTGCAACATCCGCAATGGGGCACTATTTTCCGAACGCAGCAGGAATTCCAACGAACGGGGTCCAAGGATTCGCTCGTCATTCAATGACAGCAATGTCCCTATTTAACCCAACCCATATGGCAGTATGTTGGGATATGGGTGCGCACACATTCCGTAATGATCTATATGACGGCTACAAAGCAAATCGTCCAGCACCTCCAGAAGAACTCGTACCACAATTTGATATGGCACGAAGTGTTTCTGAACTCGTCGGCTGGAAAAGTTACGGCGAACCAGGAATGGAAGCTGATGATTTAATTGGTTCAATGGTGACAAATTGGGAAGGAAAAGCCGATATAACAATCGTTTCGGGTGACAGAGATCTATTACAATTACTGCGTCCAGGCGTTAAAGTCGCCCTCATTAAAAAAGGATATAGCGAGTACGACATCTACACGGACGAACGATTCATCGAAGAATACGGCATTACGCCATTTCAATATATCGATAAAAAAGCGTTCACTGGTGACGCAGCTGACGGATACCCAGGCGTCAAAGGCATCGGACCGAAAACAGCTTTGACATTAATTAAACAATATGGTTCCATCGAAGGTATTCTAGCGGCACTAGACGAACTAACTCCAGCAAGACGCAAACGAATTGAAGAAGGAGTGGATATGCTTCACCTATCCAGAAAACTTGCCGAAATTCACTGCGACCTAGACGTGTCCTGTCAAATCGATGACCTAACCCTACCGATATATGATGCTGAAAAACGAAGCCTCTTTGAAAAAGAAGGCTACACTCTGCTTATGCGACATGCAGATTCATTGTTTTTATGAAGTAATTTTGAAGCATTATCTTCTCAAGAAGGCAATTTTCCGTTAAGTCATAGGGAATTGCCTTCTTCTTATATTGAATTAACATAATGTAGAAAGCATCCATCGAACAGTAGATTGAGCGCTTATAGAAGAAGGGAAGTGTTGTAAAATGGCGATTGTGACCTTTCTTATCATTGGTTGGATACTAAGTTGGTTTAAATTTAATAGATTATTTATCCAAGCGTTTAGAGAACTATTCAAGTTGGAAATTACGAATGCAACCTATTATTTCGTGTTTTTCATCATAGGTCTTTTCGGAGATATCATTTTATTTGTAAGAGGAACCTATGGAGTTCTTTTCCTTGAATAGTAAAAATGATATTAGCTAGCTAAATAAAACTTAAGCGAAACAATTTAAGATATTCTAAATGCACTAGACGCATAAAAGGAGGCAACTCCCCCTAAAAATTAAGGGGAGTTGCTTATTTTTATTTATGGAAGACTGAATTTTGTTTAATGAAACTTATAACTCCTTGAAACTGTCATATGATTAGAAAGGGGGAAGTATGATGGGTGGGAATGACGATCCTATTGTAGTCCGAGAAAAAATGAAGCTCTTCACTAAAATTGGCTGCTTTTTTGGAGTAGTAGTCATTGGACCTCTAGTTATCATCCTGATTGCTTGGAGTTTTTTTCATACATTCTACCCTACAGAAAAAGAGTTACTGGTTAGCCATTCACCCAACCAAATTAATAAAATCGAGATTGTTCAAGTCGAAGAATTTCCCGACCCGATTCTTAGAATTAAGTATGATGATAAATTTATTACGAAAACGAAACTGCCAGAAGACATATCTGTAGAATGGATACATGATTATGAAGCGAATGTCATCCTTACTAAGCATGGTAGGAAACCAGACATTGTTCTAGTAGAATTTAATTAGATCGTATCTTTTTTAATTTTTACAAACGTCAAAATGGATTTGTTTTTCCCATACGAAATTTTGCGCAATTGACTAGCCCGATTTCGTCCGCCATTATCATGGATAATGAGAAATAGGTCATCACCACTTTTCTCATATCCGACAACAGGAACCCAATGATAATCGAATGCAAATTTACCGCGCCAGTTAAATGTAAACCATTTATCAAACTTTGCAGCTACCGGTCGGCCGTTATCGATTTCATGAATAACTTCATGAGCAGTACATTTTTCAACAGTCCAACCTTGACCAAGAAGTTTCTTCATATTGCGGATGAAACGCCAGGTAAATAGCCCAATTTTCGTGCTGCCTAAAAATCGATACAATTCATTCACTGCATATAGTTGGTTAGGTAAATGATAGTTGAGGATTACATAAGCAGTTACAGGCCCACATGCCGAGGGACGAAAGCGCTCATGAATATCTTGCTCAAATTGAGATTTACCAATCACATTAAGTACCGTTTTCATTATGTAACATCCTTTCTTAACAAACAACGACTCTCTACATTCAGTTTACAAGTTAATTGCGAGGGTGGGGTAGTAATTGAAATTACGTGTAAATAAAAGAGAAGATAATATTGCGAAAAATTAAGAAATGATCTATAATAAATGCAATAGACATTGTTTCTATTTTTTTTGCTCAAATAATGAATGAGCATTCATTCAAGAATATAAAGGGAGGCATTGCTCGTGGCTTATCAAATTAAAAAAGCAGCAGTTTTAGGCTCAGGTGTGATGGGTTCTGGAATTGCAGCCCATCTCGCAAATATCGGTATTCCTGTACTTTTATTGGATATCGTTCCAAAAGAATTAACAGATGAAGAGAAAGCAAAAGGACTTACTCTCCAAGATAGCCAAGTCAGAAACAAAATTGCATCAAGCGCATTGCAAAAATTACTTAAACAGAAACCAGCACCTTTAACGACAAAAAGTAATCTATCCTTGATTGAAGCGGGAAATTTAGAAGACGACCTGGACAAATTGAAAGACGTTGACTGGATTGTAGAAGTTATCGTTGAAAATTTAGCGATTAAAAAAGAACTGTATGAAAAAGTAGATGCAGTTCGTAAACCTGGCACAATCATTTCATCAAATACATCAGGTATTAGTATCGAAGCAATGAAAGAGGAACGCTCAGAGGATTTTCAAAAGCATTTCCTTGGAACACATTTCTTTAATCCACCACGTTATTTGAAACTACTTGAAGTCATTCCAGCGAGTACAACAGCTCCGGAAGTGGTAGATTTCATGGTTCAGTTTGGTGAAAATACGTTAGGTAAAGGTGTTGTCATTGCCAAAGATACACCCAACTTTATAGCGAACCGAATTGGAACATACGGATTACTGATCACGCTTCAAGAAATGGTGGAACGTGGGTTTTCTATCGGTGAGGTGGACTCTGTAACCGGAACCTTAATAGGTCGTCCGAAATCAGCAACTTTCCGTACATTAGACGTAGTCGGTTTGGACACATTTATGCATGTCGCTAAAAACGTCTATGACCAGACAGAAGGTGCAGAACAAAAAGTTTTCGAATTACCAAACTTTATGAAGAAAATGATTGATAATGGATGGCTTGGTGCGAAATCGAAACAAGGATTCTATGTAAAGAAAGATAAAGAAATCTTGGAACTCGATCCAGAAACTTTCGAATATAGCAAAGCGAAGAAATTGAAAACGCCTTCAATTGAAATGGCAAAACAGCAAAAAGGACTCGCAAATCGAGTGAAGACATTGGTCTATGCAAAAGATCGGACGGGCGAAATCCTGTGGAACGTCATTGCACCAACACTTCGTTATTCTGCTGAGCTACACGGTGAAATCGCGGATGATATTGTTGCAATTGATAATGCGATGAAATGGGGATTCGGGTGGCAACAAGGTCCATTTGAAATATGGGATGCGATTGGCGTTGCTAAATCGGTTGAGATTATGAAAGAAGAAGGTAGAGAAGTACCTGCTTTTGTTCAACGTTTGTTAGCTCAAAACTATGAATCTTTCTATAAAGAAGAAGACGGTGATTTGTATTTCTTCGACGGAGAAGGCTATCAGCCAGTTCCTGTTAATGAAAAAGTGATTGACTTGAAACGTTATAAGAAAAAACACGGGGTCATCAAGAAAAATTCAGGTGCTAGTTTAATAGATCTCGGTGATGGTGTAGCTTTACTTGAATTTCATTCGCAATCGAATGCGATAGGGTTAGATATTTTGCAAATGATCAACTTCGCAATTGATGAAGTGGAAAAGAATTATAAAGGTCTTGTGATTGGTAACCAGGGAAGAAACTTCTGTGTTGGTGCAAACCTTGGACTCATCTTAATGGAAGCACAAGATGACAATGTTTTTGAATTGGATTTCGTTGTTAGAACGTTCCAGAATGCAATGATGAAAATCAAGTATTCAACAAAACCTGTTGTTGCTGCACCATTTGCAATGACACTTGGTGGTGGTGCAGAAGTTTGTCTCCCAGCAGCACATATACAAGCAACAACTGAAACGTATATCGGATTAGTTGAACCAGGGGTGGGACTCATTCCTGGCGGCGGTGGAAACGTCGGATTGTACACGAAGCATTTAAAAGGATTACCAAACGGCGTTGACTTAGATTACCAAGCAATTGCCAATAAGGTATTTGAAACCATTGCAATGGCGAAAGTTTCAACTTCAGCTGACGAAGCACGTGACAATAACTTCCTTAATTTTGCCGATGGAATTAGTGTAAACGCTGATCATCAATTATACGACGCAAAACAAGTTGCAATTGCACTTTATGAAAACGGATACATGGCACCGAAACGTGAAAAAATACCGGTAACAGGTGATTCAGGATACGCGACATTACTTCTTGGTGCAGAAGCCATGTTCTTATCGGGCTACATTAGCGAACATGACTTAAAAATTGCGAAAAAATTAGCTTTCGTACTAGCTGGTGGCAAGGTTCCGTATGGCACATCTGTTGATGAGCAATATTTACTTGACCTCGAACGAGAGGCATTTCTAAGTCTTGTAGCTGAACCAAAATCACAGCAGCGCATGCAACATATGCTTGTGAAAGGAAAACCACTACGCAATTAAAGCAATCGAATATAGAGGAGGAAGAAATAATGCGTGAAGCAGTCATTGTAGCCGGTGCACGAACGCCGGTCGGTAGAGCGAAAAGGGGTTCCTTAGCAACCGTTCGTCCAGACGATTTAGGGGCGATTGCGGTCAAGGAAACATTAAGACGAGCAGGTGGATATGACGGTGCAATCGATGATTTAATCATAGGCTGTGCAATGCCAGAAGCCGAACAAGGTATGAATATGGCACGTAATATTGGCGCACTTGCAGGACTTCCAGATACAACGCCAGCCATTACAGTAAATCGATTTTGTTCTTCGGGCTTACAAACCATTGCCTACGGGGCAGAGCGTATCATGCTTGGATCTTCGAAAGCGATTCTGGCAGGTGGTGCGGAATCGATGAGCATGGTGCCAATGATGGGGAACGTAATACGTCCGAATGCACATTTAGCAGAAACAGCACCAGCGTACTATATGGGAATGGGTCATACCGCAGAGCAAGTCGCGACTAAATACGGGGTGAGTCGCGAAGATCAAGATGCATTCGCAGTACGTTCTCATGAAAGAGCAGCTGCAGCAATTGCAGCTGGTAAGTTTAATGACGGGATTGTGCCAGTAGATGTGGTTCAACACTACGTTGATCATAACGGAAAACCTGCGGAGAAAAAATTTACATTTGAAATGGATGAAGGTGTTCGTCACGGGACAACACAAGAAGTGCTTTCTCGCTTGCGTCCAGCATTTTCAGTAACGGGTTCAGTAACTGCAGGTAACTCCTCACAAACATCGGACGGGGCAGGTGCAGTTCTAATTATGGACCGTGAAGTTGCAGAGGCGGAAGGATTGAAGCCAATCGCTAAGTTTCGTTCATTCGCAGTTGGCGGGGTACCTCCACAAGTGATGGGAATTGGCCCAATTGTAGCAGTTCCAAAAGCACTTGAAATAGCTGGATTATCAGTTGAAGACATTGATTTATGGGAACTAAACGAAGCATTCGCATCCCAATCACTTCAAGTAATCCGTCATCTTGGCCTTGATATGGATAAAGTGAATGTCAACGGCGGAGCAATCGCGCTCGGCCATCCACTCGGCGCAACAGGCTCAATATTAACCATTCGATTAATGGAAGAACTCAAACGCCAAAACAAACAATTCGGCGTTGTCACAATGTGTATCGGCGGCGGAATGGGCGCAGCAGGCGTATTTGAAATGTTATAAGAAGTAGCTAATTTTCGTTTTAAATTAAAAGGAGGAACAAACAATGACTGAATTAAAAACAACGGAATTAATAAAAGGCGGCGCTTTCCTGATCGAAGACATCGAAGCAGAACGTGTCTTTACACCAGAGGATTTTACTGAAGAGCAGAAAATGATTGCCAAAACAACTGAGGACTATGTATTAAATGAAGTTGTGCCTGTCATCGATAATTTAGAGAACCATGAATTTGAACACTCTGTACGTTTATTGAAAAAGGCAGGAGATTTGGGACTACTCGGCGCAGATGTTCCAGAAGAATACGGCGGTCTCGGCTTAGATGCCATTTCATCAGCATTGATATCTGAAAAAATGTCACGTGCGGGTGGATTTTCAATCACACACGGTGCCCATGTTGGAATCGGAACATTGCCGATCGTATTATTCGGTACGGAAGAACAAAAGAAAAAGTATTTACCAAATTCGGTGACGGGTGATAAAATCTCAGCTTATGCATTAACTGAACCGGGTTCAGGTTCAGATGCATTGGGAGCAAGTGCGAATGCGAAGCTCAATGAAGCGGGAACACATTATATTTTGAATGGTGAAAAACAGTGGATCACCAACGCAGGATTTGCGGATGTATTTGTGGTCTATGCAAAAGTTGACGGCGACAAATTCTCAACATTTATCGTGGAAAAAGATTTCCCAGGGGTATCTGTTGGTGCAGAAGAAAAGAAAATGGGGATCAAATCTTCTTCTACGCGTACGTTAATCCTACAAGATGCACAAGTGCCTGTTGAAAATTTATTGGGTGAAGTAGGACGCGGCCATGTGATCGCCTTTAATATCCTGAATATTGGTCGTTACAAATTGGGTGTCGGCACAGTTGGCGGTGCAAAACGTGCACTCCAATTGGCGATTGAATATGCAAATGGACGTAAACAATTTAAAACACCAATCTCTTCATTTAATTTAACAAAAGAAAAGCTTGCGACAATGGCTTCACGTACTTATGCAGCAGAAAGTTTAGTGTATCGTACAATCGGTTATTTTGAAGAACGTAATAGTGCGATGACTGTTGAAGAACGAAAAGATGGAAAAGCAATTGCAGCATCGATTGCCGAGTACGCAATTGAATGTTCCATTAACAAAATCGTCGGTTCGGAATTACTAGACTATGTTGCCGATGAAGCCGTACAACTACACGGTGGATATGGATTTATGGCAGAATACGAAGTTGAACGTATTTACCGAGATTCCCGTATCAACCGCATTTTTGAAGGAACAAATGAAATAAACCGCCTACTGGTACCTGGGACTTTCATGAGAAAAGCATTGAAAGGTGAATTGCCTTTGCTTGAAAAAGCACAAGGACTACAAGAAGAGCTGCTTATGATGATGCCTGAAGAAATTGGTGACGAAGCCCTTGCACAAGAGAAAGTACTTGTGAAAAACGCGAAAAAGATTGGCTTACTAGTTGCAGGTCTTGCCGCACAACGTTACGGCACAAAACTTGAAGAAGAACAAGAGATTCTCGTAAACATTGCCGATATTGCAAGTAATCTATTCGCTATGGAATCAGCCCTTTTGCGTACAGAAAAAGCAATTGCACGAAATGGTGAAGAGAAAGAAAAACAGAAAATCCTTTACACAGAGGTATTCTGTCAAGAAGCTTTCGCAGAAATTGAAAAAGATGCAAAAGAAATTCTATTGGCAGCGGTGGAAGGTGACAACCAACGTATGATGCTATCAGCACTTCGCAAACTAACTCGTTCAACTCCTTACAATATTATTGCGAAAAAACGTGAGACTTCGGAAAAACTTATTGATGCAGAAAAATACATCGTCTAAGGAATGATGTAAGCAATTGCCCAGACGCCTTTTGGTATCTGGGCATTTTTTTGCTACAATAGGGGAAACGAAGGAGATGTGTAATTATGAAATTGACCTATTACGGATACCCTAAATGCAGCACGTGTAGAAAAGCGAAGAAATGGCTCGAGTTAAACGAATTGGAATATACCGAAGTGAATATCGCGGAAACCCCGCCAAGCGAAGAAGAACTTGGAGAAATCATTGAAGCTTCTGAGTTAGACATTAAGAAGTTTTTTAACACGAGTGGAAAAGTGTATCGTGAGCTTCAACTGAAAGATAAATTACCAACGATGTCGGAAGCTGAAAAAATAAAATTACTATCATCAAACGGAATGTTAATCAAACGACCGATTGTTCATGGAAATGGAAAAACGACTGTAGGTTTCAAAGAAGAAGAATATGAAAATGTATGGATTTAAAGGCTTCACACCTTGTGTTTAAGGCTAGCTTATGGCACTATTAGATTGAAAGAATAACTATTTTGGAGGTCATGAATATGAACACACCAAAGGAATTTAAGTATTCAGCAGAACATGAGTGGGTTAAAGACGAAGACGGAAAGTACCGTATCGGGATTACTCATTTTGCGCAATCTGAACTAGGCGATATCGTATTCGTTGAACTACCTGAAATCGGCGACGAAATAACGGCAGACGAGCCTTTCGGTAGCGTTGAATCTGTAAAAACAGTATCTGAGTTATACGCGCCAATTAGTGGAAAAGTAGTTGAAGTAAACGAAGAGTTAGAAGATAGCCCTGAGTTTGTTAACGAATCCCCTTACGAACAAGCCTGGATGATTGTCGTTGAACCATCAAATGTTTCCGAATTAGATGGACTTATGTCGGCTGAAGACTATGACAAAATGACAATTGAGTAATAGTTGACACCGGACGCCGAGAAGTTATTCGGCGTTTTTCTTTTTTTATAAAGGAGGCGCATAAAGCTTGAATCAGATGAAAATCTTGATTGTAGAAGGAAGCGCGGATCGGAAACGAGTCAGTCGTGTACTTGCTGAACCTATTGATATTATTTGTACAAATGGTACCATAAGTCCTTATAATCTTGAGGTACTATTAACACCTTATGAAGAGTTCGAGATGTACGTCTTCCTTGATGCAGATGAAGATGGCGAAAAAACCCGTGTATTATTCAAAAGGGAATATCCATTAGCCATTCATCTTTACACTGAAAGAGTATATAAAGAAGTTGAAACAACACCATACAATGTGCTTGCAAAAATTCTTCAAGAAGCACATATTAAAGTTCACCCTGAATTTATAATGTAAGAAGGTAGATATAATGGATATATGGACAATTAGAGATTGGGAAAAGAACAGCAGCGAAAAAGACATTGCGGTATTTTATTTGTACACGCCAATGTGCGGTACATGTGCAGTCGCTTCGAAAATGATGAATGTAATTTCTGTTATGAAACCAGAGATACCGATTGGTAAGGCAGATTTGAATTATCACGAGGAATTAGCAATTGATTATCAAATTGAAAGTGTACCCTGCCTCCTCATTTCTAAAAATGGTGTTTTGACGGAAAAGGTATATGCATTCAAATCAGTACCTGATTTGCTAGTGAAAATAAGTTGACAGACCAGGGACAGGTATGCTAGATTTATTGTTAATCATAAAACATAATTTAATCACTCTTATAAAGAGAGGCGGAGGGAAGTGCCCTATGAAGCCCGGCAACCATCACATAAGTGAACTGGTGCCAAGTCACACAAAGCATATTGCTTTGAAAGATGAGAGATTGGACATACGCTTATTACATTAAACGTTAAGCCTTTCTGCATCGAGCAGTAAGGCTTTTTATTATTTATAGAGGTGAAGAAAAATGATTCATTTAACAGACGTTCATAAGGTCTTCGGTGAAGGTTCAAAAAGTATTGTCGCTGTGGACGGTGTAACCTTTGATATTTCAGAGGGTGAAATATTTGGTGTGATTGGATATAGTGGTGCTGGAAAGAGCACACTCATCCGGCTTTTAAATGGATTAGAAATGCCGACCAGTGGCACGATTACAATCGGCGGATTGGAAATCTCTTCTATTAAAGGTCAGAAATTACGGAAAGCACGTCAAAAAGTAAGCATGATTTTCCAACACTTTAATTTGTTATGGTCGAGAACTGTGAAAGATAATATTGCTTTTCCACTCGAAATCGCCAATGTCCCTAAAGCAGAACGGGAACGAAAAGTCGCTGAACTAATCGAATTGGTAGGTTTGAAGGGACGCGAAAATGCCTACCCTTCTGAATTGTCAGGGGGACAAAAGCAGCGTGTTGGGATTGCGCGTGCCTTAGCAAATGATCCAGAAGTGTTACTTTGTGATGAAGCCACCTCTGCCCTGGATCCAGAAACGACAGATTCAATACTTAATCTCCTGACGGATATCAATGAGCGACTTGGTCTGACAATTGTCCTCATTACACATGAAATGCAAGTCATCCGGAAGATTTGTCACCGGGTTGCTGTGATGGAAGAAGGAAAAGTAGTCGAAATGGGCGATGTTCTTAAGGTGTTCCAATCACCAAGGGAGCCGATTACGAAACGTTTCTTATCGCAAGTCACAGAACCTGCGGAAGTAATCGAAGCGATGGAACATATTAAAGAAGAGTTTCCATCTGGAACGCTAGTAAAACTTACCTTTGTAGGGGAACGAACTGGACAGCCGGTGATTACGAGCTTGATTCGAAAGTTTAAGATTGACGTGAATATTGTGCAAGGGAATATAGCCCACACACATACTGGCCCTTACGGCACGCTGATTCTTCAACTAGATGGAGAAGAATCGATTATTCAAGAAGCAATCCATTATCTTAATGCACAAGATGTCCGGACGGAGGTAATTGGTAATGATTGAAAACCTGTTTCCGAATGTAGATTGGGCTAAGATGTGGGAAGCGACTGTAGAGACACTTTATATGACAGCAATGTCGACCGTATTCACATTTGTTTTTGGGTTGGCACTAGGTGTCTTGTTGTTTCTCTCAGGTCCAGGACAGTTATGGGCGAATAAGTTGGTTCATACGATTTCCGGAGCATTCGTCAATATTTTTAGGTCAATCCCGTTTATCATTTTAATTATATTGCTGATTCCATTTACAAAATTGCTTCTTGGTACAATGCGAGGACCAGAGGCCGCTTTACCTGCATTAATTATCGGGGCTGCGCCGTTTTATGGTCGAATGGTTTTAATTGCCTTGCAGGAAATCGATAAAGGTGTGATTGAAGCTGCAAAATCGATGGGCGCTAAAACGTCTACGATTATCTTTAAAGTGTTATTACCAGAATCGATGCCTGCCCTTATCTCGGGAATTACCGTTACGGCAATTGCACTTGTCGGCTATACGGCAATGGCGGGTGTTATCGGAGCTGGTGGACTAGGAACGCTAGCCTTTTTGGATGGATTCCAACGAAGTCGTGAAGACGTTACGCAAATGGCAACGATTCTTATCTTAATCATCGTCTTCATCATTCAGTTTATCGGAGATGTAGCGGTTAAAAAGTTTGATAAAAGATAATGTTAATATAGGAATACCGGGCTTTGCCTGATAATTATATAAACAGCATAGAAAAGAGGAGTTTACACAATGAAAAAAATACTGTCAGCAATTTTATTAGCAACATTGGTACTAACATTAGTAGCTTGTGGAACGAAAAATGATGACGACAATAACAATGCAAGTAGCGGAGATGACCAAGAAGCGAAAGAAACAACACTAGTTATCGGTGCTTCGAATACGCCACATGCAATTATTTTAGAAAAAGTGAAGCCGTTGTTGAAAGAAAAAGGCGTTGATCTCGTTATTGAACAGTATACAGATTACGTTTTGCCGAACGAAGACCTAGACTCCGGTGAAATTGATGCAAACTACTTCCAACATATACCGTATCTAGAATCGTCGATGAGTGATCATGGCTATGATTTTGTAAATGCGGGTGGAATCCATATTGAACCAATCGGTGTCTATTCGAAAAAATACGACTCACTAAAGGATCTTCCTGATGGTGCAACAATCTTGATGAGTAATTCTGTTGCCGACCATGGCCGTGTACTTGCAATGCTTGAAGTAGAAGGACTTGTCAAACTGAATCCTGACGTTGAGAAAACGACTGCTGAAGTGAAAGACATTATTGACAATCCAAAAAATATTCAGTTCGAAGCTGACTTTGAAGCTGCATTATTGCCACAACTTTATAATAATGACGAAGGCGATGCAGTGCTGATAAACTCAAACTATGCACTTGACGCAGACCTAAATCCACTTGAAGATTCAATTGCGCTCGAGGAAACGGACTCACCTTACGTGAATGTGATTGCAGTCCGTAAAGGCGATGAAAACAACGCTGGAATTAAAGCATTAATCGAAGTATTGAAATCGAAAGAAATTCAAGACTTTATCTTGGAAGAGTGGAAAGGTTCAATCGTTCCTGTGGAATAATTATAATAGTGAAATGAAACGCTACCGGAATAACCTGGTAGCGTTTTTTTGTTATAAATTCTCTCGAAAAAACATTATTCGTACTTTTCTACCATTTCTGTAATTTCAGGTGGGAATATTCAATCATTGGTAGTATAATAACTACAAGATATGTTGTAAGCGCTTTCAACATGTTGGATTTAATAAAAGCCTGAGGGGGGAATGAAGTATGAAGAAAAAATGGTTAGTATTACTAGTTGTGGTGTTTACTATGAGTGTGATTTTAGCAGCTTGTGGTGATGATGAAAAGACTGGAAAAACAGATGAAAAAGAAACAGGTAAACTAGCGGCGGATCAAACGCTAAATGTGAACATCAGGTCAGAACCGCCTTCATTAAATCCATCGTTAGCAACAGACACAACATCAGGGGCGGTATTAAACCAGACGTTTGAAGGTTTAATGCGTGTAAATCAAGAAGGTGAAGTAGAAGAGGCCATGGCGGAAAGTTACACAATGTCTGATGACGGCTTGAAATATACATTCAAAATTCGAAAAGATGCAAAATGGTCTAATGGAGATGCTGTTTCAGCAAAAGACTTTGAATATGCTTGGAAATGGGTACTCGATCCAGCTAATGTGGACACGGATTATGCCTATCAATTATATATGATTAAAGGTGCCGAAGCTGCGAAAGAAAATGGCGGTTCCTTGGACGATGTAGCAGTTACAGCAGAGGATGATCAAACATTGGTTGTCGAGTTGGAACAAGCTACAGCATATTTCCTTGAATTGACAGCGTTTTATACGTTCTTTCCCGTCAATGCAAGTGTAGCCGAAGCAAACCCTAACTGGGCACAAGACCAGTCGGAAAATTATGTGACAAATGGTCCATTTCTTATGGAGTCTTGGAAACATAAAGATGAGATTGTTCTAAAGAAAAATCCTGAGTATTGGGATGCGGACACAGTGAAGTTAGAAACAATTAAAATGGTTATGATTGAGGAAGAAAATACAGCGAAACAAATGTATGATAAAGGTGAATTGGATTGGCTCGGTTCCCCAACAGACTCGATTCCGTTGGCAGCAATCCCATCATATAAGAAAGACGAAGTATTAAATATATCTCCACTTGCTGGTGTTTACTACTACGCATTTAACACAGAAGCAGAACCATTTACTAACGTTAATATTCGTAAAGCATTCGCCATGGCGATCAATCGCCAAGGAATTGTAGACAATATTACACAGGCTGAGCAAGCACCTGCGATGGCATTGGTACCACCTTCAATTTTTGAAGAAAACTCAGAAGGCTACTTCAAGGATAATGACCTTGATGAAGCGAAAAAATTGATGGAAAAAGGGTTAGAAGAATTAGGTTTAAGCGAAATGCCTACCGTTAAACTTTCTTATAACACAAGTGAAGCACATGCCTCCATTGCACAAGCCGTACAGGATATGTGGAAAAAGGGCTTGGAAGTAGATGTAGAGCTTAATAATGAAGAGTGGGGTGTCTATCTTGACTCCATGGGTGCAGGTGACTTCCAAGTCGGGCGTATGGGTTGGCTTGCAGATTTTAACGATGCCATCAACTTCTTGGAAATCTTTGAAACAGTTGGCGGGAACAACTACACGAACTGGGAAAATGCTGAATACCAAGGTTTGTTGAAAGAGTCAAGAGTTGAGACAGACGTTAAGGCGCGTGAAGATTTATTACGAAAAGCAGAAGATATCTTTATGGAAGAACTTCCGTTAGCACCAATTTACTTCTATACAAACGTTTGGACGAATAATGCCAAGGTTAAAAATATTGAAGTATCTCCTCTTGGTCTCGTTCAATATAAATGGGGCTATATTGCAGAAGAATAAATACTATGAACGATAGTTATAGGTTTAATAGGGGTGATTTGTTTCACCTCTATTTTTCATTCAAAAGAAGCTTCATAGTGAAAAAGCGTGACCTACGCATTATCTAGAGGATTACGGAGGTGTTATCACATGGCTAAATATTTGCTGAAACGGATTGGTTATATTCTTGTTTCCTTATTGTTTATTATTACAATTACATTTGGATTAATGAAATTAGCACCTGGTGGACCTTTTACATCCGAACGAAAAACTTCACCGGCAATTGAAGCACAAATGCAGGAAGCATATGGATTAAATGATCCGATTCATGAACAGTATTTTAGTTATTTAATCAGCGCTGCCAAATTTGATTTTGGGCCTTCTTTTAAATATGAAGGACAACAAGTTAGGGATATTATAAAAAGAAGTTTCCCTTACTCTTTAATTCTAGGGTTGGAGGCAATTTTCATCGCATTGGCTTTCGGTGTGTTGTTTGGGACAATCGCTGCAATTAGACATAATAAGACCAGTGACTATACGGTCATGGTTATCGCGATATTAGGAATTTCTGTTCCAAGCTTTGTCATGGCGACTATCCTGCAATTTGTTTTTTCAATGCAATTGTCCTTGTTGCCAATCGCTCGATTCGAGTCTTTTGCCCATACGATATTACCGGCATTTGCGCTTGCGACAACACCGCTTGCTTTTATAGCTAGGTTAATGAGGTCTAGTATGCTAGAAGTTTTAAATGCAGATTACATCAAAACAGCAAAATCAAAGGGGTTATCGGAACGCGTTGTCATTTATAAACATGGACTTCGAAATGCAATCTTGCCGGTTGTTTCCTACTTGGGGCCATTAGTGGCTGGAATACTAACTGGTAGTTTCATAATCGAAAAGATTTTCGGGATTCCAGGTTTAGGTCGCGAGTTTGTTGAAAGTGTAACAAATCGAGATTACACAGTTATTATGGGTACTACTGTATTTTTTAGCGTCCTTTTACTCATATCCATTTTGATAGTCGATCTTATTTACGGGTGGATTGATCCACGGATAAAACTGGCAAATAAGGGGGCTAACAGTTAATGACACGCTTGCAACTGGATAAAACAGATTTCGAAGCATTGGGAGTAGATCAAGAAGAGTCTGAAAAAATCGTTGGAGAAAGTACTTCTTATTGGAAAGATGCATGGCGTCGTTTTCGTGAAAATAAGCTGGCTGTCTTCGGGGTAATTACGATTATTTTATTGGCAATAATGGCTTTAATTGGCGAACCAATTTCAGGTAAAAATTACCAAGACACCAATATAATGAATGTGAACAAAACTCCGTCGGGTGAACATTGGTTTGGAACAGATAATCTTGGTCGAGATATATTTGCAAGAACTTGGTATGGAGCAAGAATTTCATTATTCATCGGTTTAATGGCATCTCTAATTGACTTAATAATTGGTGTAATTTGGGGTTCAGTATCTGGTTTCTTCGGTGGAAAAGTAGATGAGTATATGATGCGTATAGCAGATATCTTGTATGGAGTGCCTTATTTATTGGTCGTTATATTGTTAATGGTTGTCATGCCTCCAGGCTTATGGACGATGATCATTGCAATGAGCATAACAGGGTGGATTAGTATGGCAAGAATTGTCCGTGGACAGGTTTTGCAACTAAAATCTGAAGAATATGTTATGGCATCTAAATCCTTGGGAGCTAGTAATACTAGGTTGTTAGTGCGACATTTGATACCCAATACATTAGGTCCAATACTTGTGACATTGACGTTAACGATACCTACTGCAATCTTTACTGAAGCGTTCTTAAGTTATCTAGGTTTAGGTGTACCTGCACCTCGTGCGAGTTGGGGAACAATGTCCAATGATGCTTTATCTGGGTTTGAGTATTATCCCTACCAACTCTTTTTCCCGGCATTTTTCATCTGTTTGACGATACTCGCATTTAATGTCATCGGAGATGGGTTGAGAGATGCATTGGATCCGAAGGAAGGTAAATAAGGAGGTACATTAGTATGAAGAAACTATTAGAAGTAAATGACCTTTCCGTATCATTTGAAACATATGGTTCAGATGTACAGGCCGTTCGTGGAATTTCTTTTGAATTAGAAGAAAAAGAAACTTTGGCCATTGTAGGGGAGTCGGGATCCGGAAAAAGTGTTACTGCCTATTCGATTATGCGTTTAATAGATATGCCTCCTGGTAAATTCGTTGGGGGATCAATATTTTTCAACAATGAAGACTTAACATTGAAATCAGAGAAACAAATGCAGGAGATTCGCGGAAAAGAAATAAGTATGATTTTCCAAGACCCGATGACGTCATTGAATCCAACAATGACGATAGGAAACCAAATTGCTGAAAGTCTTATCAAGCATCAAAGCTTGTCAAAGAAGGAGGCATATTTACGCGGAGTTGAACTGTTGAAACTCGTGGGAATTCCAAATTCCGAAACCCGGATAAATCAATACCCGCACCAATACTCTGGGGGAATGAGACAACGTGCAATGATTGCGATTGCATTGGCATGTAATCCTAAAATACTGATAGCGGATGAACCAACAACTGCATTAGATGTTACGATACAGGCTCAAATTTTGGAACTAATGCGTGATTTGCAGGAAAAGACTGGCACAGCAATAATTTTAATTACTCATGACTTGGGGGTTGTTTCTAGCGTCGCGAGTCGAGTCGCAGTTATGTACGGTGGGAAAATTGTAGAAACAGGAAACGTTGATGAGATTTTCTATAACCCGAAGCATCCGTATACATGGGGGCTGCTAGGTTCAATGCCGAAAGTTGACAGCAAAAAGGAAGAGTTATTAGCAATTCCAGGGTCACCACCAGATTTAGCAGATCCTCCCAAAGGATGCCCTTTTGTTACTAGATGTCCTTACGCAATGAAAGTGTGCAAACAAAATATGCCCGAGTACACGCATTTATCGGATACGCAAAAGATCGCGTGCTGGTTATTGGACGAACGTGCTCCAGAAGTAGCAATACCGGAAACTGCTGTTGTAGGAGGTTATAAGCAACATGTCTGAAAATCGAGAGAAATTACTTGAAATAAAAGACTTGAAAAAACATTTTAAAGTAGATCGAAATAAGATTTTGAAGGCAGTCGATGGAATTACTTTTGATATTTATAAAGGAGAAACATTCGGATTAGTAGGCGAATCTGGCTGTGGAAAATCTACTGCAGGACGTACAATTATGCGTCTATACGAGGCAAGTGGTGGGGAAGTACATTTTCAAGGTGAAAATGTTCATACGAAAAAGTCGAAAAAAGAATTAAAAAAGTTCAATCGGAATATGCAAATGATTTTTCAAGATCCATATGCTTCTTTGAATCCCAGAATGACGGTCAAAGACATAATTGCAGAAGGGCTCGATATTCATGGTTTAGTAAAAAACAAGGCCGATCGAACTGCTCAGGTAAATGAATTGCTCGAAACAGTCGGGCTTAACAGTGACCATGGAAATAGGTATCCGCATGAGTTTAGTGGTGGTCAGCGTCAGAGAATTGGCATCGCCCGCGCCTTAGCGGTAAATCCGCAATTCATTGTAGCCGATGAACCGATATCTGCATTAGACGTATCGATTCAGGCTCAAGTTGTCAATTTACTGAAAAAGTTGCAAGTAGAACGTGGCTTAACGTATTTGTTTATCGCACATGATTTATCAATGGTTAAACATATTAGTGACCGAGTTGGTGTGATGTATTTGGGCAGCATGGCTGAAGTAACAAGCAGTGATGCGCTATTTGAAGAACCCTTGCATCCTTATACGCAAGCGTTGTTAAGTGCAATCCCAATCTCAGATCCAATATTGGAACGGAATCGTGAAAGAATGATTATAAAAGGAGATATACCAAGTCCAATCGAACCTCCGAGTGGTTGTCGTTTTAGAACTAGATGCCCATACGCCGAAGAGGTATGTAGTAAAGTGGTACCCGAATTATTAGAGCAGAAGAAAGATCATTGGGTGGCTTGTCATATATACAACAATGAATATAACGCAGAATTCGATGTACCGATAGCCCCGATTTCTATGGGCATTCCTGTTAAATAATGCTACATAGTTTTCGGCTTGTAATGCATGCCTTGAATCCTAGGAAATTTTAGGGGTTTGAGGTTTTTTTATTGGACTATGGTCATTTTGAGAGTCGCTTTAGTCGTTTATCATCTAGCTGATTTACAAGGTCTCGATACAGGGGGGAATGTAAACCTGAATTGTCTGAAAGGATATATCATTCGTAAATGAACTATGTTATTATTATTATATAAATAGAATTAGTTCTAGAGAGGGGAAAAAAATGAAGAAGGTTGGACTTATATGGCGAATTATAATCGCCATTGCACTAGCTGTGCTAATTGGTACGTTCGTTCCAGAATTTTTTGTAAAAATACTCGCAACATTTAATACCATATTCGGAAGTTTTCTAATGTTCATTGTACCGCTTATTATTATTGCATTTATAGTTCCTGGAATTGCGCAGCTTGGAAAAGGTTCGGGGAAATTACTTGGCGTTGCCGCAATTGCTGCATATACTTCGACGATTTTTGCGGGTATTCTTGCATATTTTGCAGGGATTTCTCTCCTACCAGGTTTTCTTCGCGGCAAAGAGTTAGGTGGGGTTAATGATCCGAGTGAGTCAACAGTAAGCGGTTTTTTTGATTTAGCAATCCCAGCACCAATGGAGATTATGACTGCACTCGTTCTGGCATTTGTACTTGGAATTGGTATGGCATCTATTGGTAGTCGTTCAATGCTTAATCTTTTCGATGAGTTTAATCAAATTATAGAAAAAGTAATTTCATTTGTGATTATTCCATTATTACCAATTCATATTTTTGGTTTGTTCTTGAATATGACTTATGGTGGGGAAGTTGTAAAAGTACTGTCCGTATTCGCGATTGTATTTGCTATAATTTTAGTCTTACATTGGATCATGCTTCTAATTTTGTACTTCACAGCAGGAACACTGTCAAAACGCAATCCGCTAGTTCTTTTGAAAACAATGCTACCTGCTTATTTTACAGCACTTGGAACGCAATCGTCAGCTGCGACCATTCCCGTTACGCTGCGCCAAGCACGAAAAACGGGTGCTTCTGCACGTGTAACTGATTTCGCAGTTCCATTATTTGCTACAATTCACTTAGCTGGAAGTACGATTACGCTGGTCATGTGTTCGATTGGAGTCATGATTTTAAATGGACAGGCCATTGAATTTGGCGCATATATTCCGTTTATCTTTATGCTCGGCGTTATAATGGTAGCGGCACCAGGCGTACCTGGCGGAGCAGTCTTTGCGGCAACTGGCATACTAATATCAATGCTTAATTTTGATCCAACAATGGTTGGTCTTATCATTGCATTGTATATTGCACAGGATAGCTTTGGAACTGCAACAAATGTCACAGGTGACGGAGCACTTGCTATAATTGTCGATACATTTACAAAAGAGACTGCAGCCGAAATCTCTGCTACATCTGAGTCTAAAACATCTTAATCTAGACGTTTTTAGAATGATTGACGTATAAAATATTGTGCTGGCACTTTATGTGTCAGCATTTTTTTCTTCATTCTCAATAAGAACTGTATAAATGATAAAGTATAGTCGGATGATAAAGGAGAAAAACAAGTTATGAATTTAGTGCAGTCTAATCAGAAGTAAGGGGACTCTTAAACATTTGCAAGGGCAAGCTTTATCGGGTAAGATTAGAATGATACTAAATAGAGAATGGTTTTTCCGTTCATCTTTAACATATTGGAGGTATTGGAATGTCAACTTTAGAAATTAAAGGTCTTCATGTTGAAATTGAAGGCAAAGAAATATTAAAAGGTGTTGATTTGACAATCAACACGAACGAGATCCACGCAATCATGGGTCCAAACGGTACAGGTAAATCTACGCTTGCACAAGCGATTATGGGGCACCCTAGATACGAAGTAACTGCAGGTACGATCACTCTTGATGGTGAAGATGTACTTGAAATGGAAGTAGACGAGCGTGCACGTGCTGGAATTTTCCTTGGCATGCAATATCCAAGTGAAGTTACAGGCGTTACAAATGCTGACTTCTTACGTTCATCTATCAACGCAAAGCGCGGCGAAGGTAACGAAATTCCATTAATGGGCTTCATTCGCGAACTTGATGCGAAAATGGAAACACTTGAAATGGATGAAGATATGGCAACACGCTATTTAAATGAAGGATTCTCAGGTGGAGAAAAGAAACGTAACGAAATTCTTCAACTAATGATGTTGAAACCTAAATTTGCAGTGCTTGATGAAATTGACTCCGGTCTTGATATAGATGCATTGAAAGTTGTTGCAAAAGGTATTAATGAACTACGCGGCGAAGAGTTTGGTTGCCTAATTATTACACATTACCAACGTCTGTTGGATTACATTACACCAGACCATGTCCACGTAATGATTCAAGGTAAAGTCGTTCAATCTGGCGGTGCTGAATTAGCACATAAACTTGAAGCGCAAGGTTATGATTGGTTACATGAAGAACTTGGTATCGAAGTAGAAACTGTAGAGCAAGAAGCATAAGAAGGGGGACGATTCAAAATGACGGTTGAAACAAAATTGGCATTGACCGAACAGGATGTCCGTTCCTATTCAGAGAAAATGAATGAAGCGGCGTGGATGACAGATTTCCGCGCAGATGCATTTGCGAAATTGGAACAACTTCCAATGCCAAAACCAGATAAAACAAGAATTGATCGTTGGAATTTCACAGACTTCCCTATCCATGCGGTAGAAAGTTCTGTTTACGCATCACTTGATGAACTACCGGCTAAAGCACGTGAGTTATTTGATACAGACAGCCTCGGTAGCCTATATATTCAACATAATAATACGCCAGCATTTCTTTCATTATCAGATGATTTAAAAGCGCAAGGTGTTATTTTAACGGATATATTCACAGCGTCACGTGAACACAGTGAACTAGTGAAAAAATATTATATGACAAATGGTGTAAAAGTCGATGAACATAAACTAACTGCATACAACGCAGCGTTTATGAATGGTGGCGTTTTTGTTTATGTACCTAAAAACGTTGTCATTGAAAAACCGATTCAAACACTCTTTTTGCATGATGACGAGCAAGCTTCACTTTTCAACCACGTAATTGTAGTTGCTGAAGCGAATAGCTCATTCACATATATCGAAAACTATATGTCGACTGTTGATAATGCTAAGGGACAAGCGAATATTGTGTCTGAAGTGTTTACAGGAGACAATTCAAACTTAACTTACGGTGCTGTAGATGTTCTTTCAGAAGGATTTACGACCTATGTTAACCGTCGTGGTGTTACGGGCCGTGACAGTCAACTGAATTGGGTGCTCGGACTGATGAACGATGGAAACACAATTGCAGAAAACATCACACACTTAGTGGGAGATGGTTCTGGCGCTGACATGAAAACAGTTGTAGTAGGCACTGGAAAACAACGTCAAAACTTCACAACTGAAATTATTAGTTGGGGTAAAAATACAAACGGTATGATACTCAAACATGCTGTCGTTAAAGATGAGTCAACAGCAATCTTTAATGGAATTGGTAAAATCGTTAAAGGTGCAACCGGGTCTAATGCTGAACAAGAATCACGTATGCTTATGTTAAGCCCACGTGCACGTGCGGATGCAAACCCAATTCTACTTATAGATGAAGACGAAGTAACAGCTGGCCACGCAGCAACAGTTGGTCGTGTCGATCCAATTGAAATGTTCTATTTAATGAGCCGTGGTATTACAAAGACAGAAGCAGAACGCCTGATCATTCACGGGTTCCTTGCACCAGTTGTCGATAAGTTAAAAGTCGAAGGTGTTAAGAAACTGTTGACGGAGGTTATTGAAAGGAAAGTGCGCTAATGCTTAACAAAGACATCCGCAAACATTTTCCGATACTCGAGCATGAGGTAAACGAGCATCCGCTCGTTTATCTTGATAGTGCTGCAACTTCCCAGAAGCCGCAGCAAGTCATAGATGCAATTAGTAACTATTACCAAAATGATAATTCAAACGTTCACCGTGGTGTGCATACACTTGGAAACCAAGCGACAGAAGCATATGAAGGCGCGCGCGATAAAGTACGCGACTTCATCCATGCGAAGTCGAGAGAAGAAATCATTTTTACGCGCGGGACAACAACATCGTTAAACGTCATTGCACAAAGTTACGGTCGTGCAAATGTTGGTGAAGGCGATGAAATTGTTATCACGCATATGGAACACCACTCGAATATCATTCCATGGCAACAACTTGCAAAAGAAAAAGGTGCGGTACTTAAATTTGTAGACCTTGAGACTGACGGAACGATTTCACTTGAAAAAGTGCGTGAAGTTGTTACAGAGCGAACAAAAATCGTGTCGATTATGCATGTGTCCAATGTTCTTGGAACGGTCAATCCAATCAAGCAAATCACTGAAATTGCGCATGCCAATGGTGCTGTCATGGTTGTCGACGGCGCACAAGCAGCTCCGCATATGAAGGTGGATGTACAAGAACTCAATTGCGATTTTTATGCGTTTTCTGGGCATAAAATGGCTGGACCTACAGGAATCGGCGTATTGTACGGCAAAAAAGACTTACTAAATAAGATGGAACCCGTCGAGTTTGGCGGAGAGATGATTGACTTTGTAGGCCTATACGAGTCGACATGGAAAGAACTTCCATGGAAGTTCGAAGGCGGAACACCGATTATCGCAGGTGCTGTTGGTCTTGGTGCGGCGATTGATTATCTCGAAGAAATCGGTATGGACAATATCGAAAAGCATGAACAACATCTTGCTGAATATGCGATGAAACGCATGTCAGAAGTTGAAGGAATTACGATTTACGGACCACTTGATTCTGAAAAACGCGCAAGCCTTATCACATTTAATCTGAACGATGTCCATCCTCATGATCTTGCGACTGTGCTTGATATGCACGGGATTGCCGTGAGAGCAGGACACCATTGCTGTCAACCACTTATGAAATGGCTAGATGTATCGGCCACAGCACGCGCCAGCTTCTACATTTACAATACGGAAGAAGACGTTGATCGCCTCGTGGACGGACTCCGCATCGCAAAGGAGTATTTTAACGATGTCAACTAAAAATCTCGACCAGTTATACCGCTCGGTGATTATGGATCATTATAAAACACCGAGAAATAAAGGTGTACTTGAAGAAAGTAGTGTCACCGTCGATATGAACAACCCGACGTGTGGCGACGTGATCCATTTAACGATGCAAGTTGAAAATGGCACGGTTCAAAACGCAAAATTTGAAGGCGAGGGTTGTTCAATCTCCATGGCGTCAGCATCAATGATGACCCAGATGATTATAGGGAAATCGGTAGAAGATGCCCTGTCTCTCGCAAACACAATTTCGAATATTATGCTAGGAAATGAATATGATGATTCTGTCGATTTAGGAGATATTGAAGCGCTCTCGGGCGTCGCGAAATTTCCAGCCCGGATTAAGTGTGCAACACTAGCCTGGAAAGCGATGGAACAAGGAGTCCAGAAAGACTCTGAATAAAAATTGAACGGAGGAATAATGAATGGCTAAGAAAATCCCTGAAATGGGCGATTACAAATATGGTTTCCAAGACAAAGATGTATCTGTTTTCCGTTCTGAACGTGGACTAACTCGTGAAATCGTTGAAGAAATTTCTTCGATGAAAGATGAGCCACAATGGATGTTGGATTACCGCTTGAAATCATTAGAATTGTTTTACAGCATGCCTACACCACAATGGGGTGGAGATCTAAATTCATTAAACTTTGACGAAATCACCTATTACGTTAAAGCTTCTGAAGGTACTGAACGTTCTTGGGATGAAGTACCAGAAGAAATCAAACGTACTTTTGATAAATTGGGAATACCTGAGGCAGAGCAAAAGTATTTGGCTGGTGTTTCAGCTCAATATGAATCAGAAGTTGTTTACCACAACATGAAACAAGACCTAACGGATATGGGAATCATCTTTAAAGATACTGATTCTGCACTTAAAGAAGATGAAGAACTGTTCAGAAAATATTGGGGTACTGTAATTCCAAACACTGACAATAAATTTGCTGCGCTGAACTCTGCAGTTTGGTCAGGCGGATCATTCATTTACGTACCACCAGGTATTAAAGTAGACTCACCACTACAAGCATATTTCCGTATCAACTCGGAAAACATGGGGCAGTTCGAACGTACAATGATCATCGTTGATGAAGGCGCAAGCGTTCATTACGTTGAAGGATGTACAGCACCAGTTTTCACAACAAACTCACTTCACAGTGCGGTTGTTGAAATCATCGTTAAAGAAAATGCTTATTGCCGTTACACAACAATCCAAAACTGGGCAAATAACGTTTATAATCTTGTTACGAAGCGTGCAGTTGTAGATGCGCACGGTACAATGGAGTGGATTGACGGAAACATCGGTTCGAAATTGACGATGAAATACCCAGCAATTCTTCTTCGCGGAGAAGGCGCACGTGGTATGACATTATCAATCGCGATTGCTGGAAAAGGACAACATCAAGATGCAGGTGCGAAAATGATGCACTTAGCGCCAAATACGTCTTCTACAATCGTTTCGAAATCAATCTCACAACACGGTGGAAGAGGAACTTACCGTGGAATTGTACACTTTGGTCGTAACGCAGACGGCGCACGTGCGAACATTGAATGTGACGCATTGCTTATGGATGACATTTCAACATCAGATACAATTCCATACAACGAAATTCTAAACGACAACATTTCACTTCAACACGAAGCAAGTGTTTCTAAAGTTTCAGAAGAGCAGCTCTTCTACTTAATGAGCCGTGGTGTTCCTGAACTAGAAGCAATTGAAATGATCGTACTAGGCTTCATCGAGCCATTCACAAAAGAACTACCGATGGAATACGCAGTAGAAATGAACCGCTTGATTAAGTTCGAGATGGAAGGTTCAATCGGATAATTTACTTAATCCCTTGTCACATCAATACTTGTGACAAGGGTTATTTTTTACTTAGTATCTTTTGAAATCGGCCCCAGTGGTCGGTTTTTTCATTTCAATCGAAGTTCTAGCATTCCATCTAATGCAGAATATGATAGGATGAGAGTATTCAGTAATCATGAAAGGGGGAGAAAGATGATTCAAATTGGCTTAACGGGTTGGGGCGATCATCCCGATATCTATCATCCCAACTCAACGACAAAAGATAAATTACTGGATTACAGTTCGCATTTTCCAATTGTTGAACTGGATTCCACATTTTATGCGATTCAACCAGAACGAAACATTCGCAAATGGATTGATGAAACACCGGATACTTTTCGTTTTATCGTTAAAGCTTATCAAGGGATGACGGGACATCATCGAGGTGAATTACCTTTTGAATCTGTGGATGAGATGTACGCGTTATTTAGGATGTCTATGGAACCGTTACGAGAAGCAGGGAAGCTTGCGATGATTCTTGTTCAATTTCCCCCGTGGTTCGATTGCACAAGAGAAAATGTTGAGGAGATTCGGTTCATCCACAAGAAATTAACCGGCTTTGATATCGCGATAGAATTTAGGCATCAATCTTGGTATTCGCCTTCATTCATGCAACAGACACTAGAGTTTCTTAGAGAATTAAACGTTATTCATTCCGTTTGCGATGAACCTCAAGCAGGACAGGGTAGTATCCCGCTTGTACCGGTGTCCACGAGGCGAGACAAGGTCTTATGTAGGCTACACGGTCGGAATGTTTACGGGTGGCGGAATACGACAGGGGACGATAAAGCGTGGCGTAAAGTACGTTATCTCTATAATTACATTGAAGAAGAACTCGATGAGATCAAAACAGCTGTGAATAAGCTGAAGGAAGATACAGCTGAAGTTTTTGTGATATTTAATAATAACTCAGGAAAACATGCAGCACAAAATGCAAAACAGTTTCAAAGAAAAATGAATCTTACATATGATAATTTGACGCCGAAACAGCTCGGCTTGTTTGAAGGAGAATGGTAATGGAATTTATACTATTAGCGATAATTGCTTTAGCATCAGGAATTATAGGAGCACTTGTTGGTCTCGGCGGTGGGATTATACTTGTCCCAGCAACCCTCTTTGTCGGGATAAACCTTGGTTGGATTGACGGAATCACGCCTCAAACTGTCGTTGGTTTATCAGTCGTCATGATGATTTTTACAGGGTTAGGTTCAACACTTTCTAACCTGAAGACAAAAACAGTAGACATTCGTAGTGGTCTCATCTTCTTTGCGGGAAGTATTCCGGGGACGCTTATCGGTGCCTTTGTCAATAAAAGGCTAGATCTCCCATCGTTTAATTTATACTTTGGCATTTTACTTATATTAATATCGCTTCTCCTACTTTTGCGTAATTATTTGAAGCCGGTTAGTTGGTTTGTTAAACGCGGAAAAACACGTACATTTACTGACAACTTTGGTAAGTCTTATACATATGGCTATCCCGTTTGGTTTGCCTTACTATTAACGTTCGGTGTTGGGTTCGCATCAGGGGTATTCGGAATTGGCGGCGGCTCGATTATTGTTCCTGCTATGATTTTACTGTTTTTATTTCCACCTCATGTTGCTGTGGGGACGTCGATGTTCATGGTTTTCTTATCGGCGATCGTCAATTCGATTACGCATATTTCCCTGGGCAACGTTCCGTGGTTATACACGATACCGGTTATTCCAGCAGCGTATATTGGTGCGAAGCTAGGAGCAAAGTTAAACCAGAAAATGAAATCGGAAACACTCGTTTTTGCTTTACGAATTATACTTCTCTTACTTGGTATCCGTTCAATTATTGACGGAATTTGGGGTTGATAAATTGGAGGGCGCATAATGGAAACCATACATATTTATCATACAAACGATATTCATAGTCATTTCGAAAATTGGCCTCAAATTAACCGGCTGCTTATTGAGAGAAGACAAGCGCATGAAGCCGCAGGAGATGCATTCTTACTCTTCGATATTGGTGATCATGTAGATCGGTCGCATCCCTTTACAGAAGGAACTAAAGGAAAAGGGAATATCCAACTGCTCAATGAAGCGGGATATGACGCGGTGACAATTGGGAATAATGAAGGCATAACGATGTCGAAAGAAGCCCTATCCTCGCTATATGTCGATGCTGAATTTGATGTTATTCTCGGAAATTTGATGGATACGAATGGGGAGTTTCCGCATTGGGCAATTGATCATCAGATTTATAAAACGAAAACAGGCACGAAAATAGGCGTTATCGGTGCAACGGCGTTATATACCCAGTTTTATGCAACTCTGGGATGGGACATAGTACCCCCGCGAGAAAAGTTAATCGAAATCGCTGAGAAAATTGCTTCGAAGACAGATATACTTATTTGTCTCTCGCATATGGGGCTCTCCGAAGATCAAAAGCTAGCAGAAGCATGTCCGCTCATTCATGTCATATTGGGCGCGCATACGCATCATCTCTTTACAGATGGAGAGTTTGTCGGGAATACGCTATTGGCTGCAACAGGGAAGTACGGGGACTATACAGGGCATGTGACAATCGAGTTCGATGAAGTGAACAAACGAATCGATGATATGCGTGCAACCCTATATCCTTCAGAATCACTACCCGTTAGCGATGAAGATGTACAAAGTCTAAATACCGTACTGGATCTTGGAAAACAGGCAATGCAAGAAAAACTCTTTTACAATCCGAGTCTGTTAAAGCAAAATCTATTTGCGCCGAGTGCGCTCTCTGCTTTTTTCGGTCGTGCTTTAATTGATTATACAAAAGCAGATTGTGCCATGTTTAACGCGGGAATATTTCTTGGAAGTCTTGACAGCGGTTGGGTTACGAAAGAAGATATGCATTCTTTACTGCCACACCCGATAAATGTCTGCTTGATATCACTTGAAGGAACGGAATTGATCGAAATCCATGAGTTATCGTTGAATGAAGACTGGCCGAAGATAACAGTGAAGGGATTAGGATTCCGTGGTGCGCTTATGGGCGCGATGCTCTATGAACGACTATATAAAAATAGGCACGGAAAACTTTTTGCAGGAAATCGTGAAGTTGTTCCGGGTGAGATGTATACATTGGCAACGCTTGATATGTTCACATTCGGCTTCTTTTTTCCGTCTTTACAACATGCGAAAAAAGAGTATTATATGCCCGAATTAATAAGAGATATTGCAAGTGACTATGGCCGGAAATATTTCGAAGAATCAACGGCTCCTCCTGAGCATAATCTATAGCAGGAGGAGTCGTTTTGAAATTCCAAGGACAGGTAGGACGAAGATCTAAGCGCCGAAAGCGCAAACTGGTTCCGCTATTAATTCCAGCGATCTTAGCTGCCATTGTTTTCTTCTTCTTTGTGGTTAATGCGAGACTCACGCCAACTTATGTTCGATATGCAGAAAGGCAAACGACAAAAATTGCGGCACACGTCATTAATCAGGCGATCAGTACAAGGGTTGCAAATATCCTAGACGTCAATGACATCATTGAACATGTCCCTACGGATACATCAAATATGGTGACAACTAAATTCAATACGGAGATTATTAATAGAGTATTAGCCGATACGAGAAATCTAGTTGAGATGCACTTGGCGCAAGTAGAAGCAGGAAACCTTGATATGTTGCCGTCTGACGACATAGAATATGATCCAGTGAAGATGGAAGATCAAGGTGGCGTTGTCTTTTTCTTGCCAATTGGGCAGGCGACAGGGGTTCCATTACTAGGAAATCTAGGCCCTAGAATTCCAATTCGCTTTCACGTGATTGGGGACGTGCAAGCAAATGTAGTAGCATCCATAGAACCGTTTGGCATCAATAATGCCTATATTGAAGTGAATATTATAATACGCGTAAACGTTGAGATCATCGTGCCCCTGGCAACGAAAACAGCTGTTGTTGAACAAAAAATTCCAGTTGCAATTGGTTTAGTACAAGGCGCAGTTCCACATATTTTCAGTTCAGGCGACGCTGGTGGTGCAGCCCAATTCGAAGTTCCGATTGAGCTTCCAAAAGGTGAGTAAAGGGTACGGTTGAAAAAGAGAGCGAATCATGTTAAGATTAGCTGTAGAAAAAAATATCGATAGGGTAGAGGCTGCATTGCTTAAGAGTAACACACGCGAGATAGACATTCGTAGACCGTGTGTAAAAGGAAGCTTTGCCGAAGTTTAATGTGGTTGTCAAGCCGATTAAGCTGGGGTCATTCCGAAAAGGGATGGCACTGTCATACTGCGAATGCGCGTATGATGAGCTACAAATCGTGCGTTTGATAATCAACTTAGTTATCCAACAAAACGATAAAGTAGAAAAGCCGGTTCCTCATGCATCTCGTATGCACAAGGACCGGTTTTTAATTTCCTGAATATCCCTACCTTACCAAAATGGAGGATTTAAGAATGGATGGAACATGGGTATCAATTATCCCACCGATAATAGCCATTGTCATGGTGCTTATTACGCGGAGGGTTTTACTATCACTTGGATCGGGAATTATTGTAGGCGCAATTTTAGTGGCTGCATTTTCACCAAGTGAATCTCTAGGCGCATTGTGGAGAGCGATAACGGTATCGTTTTGGGATTGGGATTCGAGTACAATAAATACGGGAAATATAAATATTATGCTATTTATATTACTACTTGGCGTCATTACTGCCTTTGTAAGTTTATCAGGCGGGAGTATAGCATTTGCCGACTGGGCTGTGCATCGTATTAAAACAAAGAGGGGCGCAAAGTTACTGACAGTCTGTCTAGGAATTGCCATTTTTGTTGACGATTACTTTAATGCACTTGCAGTCGGCCAAATTTCACGGCCCATTACGGACAAACACAAAATTTCTCGTGCTAAATTAGCGTATTTTATCGATTCAACTTCAGCACCTGTTTGTGTCGTATCGCCAATTTCAAGTTGGGGTGCTTATATCATTGGGTTGCTTGGGATTATTTTTGGAGGGGCTGCGGCGGTTAGTTATTCACCACTTTCTGCTTTTATATTAATGGCACCCATGAATTTTTATGTTGTGTCAACACTTGCGATGGTATTTTTCTTTGCATGGACAAATATTGATTTCTTTGAAATGAAAAAACATGAAAAACTTGCTAGTGAAACAGGTCAACTTTTTAATCCGAATAAGGAAATACCGGGACAATTAAAAGAAGACTTTCCTGTCCATTCACATGGGAAAGTTTTCGATCTTATAGGGCCTATTTTAACGTTAGTTGTAGTCATATTCGCGGCGATGATTTGGACGGGCTATGAAGCGAGTATTGCACAAGGACTGGAAGCGAGTATTTGGACAATCTTTGAAAATACAGATGTTCCATTATCGTTACTGATTGGTGGACTATCCGGAACTGTAGTAGCAGGTATTTTATATGTACTGCAAATGAAGCGAAATGAGACTGCAACGCTTTCCTTAATGTGGCGTGCAGTCGTAAGTGGATTAAATGCTATGATGCCAGCGATTTTAATATTGGTTTTGGCATGGGGCCTTACCTATATAATAGAAGGATTGGATACGGGTCTATACTTATCTGATGTTGTTAGTAAAGCAAATCTTCCGATCGCATTCCTGCCTGTAATAATGTTTGTTCTTGCTGGCTTGATGGCATTCTCGACAGGAACGTCGTGGGGGTCTTTTGGTATACTACTTCCTATCGCGGGGCAAATTATGTTGGATGCATCTCCGGAATTATTATTACCTGCACTTGCTGCAGTTCTTGCCGGCGCAGTTTTTGGAGATCATTGTTCACCGATTTCAGATACGACAATTCTGTCTTCCACTGGAGCGGGGAGTAACATCATTGATCACGTAACCACACAATTACCTTATGCACTAATTTCAGCTGCGATAGCAGCAGCTGGTTATATTATTTTAGGCCTAACAGGTTCCGTTTGGTTGGGTCTAATAGGTGTAATTATTATTCTTGCAATATTGTTTTCGACTTGGACGATAAAAACAAAAAGAACGTTAGTGTAACAGAGTTAATGGCATATTGATAGAATGGAAAAGCGATGATTTTTATCGCTTTTTTATTATGTATATATAGTTTTTAAAAATTGTTTTGACAATAGTTAGATAACAGTATATGCTTGATATTCAGATATCTGATATATCTGAAGACTGTACATGCCGACACTTTCCTCTCATAGTTTTATAGATACATAGCAAACTATAAGTTGAATTGGCGGAATCTTCTATTATGTTAGTAGGTATTTGGGGAAGTTTTCATTCTAGGAATATCGACTAATTTGAGATGAAAAGGGGGACTATCAATGAAATTGAAAAAACTTGTAGGGGTATTCGCTTCATTAACACTTGCAGTCGGGGTTTTAGCAGCATGTGGAGAAGACAGTTCGAGTGATGGAGACACGATTAAAATTGGTGTTAACTTGGAGTTGTCTGGTAATGTGGCTTCTTATGGAACCTCAGAAGCTGACGGAATCGATCTAGCTGTTGAAGAGATTAATGCGGCAGGTGGAATTGATGGGAAGAAAATCGAAATTATAAAAGTAGATAACAAGTCTGATAATGCTGAGGCAACAAGTGCAGCAATTAAGTTAATAGACCAAGATAAAGTGGTTGCCATTATTGGAGCGGCGACAAGTGGTGCAACTGTTGCGCAAGCTGAAATTGCAAATAAAAATAAGACGCCGATCATCAGTCCATCTGGGACTAGCCCAAGTGTAACTGTACAAGATGATGGCACAGTCAATGAATTTGTTTTCCGTACATCTTTTATTGACCCTTTCCAAGGAACAGTTGCAGCAAACTTTGCTGCAAACGATTTAAAAGTTAAAAATGTAGCTATCTATTCCGATAATGCAAGTGACTACTCAAAAGGCCTTGCAGCTTCCTTTAAAACAGACTTTGAAGCAGCAGGTGGAAAAATTGTAGCTAGCGAATCTTACATTGCGAAAGATTCCGATTTCCGCTCCACACTTACTCGTATCAAAGCAGCAAATCCGGAATTTATTTTCATTCCTGGGTACTATGAAGAAGTTGGCTTGATCGTTAAACAAGCTCGTGAAATGGGAATTACAGTACCACTAATGGGCGCAGATGGTTGGGATTCTCCGGTATTACTCGAGTTAGCTGGTGCGGAAGCATTGAATAATACATTTACAACGAATCACTATTCTGCTGAAGATCCGGACGGAAAAATCCAAAACTTTAATGATAAATTCGAAGAGAAGTATAGTAAACTACCAGATTCCTTTAATGCACTTGGCTATGATACAGTCTATCTCTTAGCTGATGCAATTAAGCGTGCTGGTAGTTCAGATTCGGAAGATATTCAAAAAGCATTAGCAGAAACTAAGGATCTCGAACTTGTTACTGGATTGTACACAGTAGATGAAAATCATCATCCTGTTAAGTCGGCTACAATATTAGAATATGTAGACGGAGAGACAGTTTTTAATACGAAGGTCAATCCTTAATTTATTGGATCGGATATAAAATGGGAGGAGGGATAGTATCCTTCTCCCATTTATTTTTACAATGGGTTTACTGTGAATGCTTAAAAAGGAGTTGATAATTTATGGAGTGGTTACAGCAATTAATTAACGGGATTTCAGTTGGAAGCATTTATGCATTGATTGCTTTAGGTTATACGATGGTTTATGGAATTATTAAACTCATTAACTTTGCCCATGGAGAGATTTTTATGCTTGGTGCCTTTATTGGTTATTTTTCAATTGCCGGTTGGGGGCTCGGTTTTTTACCTGCTCTTCTGATATCCATGACTTCTTGTGCGATTATTGGCGTTGTCATTGAAAGAATAGCTTACAAAAGATTACGTAATGCGACGAGAATTGCGGCATTAATAACGGCGATTGGGGTGTCGCTCCTAATTCAAAATGGCGTTATTTATATGCGCGGTGCACAACCAGAAGCCTATCCCGCAGTCTTAGCAAATAAATCATATACCATTTTTGGCGCACAAATTAGTAGCCAGGCGATACTAATTCTTTCAGTTACTATTGTCCTGATGATTATCCTTCAATTTATCGTGCATAAAACAAAAATTGGAAAAGCAATGCGTGCCGTTTCTTATGATGCTGAAGCAGCAAAGCTTATGGGGATTAATGTAGACAACACAATTTCTGCAACGTTTGCGATTGGTTCAGCTCTAGCTGGTGCGGCGGGTGTGATTTTTGGGATTTACTACACAAAGATTGATCCTTTAATGGGAATTATTCCTGGCTTGAAGGCATTCGTTGCAGCGGTTCTTGGTGGAATTGGTATTATTCCAGGCGCTATGGTCGGAGGGCTTGTCCTCGGTGTTGTAGAAACGATTGTTAGTGGGGTGGGCGGATCCTTATGGAGAGATGCAGCTGCATTTGTTATTTTAATCTTAATTCTCATTTTCAAACCATCAGGAATATTTGGTAAGAATACACGAGAGAAAGTGTAGGTGAGACTAGTTATGAAAAAGTCGAAACAATTTTGGGTGTTTCTAGGTTCAGCTTTAGCTGCATATGTAATTGTTCAAATCCTAATTTCTACGGGTTTGTTGAATAATTTCTATTTGAATACAATCATATTTATGTCCATAAATATTATGCTTGCCGTTAGTTTGCATTTAATAATTGGTATAACAGGGCAGTTTTCGTTAGGACATGCCGGATTTTTAGCGGTTGGTGCTTATATATCGGCAATCGTAACGATGAAATTGCAATTGCCATTTCCAGTTGCGATTTTAGCAGCGGGAATTATTGCGACAATCGCGGGGTTGATCATTGGTATTCCAACCTTACGATTAAGAGGAGATTATTTGGCGATTGCGACACTTGGATTTGCAGAAATCATACGGATTGTGTTTTTAAATATTGATTATGTAGGTGGAGCGGCAGGAATGCAGGTGACTCATTTAACGACATGGACCTACACTTTTGTTTGCCTTTTGATTACGTTGGTTGTCATTATCAATTTTACAAATTCTAGGCATGGTCGTGCATGTATTTCGGTTCGAGAAAATGAAATCGCAGCAGATGCTATGGGGATCAATACGACCTATTATAAGGTATTGGCATTTGCTATTGGCGCATTCTTTGCAGGAATCGCAGGGGCATTATATGCACATAACTTTTATATTATTCAGCCTGTGAACTTCGGATTTTTAAAGTCAATTGATATTTTAATTTATGTTGTATTAGGGGGACTTGGTAGTTTATCGGGTGCGATTGTTGCTACGATTTTATTGACAATCGTTTCTACATTCTTACAATCTTATCCAGAAACGCGAATGATCATTTATAGTCTCGTCCTGATTACAGTTATGCTCTATCGTCCTAAGGGGTTAATGGGCACTATGGAAATAACGGATTACTTCAAATTATGGAAAGGTTCAAAAGGAGGCAAAAGCCATGCCGAGTAGCCCTTTGCTTAAAGTGGATAACGTAGGCATTCAGTTTGGCGGGCTGAAAGCTGTTTCAAAATTTAATTTAGAAATAAACCAAGGGGAGCTTGTGGGTTTAATTGGCCCTAATGGCGCGGGTAAAACAACTAGTTTCAACTTATTGACAGGTGTTTATAAACCGACGGAGGGTGAAATTTTATTAAAAGGGCAACGAATTAATGGAATGGCACCCTACCAAGTTACCCGTAGAGGGATTAGCAGAACGTTCCAGAATATTCGATTGTTCAACGAGTTGTCTGTTCTAGATAATGTAAAAGTTGCTTACCATACATTAGCAAAGCATTCGGTACTAAGTTCTGTTCTTCGTCTTCCATCGTACTTTTCGGGTGAACATGAGATGGAAAAGAAAGCAATGGAACTTTTAGAGATATTTGGCTTAGAACAATATAAAGATGAAGACGCAAAAAACTTGGCGTACGGGAAACAACGCAGGCTTGAAATAGCGAGAGCGTTAGCTACGGGACCCGAATTATTACTACTCGATGAACCAGCTGCAGGGATGAATCCTCAAGAAACAAAGGAACTCATGGAGTTAATCGCTTTCGTTCGAGAAAAATTTAACTTAACGATTTTATTGATCGAACATGATATGAATCTAGTCATGGGGATCTGTGAGCGGATTTATGTGTTGGATCATGGTGTTCTTCTTGCTGAGGGATTGCCCGAAGAAATTCGAAGGAATCCCGACGTAATTAAAGCTTATCTAGGGGAGGAAGTTCACGATGAGCATGCTTAAAATTGAGAATTTAAATGTTTATTACGGTAGTATTCATGCGCTAAAGGGTGTTTCACTAGAGGTCAATGAAGGTGAGATTGTTACACTAATCGGTGCAAATGGCGCAGGCAAAAGTACACTTTTAAAAACGTTATCTGGCTTATTAAAACCAAAACTAGGAACGATTGAATATATGAACAAATCGATCGCGGGTAAAGCTGCTCAAGATATTGTAAAAGCAGGCATAACCCAAGTTCCAGAAGGAAGACGCGTTTTTGCAGAAATGAGTGTAGAGGAGAACATTGAATTAGGGGCTTTTCTCAGAAAAGATAAAGAGGAGATTAAACAGAGTTACGAAAAAGTATATGAGACTTTTCCTCGACTCTATGAACGGCGTAAACAATCTGCTGGGACACTGTCAGGTGGGGAACAACAAATGCTAGCGATGGGTAGAGCCATTATGGCGAAACCAAAACTCCTTTTATTAGATGAACCTTCAATGGGGTTAGCACCATTAATGGTACAAACGATATTCAAAGTGATTAAGGAAATTAATCACGAGACGACGATTCTACTTGTCGAACAAAATGCAAATATGGCCCTTTCAGTAGCGGATAGAGCCTATGTGATTGAAACAGGCAAGGTCATTTTATCAGGCACGCCGGAAGAATTACATGCTAGCGATGAAATTAAAGATGCGTACCTAGGCGGACATTAAGACAAAGTATGGTCAGCTCCTCATTTTGTGGAGTTGCCTGTACTTTTTTCAATTGATTAGAAAGGTAAGATAACTTTGTAGTGGAAAAAGTTCAATCTTGAAAAATACATAGGTCATTCATAGGATTATTATTAATTATGATAGTTGTTTGAGTAGTACAAATGTGATACATTTAAAATAGTCAATAAAATGTGCTAATTAAATGAATCCTTCATCTGAAATGTATAGAATGGAGTTGTAATCGTGACCTGTAAACCTGTACGCGGGAGAAAATCCGAGCATTTAAGAAAACCTGAATGGCTAAATATTAAACTAAATACCAATGAAAACTACAGAGGACTTAAGAAGTTAATGCGAGAACAAAATCTAAATACGGTTTGTGAAGAAGCCCGTTGTCCGAACATCCATGAATGTTGGGGAGAACGTCGCACGGCTACTTTCATGATTTTAGGAGCAACTTGCACACGTGCTTGTCGTTTCTGCGCAGTTAACACAGGACTTCCTAATGAGTTGGATCTTGCTGAACCAGAACGAGTTGCGGATTCAGTGCAACTGATGAATTTAAAACATGTTGTTGTCACAGCTGTTGCACGTGATGATCAAAAAGACGGCGGTTCTGCTGTTTTTGCTGAAACAATTCGTGCAATTCGCAGGAAGAACCCTTTCACAACAATCGAGGTTCTACCTTCAGATATGGGCGGCGTTTTTGAAAATCTAGAGCGACTGATGGATGCTAAACCAGATATATTAAACCATAATATTGAAACGGTACGCCGTTTAACACCTAGAGTTCGAGCGCGTGCAACCTATGATCGATCATTAGAATTACTAAGACGTGCGAATGAGTTGTACCCTGACATTCCAACGAAATCTTCATTAATGCTTGGTCTTGGAGAAACAAATGAAGAAATTCTTGAGACGATGGATGATTTAAGAGCAAATAATGTAGATATCATGACAATAGGTCAATACTTACAACCAACAAAGAAACATTTAGTTGTTCAAAAGTATTATACACCACAGGAATTTGGGAGATTAAGAAAAATTGCAATGTCAAAAGGTTTCTCACACTGTGAAGCTGGGCCGCTCGTTCGTTCTAGTTACCATGCAGATGAACAAGTGAACGCAGCAGCAAAAGAAAGACAGCGTTTAGGTGAAGAGACACTTGAAAAAGCACTGCAAAGCTGAGTGGCGGTGAATTGATAAATGATAACACTTGAAAATTGGGAATATGAAATCATCACAGATTTCCGAGATGGTTTTCAAGAAGAGGCTCTCTTAGCACGCTATAGTGAAGTGTTGCAAAAATATGATTACATACTTGGTGATTGGGGTTACGGTCAACTTCGGTTAAAAGGATTTTTTGAAGATCGAAATCAAAAAGCCACGTATGAAACGAAGATCAGTACCCTACAAGATTATCTTTATGAGTATTGTAATTTTGGTTGTGCACATTTTGTGCTGAAGAAAAAGAGTAAAGTTAAAAAAACAAATTAACTTTAATAAGTAAGAAGGCTTTTGTAGAGATCTTAATGGTTAATACAGAGGCTTTCTTTTTTGATGTCCGAATATGGTAGAATGGAATTAGAGATTGAATTAATTTGAGAGGGGTAATCGTATGTATTTTGTTGATCGAAAGTTGATTGAAAATAGATTGGCGCATATGGATGAATTATTGGGCCTATATAGTGAAGAAAAAGAATGGAGTGGGGATTTAATACACGCGCTTGCAGTTGCTCGTCTTAGTCATGTGGTAATAGAGTCTATTATCGATGTAGGGAACTCAATGATTGATGGATTTATCATGCGTGATCCTGGTGGTTATGATGATATTATCGACATTATGGAAGATGAGAAAGTCATCACGACGGAAATGTCTCAACCATTAAAAGAAGTTATTGCACTCCGCAAGATGATTGTAAGGGATTTTAGTAATGTCAATACCGCAGAAGTTGTAGATGTATTAAACGAATCAATGAATGCACTGTTAGAATTTCCAGTAAAAGTTCGGCATTATCTTGAACACGAGCTCGGCCCAGTATCTGCATTTTTACCAGTGGAGGAAAACAAATGAGAAAATATAATGTGGTATGTCTAGATTTAGACGGGACAGTTTATCATGGAACAGAACCGATCCCAGAAGCAGTATCTTTAATCTCAAGTTTACAGGAACAGGGAATCGAACCTTATTACATAACGAATAATTCATCAGCGACACCTGGGCAAGTTAAAGAAAAACTTGCTGCTTTTGGCGTGAAAACTCATGAAGAGAATATTGTTTCATCTGCCATCGTTGCTGCAAAATATTGCAAAGCACATTATGATGGCGCATCCATCCAGATTATTGGAGAAAAGGGCCTACATGATGCATTAGTATCGGAAGGTTTTAAAATCGTAAATGAAAAACCAGACGTTGTCATAGTAGGACTAGACCGTGAAGTGAATTACGCGAAATTTACGGATGTTGCTTTGGCGATACGTTCAGGTGCGAAGTTTATCGCAACGAATGCGGATAAAGCAATTCCTACAGAAAGAGGTCTGTTACCTGGAACAGGTTCTCTCGTCAAACTTGTGGAATATACAACGGGGGTTACACCCATTTACCTTGGAAAACCAGAACCACATATGTTAGCTTTTATTAGCGAAGAAAAAGGCTATCGTAAAGATGAAATGGTCATGGTTGGGGATAATTATGATACAGATATTTTAGCCGGAATCGATTACGGCATCGACACAGTTTTTGTGGAGGGCGGAATTTCTTCGAGAGAAGAAGTACTAAGTAAAGATAAAAAGCCGACATATCTTCTGAAATCACTTGCAGAATGGAATCTATAATAAAAAAACTTTCCGTTAATTACGGAAAGTTAACTGTTTTGGCGAACTTGAGTCCTTCTAAAAGAGCGGATTTTCTTCTATAAATTGATAGATACGCTCCGTCAGTTCCTCAGATGTATCGGCTTCTACAATTTCACCGTTGACCAATGCATAAAGCGATTCAGCGCATATTGTACAGTAGCTTAAACAACCATATTCGAGAACATCGAGGTTGGGATCTAGCTCTAGTTTTTCTAAAGTTTTATGTGAACCATTTGCAAGATTACTCATGCAAAATTCTACTATCGGATTCACGTAGATCACCTCACTATTAGGAATCCTACTACTTTATGGGACATTCGTCAATTTCTCTGCCTTATTGAGAAGCATGTCGTAAAATGCTATAATCAAAATGAGAAACCATCGGAAATTGGGTTACAAAGGAGAAAACTATGAGAAAACTTGTATTACTAGGTGCAGGATATGGTAATATGCGGATTTTATTACGTCTGTTAACAAAAGATTTACCGAACGATATTGAAATCACGCTTGTCGATCGTACGCCGTTTCACAGTTTGAAAACGGAGTTTTATGCACTAGCTGCTGGGACAGTATCAGATTCTGTTGTACGTGTACCCTTACCTGCTCACAATCAGTTAAAAGTCGTTGAAGGTGAGATTATTGAAATTTCTCCAGATGAAAAAAGTGTCTATCTGGATGATGGACAAACCATTACATACGATGAACTAGTGATTGGCCTCGGCTGTATGGATAACTATCATGATGTACCAGGTGCTGCAGAACATACATATAGTATCCAAACAATCGGCAAGTCGCGAATTACTTACGAAAAACTATTGGGTCTGGGTGGCGGAGCAACGGTTGGAATTATCGGTGCTGGCTTGAGTGGTATTGAACTCGCGAGTGAACTTCGTGAAAGTAGACCCGATTTAAAGATCAAGTTGTTTGACCGCAGTCCACGTATTTTAAGAGATTTCCCGGAACGTTTAAGTAATTATGTAAAAGGTTGGTTTGACGAACACGATGTAGATGTCGTCGCAGAGTCAAATATTACCGAAGTAGGTCCGGATGTCCTTTATAATCACGAAGAGACGATTCCAGTGGATGCAGTTGTTTGGACAGCTGGGATTCGCCCAGTTACTCCGGTTCAAAATATTAATACAGAAAAAGGTAATTCTGGTCGCTTAGCGTTAAATAAGTACCACCAATTACCAACTTATTCAGATGTTTATGTCGCTGGGGATTGCGCAGATTTACCTTACGCACCAAGTGCACAAGTCGCAGAAGAGCAAGCAGAACAAATTGTTAAAATCCTAAGACTGGTGTGGAATGAAGAACCACTTCCAGAAAAAATACCGGAAATTAAGTTAAAAGGATTCCTAGGTTCACTTGGAAAAAAACAAGGCTTCGCTTACCTTGCAGATCGCACCGTAACAGGTCGCATCGCACGATTACTAAAATCAGGCGTACTGTGGATGTACAAGCGTCATAATGGCTAAAAAAATAGAACGAAAAAAAGTATGAACGGGATTGGTACACTCCCTCCATACTTTTTTGTTACTGAAAGAAAGAATCGAAACTATTACGATTACTAGAACAACCCATTATTCAAGCAATACTTGTTATAGGATCCATTGATTTCACTGTATTAAGAAAGTTAGATCAGCTGCACTAATCTAGATAGAACTCTAATTTAGTAATCGTTATTAACTAAATCAAATTGCCGTTTCCATAATAGAAACGGCAATAATCTACAAAAAGAATCCAGCGTAGGCGCCTTGCCAGTGGTAGCCGGAGCGATAAGATTGGTAGTGATCTTCTACCAAGCTTATCGTGGGAGGCATCCACAAAGTGCGGAAAGATACAGTTCAATCTTTCCCTAGCGCCGCAGCGTATTTAATGAGAAACTCTAAGTTCGCTCTCAACGCTTTCTCAATTACAGAGCCTCATACCCATGCTTTTCTAGTGCATTAAAAACCGGTTTTAATTGGATATGACCTTCGCCGATCATCTCATCGTTAATCATAACGAGTGGATAGAAATATTCGTCATTGCGAACTTTTTCAGCCACTTCATTTTGACGATCATTCTCAATTGTAGAATCAATATCAATGTATTTGATATCAAAAGGTTGAGCAGGATATTTTCGACTAATTGCTGCTTCCAACCATTCATGTGTATCCTTTGAAGACGGGGCATTCACGCAACTTGCACAGAGTACATCGGCACCATAAATTTCAATCACTACATGATCTTTTTTCAATTTAAAAGCCTCCTTTCGTATACAAAGATGGATTTTTTCTGCTTTCCAGTTTATAATAATTATTATAAGGAAAGGGGACGATACAAAATGACTGATGCAATGTTAACAGAACCAGTTCAAGAAGTACTAAATAAATTGCGCCCATTTCTTCTTCGCGATGGAGGAGATTGTGAGCTTGTAGATGTTGAGGACGGAATTGTAAAACTTCGCCTTCTTGGTGCATGTGGTACATGTCCTAGTTCAACAATTACACTAAAAGCGGGTATTGAACGTGCGCTTCTTGAAGAAGTTCCAGGTGTAGTAGAAGTAGAACAAGTATTTTAATTACTGAAAAGGCCTAGATGATAGGCCTTTTTTTTTGAATAACAAATTTATTTAAGAACGCTACACCTTTATTATATCGCAACGAACCGTAAAATCGAGTTTTTTAATTGCATAGAATGCCAAAAGATTGTTACAATAGATATAAAGGATAGGGAAGGTGAACGTAAATGACTCAATTGGTTGAACTATCAGAAGCGGCAGCATACCGTGTTAAAGAAATGATGCGTCATAATGGGGAAGAAGGTTCATACCTCCGCGTTGCTATTAATGGCGGTGGGTGCAGTGGACTCACTTATGGTTTAGGATTTGAAAGAGAATTGACTGAACAGGATCAATTACTGGTGCAACATAAAATCGAAATGATTGTTGCCAATGATGATGTAGATATATTAAAAGGCACACAAATTGATTATAAAGAATCTTTGATGGGCGGGGGATTCACAATTAATAACCCGAATGCCATTTTATCTTGCGGTTGTGGAACTTCATTCAGAACGGCGACGAAGGTTGGAGCCCCAGCAGATTGTTAATAAAAACAACCTTAGAATATTAAAGAAATATTAGTTATGAGACCCTCCTATTAGTAGAATTGGAGGGTCAGTTTTTTGCTATGACTCAAAACTCTTCCCCAATTAGTATTTTCAAACCATTCCCAATTCACTTATTGTATTGAATTACTCATCCAAAAGGGCTAATATAGAGAGAGTTAGTTTGTTAAATTTGTTACTTCAACTCGGAATATGTTAATTCATTGTAGAACGATGTTCGTTCTTCGTATTCAATTCGCCTGTTCTGAGTAAAATAAAAGTAAAAGGTGGTTCGATCTTCGTGAAAAGACCGACAATATTAGTTTTAGGGGCAGGATACGGCGGTTTATCAACAGTTGTTAACTTGCAAAAATCATTGGGTGCAAATGATGCTAACATCGTTCTCATTAATAAAAATGAGTATCACTATGAATCTACTTGGCTTCATGAGGCATCTGCTGGAACATTATCTCCTGAACAAGTACGTTATGATATCAAAAGTGTAATTGCGACACATGTAGATTTTATACAAGCAACTGTTGAAGCCATCGACGTAAAAGGGAAAGTTGTAACGACAAATGTCGGAACACATACGTATGATTATATCGTTATTTCTCTTGGTTTCGAAGGTGAAACTTTCGGTATTCCTGGTCTTGATAAACATGCATTATCCATAGCTAATGTTAAAGCAGCACGTCAGATCCGCGAACATATTGAATATCAATTCGCAACGTGGTCGCTCGAAGAAGAGAAAGACGATAGCCGTCTAACGATTATTGTCGGTGGAGCTGGATTCACGGGAATTGAATTTTTAGGTGAACTTGGTAATCGCGTTCCGGAACTTTGTAAAGAATTTGACGTTCCCTTTGAAAAAGTACGTGTTCTTTGTGTTGAGGCGGCACCAATGGTTCTTCCAGGATTCGACGAAGACCTTGTGAACTATGCAGTTAGCCAACTCGAATCAAAAGGCATTGAGTTTTCAATTGGCACACCGGTTGTCGAAGCGACTGAAGAAGGCGTGAAGATAAAAACTGGTGATGATGAGTTTGAATTCATCAAAGCAGGTACTGTTGTATGGGCTGCCGGAATTCGCGGTAACCGTCTAATTGAAGAGACAGGTATTGAAAATATGCGTGCTCGTGTTAAAGTTGATAAAGATCTTCGCGCACCTGGCCATGCTGACGTATTTATCGTCGGAGATTGTGCATTGATGATCAACGAAGAAATCAATCGTCCATATCCACCTACAGCTCAAATTGCTATGCAACAAGGTGATATGTGTGCGAACAATATTGTTGCGCTTATAAAAGGACAACCAACTGAAGACTTTACACCGGATATAAAAGGTAGTATTTGTTCACTTGGTAGTGATGATGGAATTGGTGTTGCATTTGGCAAGAAATTAACAGGTAAAAAAGCTTCTTTGATGAAAAAAGTCGTAGATAATCGCTCGCTATTCCTTATTGGCGGAGTCGGATTAACGCTTAAAAAAGGTAAATTTAATATATTGTAATATAAATATTAAAAGCATCTATCCGTAAATTCGATTACGGATAGATGCTTTTTTGTTATGTGTAAATTAGTTCCAGCTTAATTTGCAAATCTGACAAATTATCGAACTAGTGGCATTCTGTTGAATGCTTTCAGTAATTCATGTAAAATTATGAATGGAAATTGGAGGTTATACGAATGACTCTTATGAATGCTTTAGCAATCGCAGCGGTCTCGCCACAAGGATCGATTTCACTTGTACATGTTGTGTTATCCGTACTCATTTTTATCGTTATCTTTTTTGGTATCGGTTTTTTATTGAATATGTTACTTCGAATGACATGGTTAATGGCGATTATTTACCCGATTATCGTTATTTTGATCATTGATGAAGTGAAAATATACGAATATATAACGAAACCAGCATATGCCTTTAAACTTTTGGGCGTTAAATTTATGGCACTTCAAACAGCGGATATTATCATACTTGCCAGTGGTCTTGTCGGCGCAATTATCTCTGGATTTGTCATGAAACTACTCCGGAAACAAGGCTATCAAATGTTTTAATTGGAAAAAGAGAGGATAAGCAAATTTTTGCTTATCCTCTCTTTTTGATTTAAACGAAATAAGTATAGATGACAACCGAAATGATAATTCCAGTGACAGCCCCGGCAAATACTTCACTTGGTTTATGGCCGAGTAGTGTTTTTAACTCCTTGATTTTTTGTTCCTCATCTTTTTTCTGCCAACCTTTTGCTTCTTGTACGAAAGTTTGAAAGTCTATACGCATTTGGTTAATAATCAGTGCTTGCTGCCCCGCTTGAAAACGAACCCCAGAGGCGTCAAACATGACGATGACCGCGAAAATTGCGGAGACGGCGAAGAGAGGTGAATCGACTCCCGTTTCAAATGCAATGGCCGTTGTAAGAGATGTCACCGCGGCTGAATGAGAACTCGGCATTCCACCAGTAGAAGTGAACAGTTTCCAGTCAAGTTTTCGAGTAATCATAAATTTAATGGGGATTTTTATAAACTGTGCAAAAATAATACCGAATAATGCCGCAAGTAATGGAACATTTTGTAAGATAGCCATAGGGTTTTACAACTCTTTTCTACAATGAATAATTATTGCAATTATAACATATCGAAACTGAGAAGAAACAAAAATCACAAAAAAGTGAAAGTTCATTTCAAACAAATGGAATTATGGTCTATAATTAAATCTGACATAACAACTAGGGGGATTTTAATGGAGATTAAAATAGTCGAACAAGATTTTAGCAAAGTTGAAACAGATGTACTTATTATTGGTGTACCCGAACATCCCGAAAATACACAAGGATGGAATGATTTTGTTTCATCTTTTAGTGACCGATTACCAGAATGGGTTAAATCGGGTGATGTTAAAACTGATTATAAAGAAATTGTTAAGCTGCCAGCCATTCATGAGAGTGGTTTCAAACGTGTCTTATTCATCGGCCTTGGCAGGAAAAACAAATTGACTGATGATCGATTGCGTTCAGTGTTTGCAGCTGTTGGTAAAGAACTTTCTAATATGAAAGCTACTTCAATTGCTATATGGACGACACCGTTTACCAATGAAAAAATAACGGCCGAGGATGCTGTCTATATTGCTGCGGAAGGTCTTGGCTTAGGTGTATATACGTTTGCAAGTTATAAAACAAATTCCAATGAACGTGATTACTCAATTGAAGAGGTGTCATTTCTAGCAGATGCCGATGTGGACGAGCTAAAAGCTGCGTTTGAAGTAGGCAGTATCCATGCAGACGCAGTGAATGCGGCACGAAATCTTGTGAATATGCCACCAAATATTTTAACAGCGACTGAAATGGCCAACTATGCGCACCGTCTAGCAGAAAAATATAACTTTGAAATTGAAGTTTTAGGTAAAAAAGAAATGGAAGAACAGGGAATGGGCGCAATCCTTGCGGTGAATAAAGGATCTGTTGAAGAACCGAAACTGATTGTTTTAAAATATGCGGCGACCGATACTTGGGAAGACGTTGTTGGACTCGTTGGAAAAGGCGTAACGTATGATACAGGCGGATATTCACTGAAACCGCGTGATGGTATGGTTGGGATGAAAGGTGATATGGGCGGAGCTGCAGCTGTTCTCGGGGCGATGCAAATCATTGGAGAAACACGTCCTGCAAAAAACGTCATCGCTGTGATTGCTGCAACAGACAATATGGTGTCGGGTGACGCCTTTAAACCAGATGACGTCATTACTTCATTAAGCGGGAAAACAATTGAAGTGTTAAATACAGATGCGGAAGGTCGTCTTGTACTTGCAGATGCGGTCACTTATGCGAAGCAATCTGGTGCAGACTATTTAATCGACGTAGCCACGCTCACAGGCGGCGTCATTGTAGCTTTGGGTATGGATAAGACGGGAGCGCTTACAAACGATGAGGCGTTCTTTGAAGAGTTCATGTATGCAGCTACAGAAACAGGTGAATTTGTCTGGCGGCTTCCATTGACGGAAAGCGATAAGAAACGCCTTCGAAAAAGCGATGTGGCTGATTTAAACAACTCGCCTGGGCGAGATGGTCATATGATTTTCGGTGGTGGCTTTATCGGCGAATTTGTCGGTGATACACCCTGGATTCACTTAGATATTGCGGGTACTTCGGGCGCAAGTGGTGCTCATGATTTAGGTCCTAAAGGAGCAACTGGCGTTATGGTACGAACACTAGCAACGGTTGTTGAACGAATGGCAAGTGACAATGTAGACAACTGATAGGCAGCTGCCCTCTTTCTCATGAACAGTTTGAATAGGATAAGTGAGAAGGGGGAAGAAAAATTGCCTAGAGGTTATCAAGGCCAAAGAGGTCATCGTGGATATAGACGTGATGATTACAGAGGCGGCGGATTTGGAAGCGGATTTGGATTTGGCGGACCTTTTATCGGTGGATTAGCCGGTGGTTTACTGGGAAGCGTCTTGTTTGATGGATTCGACGGAGGCTATCCTCCACCTTATTATGGCGGCTACCCGCCGTATGGCGCTTACCCATACTACTATGGGTACCCACCGTACGATTATTATCGCCCGTATTAACAGGATAAAAAAACGCATGGATCCCATTACTGGATTCCATGCGTTATTTTTTTGTCCTGAATTAATGTAGTGTAATAATTACGATGAAATATACGACCATTGATATCAAGCCGATTGGAACACCTAAACGTGCCCATTCTTTACTTGTAATATTCATTTTACCAGCTGCGATAATGTTCGGGATATTCCCAGGAATTAACATTCCACCACTGACTAGAAGTCCAAGTAAAATGGCTTTAATGGTTTGTGAATCCATAGCAGGACTAATTTCTGCAGCAGCTAATGTAGCATTATCCAAAATTGCAGAAATCATGTTTATCCAATACAGCACTAATGGATTGAGATCGAGTAGGAACTTTTCAATAAATGGTTGGAAACCTGTACCAAGAAACGTTAAAGCCATAACAAATAAATAAATTTTAGCACTACGGATAATGATTTCCGCGTAAGATTCAGTTTCCTGATCCGCAGATTGATCAATTGAATTTAATTGTGGTGGTTTAACCATAAATGCTGCAATAATCCCGTAAATAACTACGCCGGGGATAACATCTGCGCCAAGTAGTTTAAACAAGTACCAAAATTCTTCGTTCAATTGACTTGTAGCGATTGTGGATAGTGGTTCACCGATTGGCGTTAAAACAGCTCCAAGTCCAATCGAGTAACAAGCGAGAATGACAAGACGTATCGCAGACTTTCTATCTAGTTTTAGAACGCTGATAACAGCAACAAGAACAATTGCAGCAATAATTGCTGTAATAATACTCGAAATAAGTCCTAAAATGATTACGAACAGCGCGACAAACACACGAAATGGCATTGCTTTACTAACGCTAATGATTCCTTTTTCCATTGGATTCTGGAGCCATCTAAACAAGAGGCCAGCTACAAGCACTGCTAATGTTATGTAAATCGGATCTTTAAGCGCTTTCATGAGAAGGTCAAAATCTAACGCCTGACTAATAAGTACTGCGGCAACCCCCATGACAAATAGAAATACCTCCAAGTTTTTTTCGACAATTTTCACTGTGAAGGGCAAAAATAATACGAGAATAAGTATTGCGGTTAATCCTAAAATCATTGTTTTATAGCTCCTTTTCCACCATTTAAGGTATGTATTCTAAGTATAATCAAAAAAACATGAAAAAAGTCTATCACTAATGGGCATACTTATCCCTTGGTGACAGACTCCTCCATTTCGTGCCGTTTATTTGATTGTGATTAGTATAGCACGCCCTCGGAAGATTGTAAAATGAAATTTTCGCCAATTGCTAAATTTCAACTAGTAGAGATTACTGATTTTATAGTTGGTTATTTATGCGCTATTTCATGTTGATTTTCTTCAATTAAAAACTCTTCGAAATCCTGTGCAGGTTTTCGCTTCGCAAGAAAAAGAACAGCAAACCCAATCAAGAATAATGAGGACGTGACGATGAAGACTGAGGAGATGCCGATAAATCCACTGACAATTCCACCGAACATAGGGCCAATAATATTTCCTAAGAATCTAAAACTTGTATTGTAACCCATCATTTCTCCTTGAATATCAATTGGCGCTTCTCGCCTAATGAGTGCGGTTGTAATTGGAATCATTCCCCCAACAGCAATTCCAAACAACAATCGACAAACCATGAGTTGCCATAATTCGGTTACAAATGCCTGTGGGATGACAAATACGAAGGACAGCAGTAAGAGGATAGATAGTATTTTCTCATAACCTAAATCATCGCCCATTTTACCCCATTGTCTCGCAAACAATAAGTTACCAAGCCCGGCTGCACTAAACGTGATCCCGGCTAAAAAAGCAACATCTTTTGCATTCGTCAATTCGGCAACATAAAGCGAAAGAAGCGGTTGAATACTAAAATTAGCGATTTGGATGATGGTTGTGACCAGCATGACCGTTAACATCAGTCGATGACGTAAAACGCCGCCCAATATTGCTTTTCGGGTGTAGATAATTGCACGTTTACTTTTCACCCTAATTTGTTCCTTTATCCCGAATAACACGATGATCGTGGCGGTGCTAATCGAGACGGCTGTGATGATGAAAGTGTATTGGAAACCGAAAGCATCTGCCATTAATCCGCCAAGCATTGGCCCGAAAAGCATCCCTGAGACACTACCCATTTGAAGCGTGCCTAGCATTTTTCCAGCATCTTTTCTTGCAGTTTGCGAAGAGATAAATGCTAAAGAAGTAGGGATGAATCCAGTAACGATTCCCATCACAAGTCTTAAGATGAAAAACGTTTCCACAGACTGTACGAAACTCATAAGGAAAATTGATGTTGCGATACCAAATCCATTGATAATTAAAATCGGTTTAAAACCATATTTATCAGCAATTCTTCCCCAAATAGGTGACATAATAAAAGCAGTAATAAATGTAGCACCAAAAATCAAGCCTGACCATTTTTGTACATAAGCAGCGGAGTGATCGCCAAATGTGTCGATATATAGAGAGAGGAACGGCATAATCATCGTCGTTGTACCTGCAACGAGGAAGTTACATATCCACATAATGATGAAATTTCTTTTAAGAACATCCATGAAACTAAACCTTCTTTCGTAAAACCCATTCTACCTCAGTATAAAACATTTCGGGAATCGAAGAAAGTAACGTGCTTTATAATCGAAATCTGAAAGTGAATATGGTAGAGTAAATATGGTGATGACTATGAGAAAAATTCCTTTACTTCTACTAACAGGCTTATTACTTGTCATCCTTTCCGCATGCGGTAAAGGAACAGATGAAGAGCCAAAAGAAGTCAATGGTACGAAGGATTCCGGAGAGAACTTAACCGACTACCCACAATTATCAACTGAAGTTGCTGATAATGAGGAAGTTGTTGTGATAAACACGACACTTGGTTCGATTAAAATTAAACTCTTTCCCGAAATTGCTCCAAAAACAGTTGAAAACTTCTTGACGCATGCAAAAGATGGCTATTATGATGGTGTTATTTTCCACCGGGTAATGGAAGAATTCATGATTCAAGGCGGCGATCCATCAGGAACAGGTGCAGGTGGAGAAAGTATTTACGGAGATTCATTTGAAGATGAGTTTTCAGATTCAGTGTTTCATTTCCGCGGAGCGCTATCAATGGCGAATGCTGGACCGAACACGAACGGAAGTCAGTTTTTCATTGTCCAGAAGACTGGAGTAGATGACGCTGCACTCAATCAGGACAAAGAGTTGGTTTATACTGATGAAATTCTACAAGCCTATGAAGAAATGGGTGGAACACCACATCTTGACCACGGCCACACCGTATTTGGTCAAGTGATCGAAGGAATGGACACAGTAGATAAAATTGCAAAAGCAGAAGCTAATGAAACAAGACCGATTGAAGAAATAATTATCGAATCAATCGAGATTCTAACGGAAAAATAGGAGGCAGGTAACATGTATCCACAATTAACAAACGAAGTTGCGGCAAACGAGGCACTCGTAGTAATGAACACAACACTTGGTCCAATCAAAATCAAATTATTTCCAGAGGCTGCGCCAAAAACGGTTGAAAACTTTTTAACGCATGCTGAGAACGGCTATTATAACGGTATTATTTTCCACCGTGTCATTGAAGATTTCATGATTCAAGGTGGCGACCCAACTGGAACTGGTATGGGTGGAGAAAGTATTTGGGGCCATTCATTTGAAGATGAATTCTCAATGAATCTATTCAACCTCAAAGGTGCGCTTTCAATGGCAAATGCCGGACCAGGTACAAATGGAAGTCAATTTTTCATCGTACATGCATCAGATGTTCCGAGCTCAGCTGATCAAATGAAAAAAGGCGGATGGCCGGATGAAATCGCTGTCGCTTATGCAGAACAAGGTGGAACACCACATCTTGACCAAAAACATACAGTCTTCGGACAAGTTGTTGAAGGCATGGATGTTGTAGATAAAATTGCAAAAGTGAAAAAGGGCAGACAAGATAAGCCGGTTGAAGACATTGCTATTGAATCAATTGAAATCCTTCAAAAGTAAACAGACCTGTGAAATAAATCAGATAAGGAAGTGTACGTAAATGAACGCTCTATTAATGCCGTTCCTTTACTTTCCGGAAGATAAAGTAGAATATGTACCAGCCGCATTATCCTTTTTGTTTTTCATGATTTTATTAGTCATTACCTTCAACTGGATTCGTCGACATTCCAAGAAGGAAGAAGAAAAGACAAGAGAACTTGAAGAAAGAATTATGCGCGAACGTCGTGAAGAAAAAGAAAATGAAACCCTTCAAAATTGAGGGGTTTCATTTTTTTTACATCCAGCTACAGCGCCTAGCCCCTCGAGTCGCTTCAGACTTTAAGATAAAGGCAAAGAGCGCCTTTATTTAAAGTCCTCCAGCAGGGAAAAATTGAACCGCATTTTTCATACTTGTCGGGGCTGACGGGGAAGGATTGAACTACATCCTTCCTTGGCGCTTGCACTTTTGTTCAGATAATGCAGTGATGATTCGTTGGACGCCGTCTTTCACCGTAGCAAAAGGACAAGCAACGTTCATGCGCAGAAAACCATTTCCGGATTCTCCGTATTTAGATCCTGGTTCAAGAGCAATTTTTCCGGTGTATAATAGTTTGTCCATCATTTCTTTTTCAGAAAGTCCTGTATTGCGATAGTCAATCCACAACAAGTATGTGCTTTGCGGTTTGTTTATTTTAATGTCGGGTAATACTTCTGCTAATTCCGAAATGACATAATCCATATTAGCTGAAACAATTTCTAGTAGCTCAGAAAGCCATGGTCCACCTTGTGTATAGGCAGATTTAACGGCAGCTGCTGCAAAAGGACTGAGAGACATCTGTCCGTGTGCCAACGCATTTTGTTCGAGTTTTGCTCGAACTTCAGAATCACTCGCAATCATGATTGCCGCTTGTACACCTGCCAAGTTGAAGGTCTTCGTTGGCGCAACACATGTAATAATTCGGTGTGCTTCATCATCAGCAATTGCAGCTAATGGGATATGCTGATGTTCAGAAAAAACAAGATCAGCATGAATTTCATCAGATAATATTAAGACATCGTACTTTGTACATAATTCAATCATTTTTTGTAGTTCTGTCTTTGTCCAAACAATCCCGCCAGGATTATGTGGATTACAAAGTATAAACAACTTCACATTTTTTTGAAGTGCTTTTTCAAATTCAACAAAATCAATCGAATACTGCCGATCTTTCTCGGTCATCACGCATTCAACAATGGTGCGCTCCATACGCTCGGGAACTTGAAAAAATGGCGGATAGACAGGCGGCGTGATGAGAATACCATCGCCAGTTTCGGTAAATGTTTCAATTACCGTCGCAATCGCTGGAACAACCCCGTGGTGGAATAACATCCAGTCATTTTGTGTATGCCATGAATGTCGTTGTTCGAGCCATACGCGAATCCCATCTTTACATTCATCACATATGTATGAATAGCCAAAGACACCGTGATCAAGCACTTCTTGCATGGCATTAATGACAACATCCGGCGCAGCAAAGTCCATATCTGCAATCCACATTGGTAAAACATCAGAACCATCTTCTATCCCATAAAACGATTCTAGTCGATCCCATTTAATAGAACGCGTTTCACGTCGATTGATTACTTTTTCGAAAATACTCATACGGCTACTCAGACTCCTCCTGTTTTTCTTTTATCATTCCTATGCTATCATATTAACTATCCAAAAAAAAATAAGGTGAATGAATTATGGAAACAATCGATATCAATAAAAAGGCAATAATTCTAATGGAACAGTGGGACCCATTTGACCAAGGTGAAAAAGCATATGAACTTGAAATCGTGGATGTCCTAACTGAACTGCATCGTCTTGACCATCCCGCAGATCTCGCGAAAAAAATTCGGGAAATTTACGAACATTCCTATGCAATATGGATCCCTATCGAAAAGTGTGTTCAGATTTCCTATAAGCTTTTAGCAATAAAATTCGAAGCGAAATGCATCGTTTGAAATAAAAACAACCTATGGATGTTAAATCCATAGGTTGTTTTAATTAAGATGAAATTTCAAAAATCCATGCGACTAGGATAATGATGATTGCCGCTGGTGCTGCAAACCTCACCAGAAACTTCCAAATCCCATGTATCGCCGGATGAGTATTGAGTTCATCAACTGTTTGTTTTTTCGTTAAGACAAATCCGGCAAATATCGAAATCAATAGGGCGCCAATCGGCATCCCGATTCGACTTGTTAATAAATCTGCAAAATCGAAAATTGAACTACCGAATATCTTTACATCAGATAATACGCCAAAAGATAAAGCACTTGGGATTCCAATGATGAAAATAAGTGATCCCAAAATCCAAGCAGCACGTTTTCTACGCTCTGTGCGCTGACGAATCCCTGTTGATACAACAATTTCCAACATTGAAATAGAAGAAGTCAAAGTTGCAAAGAGCATTAATACAAAGAAGATAATCATAAACAGATTCCCAAAGGGGATTTGTTCAAAAATAGCCGGTAAAACGACAAAGATAAGACCAGGTCCTTCAGTAGGGGATTGTCCGAGCGCAAAGACTGCTGGAAAAATAACAAGCCCCGCTAAAATTGAAATCACAATGTTCAAGATGGAAACATTCACTGCGGATTGTCCAAGCTGCTCATCTTTTGATAAGTAAGAAGCATATGTCAACATACCAGTCACACCTACGCTAAGGGAGAAAAATGCTTGTCCCAGCGCAAGGATAAAGGTTTCGCCTGTTAGTAAAGACCAATCCGGAACAAATAAGAACTTTACACCTTCCATCGCACCATCTAGCGTTAATGATCGAATGGCAAGGATGATAAAAAAGATAAACAGTAGCGGCATCATCCATCGACTCGCTCGTTCAATCCCCGCTTTAATCCCACCTTGTACAATCCAAATGGTGAGTAGCATAAAGACCGCTTGTGAAAGTAAAATTTCCATGGGGTTCGCCGTAATGGAATCGAATACCAAACTATAATCCAAACCATTGAGTTTGAAAATAACTGCCCGGGCTAAATAAGACAAAATCCAACCGCCAACAACACTATAAAAAGATAATACGATAAATCCAAAAGCAAAACCGAGCCAACCAATCCAATTCCATTTACTGCCGGGAGCCAATCGTTTAAATGCAGTGACGGCATCGGATTGTCCCATCCGGCCTATAACAAACTCTGCCAGAAGGATAGGGAGTCCAATTGCAATCGTACTAATAATAAATAGCAGAACAAACACACTACCACCATTTGTTCCCGCCATATAAGGAAATTTCCATATTGCACCGAGCCCAATTGCACTACCCGCTGCGGCAAGGATAAAACCAATTTTAGATGTCCACTGTTCACGTGGCGCCATAATTCATCACTCTTTCTATTTACAAACATTTTCTCATTGTACATGAAATTTACAAAGAATACATCGGAAGTGAAACAAATCCTATAAAAGTGTCGTATCACATACATAAGAAGAAAGTGGGGGTAGCCCTTGGACGAAATTCAACTCATTACAAACGCACAACAAGGCGATAAAAAAGCATACGGCGAATTGATGAAACGACATGACCGGACTGTCGAAAAATTCGCCTACCATTGCGGTGCGTATCTAGAAGATGTAACAGTCGTAACACAAGAGGTCTTTATCATCGGCTTTTTAACCGCAACCTGCAATCTGACCGAGAACCGTGATGTGGCACCAATGAATGAGTGGGAAATCACAGATCAGTTTCGTCTAGAATTAGAAAAATCATACAAAGAAGAACGTGGAAACGGCAGGGAAATCTTAAAATATCAAACGAAGGGAGATGTTTTCAACCCTTCGCCTGTTTTTCACGGTTATGCAATATAAGAAAAGATTTAAAATAATCTTAAAAACAAACTGAATAATGTGTACCTTCTGGTATAATAAGGATGATGAACATTTTGTGAGCAAAGGGGTTGGTGGGGAGTGAAAGAGAACGAACTCATACGTAGTGCGAAAAACGGGGACTATACAAAACTTCCAGAATGGATAGACATACATTCCGAAAAAATGATGCATTTTGCATTTCAATATGGACTAACAATAGAAGAAGCTAACGAGGTGACGTTGGATACATATATCACACTTCGCAATGAGCTAATAAAACTTGATGAGGATTGTCCATTATTACTTACACTCTATAAGCTATTATTGAAGAAGCTCTCGCGAATTCAACCAACATTACCAGTCCCAGAAGATGTTTTTCCGTTTAAAGAAGATTCGCTTCTCCATAAAAAAATCGTAGAAATGAATCGAGGATATAAAATTTCTTTCATTCTATCTAATTTACATCAGTTAACGAGCGAGCAAATTTCCTATATTGCCCATGTCTCAGAAGCTCTTGTTCAAGCCAGCATTCATGAAGCCGACAAATTACTCGGTATCGACGAGAAAAGTCTGAACTTATTAAAAAAATCCTATAACCGATTACCCGTAAAATTTAAAGCAAATCAAGTTTTTGGTGCTATAGAACAACCAGCCAGCATAACAAATAAGAAGAAATCAAAGAAAACAATTGCCTGGACAATAATTGCGGCATTTTTATTAGCTATTATTCTACTTTCTAGGCCAATCCTATTCCCGGGTCAAAATGAGCAGAGAACTGTGAATGCCTCTGATATGGAATCATTTAAAACATTGGAAGAAGAATATAAATCAGAACGTACAAAACGACAAATTTTACTTCAGTTAGAAAAAGCGCGCTTCAATCAATTAGGTTTCATTCAGAAAGCTGATCAAGATTTTCAAATATTGAAGCAAGTAATAAAAGACGGGTTGGTCTCTGTAAATATGGAAAGAGAAATAGGGATGATTATTGAATCGCTGAAATTGCCGTCCGAAATGATTATCGACATCCAACTTGAACCACTTTACGGAAGTGAAACTGAAACTGAGAGTATTGAATATATCAGAAACTATAGTGAAAAAGTTAAGGACTTAATCTTGATTTATAACGGTATCATTTGGGACTACAGAGAAACGATTGATGAATTTGATGGAGGATCGCAAAGAGCACACGCACTCATGTTTTCAAGGGAAGGTTTTCCAAATGAACTTCAACATATGATTGACACAATGCGTGACCAATCCATTCAACTCTGTGCAAAAAAACATACATTTGACATCAATGCTTGCTACTACAAGTCAGCCATACATGACCAGTATCTTTCATATGTTCACCATACAACGCGTCCATATGGTGAAATGCTGTCCTATGATTATTATCTTAACCATGCCAATATGGTGTACAGTCCGGGATGGATTTCCAGTGAACTTGACACTATCCAACAAGCCATTATTGCATTGGAGGATGACGACGACGAGTTATATATAGAACTTGAGTCACATTTTGTATCTTTTTTACTAGAATTGATGAAAGGAAAGGCCATTCTAGAAGAGTTTGAAAAAGGTACCGTTCCAACATCCTATCAACAAGCTTGGCAAAATCTCTCTTATTACTATCATGATGAGGAAGCGCTCCCTTTAATCTATTTAATTCAACCGATTGTTGACGAAATGTACCAATCTAATTGGCAGAAATCAGACAGCTGGGAAAAACTAAATCATGCATCAATCCTCGAAGCAGTCGAAATGGCACGGAACGGTAAGCTCGCTGAGAAAATGTTTGGCAAAAGGCCAACAGTCGTCAGTGAGAAAATTAATTTGCCAAGTGATGAATTCAACGCTAAAGTGGAAAAGTTATATGTCGAGTTTAGTAAAAAATACGACAAAGCCGTTTTTAAAAACCTGTCACCGATTTATGCCGTTGCTGTCTATGACTATGCAAATGAAATGGACGACCCGCTTGTCATGTTTAATTTATTCGACTATGGGACAGGGGGGCTGTCAGAAAGGGAATGGTCCGAGTGGACTACTACTTATATCGCGGAATGGCAAAAAGGAATTTCATTATTTGATGAAGCGACAACCATTGAATTTTCTGAGGAAGATATTGAGCAGCATGGTAGAAACTATTTCGCTAACGTGATTGTCAATAAAAATCAGCTAAGTGAACAACATGTTACAGTTCTAGTCGATAACAATGGTCAGTTTTCGATTAATGGATACGTCCATCAGCCACTACCGTCAACCGTTAAAATTCCTGAAACAAAAACGATTGAAATGGATCGGGATTGGATTAGCTATCATTATGATTATTTCAAAGACTCCATCACACTTAATGATATGGCGTATTTGAGTCCCATAGATGTAATTGCGGCTTATTTTTACGCAGCTGAGCAAGGTGATTTTGACACACAATATACGCTCCATTACCAAGATGAAAAAACAAACTTAAACAAAGAACAATATCTTGAAGAAGTAAGTGGAGAGCCACAAGGGAAATTTGAGGATATGTTCACATCCATTGCGTTTGAGGGTCTGGACCAAGATGAGGATGGAAACTGGCCAGGTGTTGCTACGTTAGTTGCATCAAATGAACCACAAGTAAAAGCAATCAATATGATGTGGACAAAGAATGGTTGGCGTGTTGTGTATCCAGTAAAATAATATAGATACAGTTTTGTAGGGGGATGATGTAAATCACGGAGGACATAGCGTTGTTCAATCAGCTACAATCAGGAGACAAAAATGCATTTGAGCAGTGGATGAACACACAAGTCAAAAAGATCGAATTGTTAGCTTTCCAATATGGATGTAATACTATCCAAATTCAACAAGTCACTCAAGCGACATTCAGGAAACTGTATAGCCAAATAACTGAAGTTGAAAATGAAAAACAACTTTGTTTACGCATGTACCAGATTGCATTCGATACAATGAAAAAGCTTGAACAATCTACAGAAGAAGAAACAAGATTACAGTTTGAAGAAGATCAACAACTTCATGAAAGAATTAATCATCTGAACGGTGAAGATAAGATCATCTTCCTCTTAACCTATTTTCATGATATGACGGAAAAAGAAGCCGCATTCATTACAGGTTTGCCTGAAGATGAGGTATTGAATAGACAAACTGAAGCATTCGAAAAGCTAAAGAGAGTTCAACAAAATCTCGAAAAACAACTTCAATTCCTTAAAAAATCTTATGAACGAATTCGTTTTCAATTTGTCTATGAAAATCTTTTTGAGGTAGAACAAGTCCTTCATCACCCAGAAGTAAAACCAAAGTCCGCTAAGAAAGTAATCCTTGCCTGGGTGGCAGGGATTGTCACCTTAGTAACCCTTATAGCGGTTTCAATCGTCTCGGGCGAGGAATACCAAAAATCTTCAGCTGAAAAATATATAGAACGTTTGAAAATTTCATTTGAAAAAGAAGTAGCTGATAAGTTCACTGAATTAGGTTTTGCCGAAACAATAGAACAAGACGATTACTCGTTTGGCAATCGATTTTCGGAAACAGCACGCAGTGACTTTGACGAAATGATTAGAAATTACGAAAGACAATTAAGTAGAGAAGAAAAATTCGATAAAAAAGAATTGAAGAAAGAATATCAAGCAATACTGGAACAATTAAAGCTTCCATCTGAAATGGCTGCACAGTTGATAAAAAACCCACTAACAAATGATAAAGAAAAAAGTGAAATATTTATCATTGAATACATTCAAAAGTTAGAAGAAATTCTCGATGGTTTTTATCAAGTTTACTTCAAACATCACGAATTAATTGATAAGGCGATAGTCAATGACTCAATTAATATCGAAAAGTTTATGGAAAAGATGGACACTTACCCAGAGGATCTTCGGGATCTTCTCATTGGGTTAGAAAAGCAAAATTATTATCCGGTCTCAATTCCTTATATGGCGCCTTTCTTTCCGACATACCAGACCAATGAATTGAGTGGGAATATTAGAAAATCTCTTCATGAAGATATGAGTGGATATATGACGTTACTTGAAAAACAACCGTTATTATACTTTCCGACCGATACTTATTCATTGGATGAATATGTCGACCAGTTGATTGATATGGAAAAAACATTGCTTGCAACCCAACCAGAGGATATGCAATATAGTATCCTACCGCATACTTATTCATCGTTATTTAATGTATTGGTTATTGAGAGCGAGGCGGAAGTGTATTTTGGCCAACAGGATGAAACAAGAAAGATATTTGATGAAGAAGGCAGTCTGAAGGTAGCGTATCGTGAGGCTTGGGAGAAAATCGGGAATATAGGAGAGGAATCTCCAGCAGCGCGTATTATGAAGGAAATCTTGTCAGAAATGAAAGCAAGCGGTTGGAAAGAATCCAAAAGTTATAACCGTTTAAATGTGGAGCACATTTCCAATGCGTTAAGCTATGCGAAGGATAATAGTTTGGATTTGTTTACGATCGATGAAATTATCGGATTCGGGACAATGACCACCTTAACCCAGGATCCTGAGTACCAAGCAACAGTGGCAGCGTTGTATCATAGCTTCTCTCACAATCGCGATTATAATCTTGTGACATTACAAGATGCGAACCCTTTACTGATTATCGGTGTTTATTACTATGCGAATGATGTCGAAGATCCAGAGACAATGTGGCAATTATTGAACCGCGAATACAATCCGATTTCTTTTGAAGATTTTATGGAAAACTGGACAAAAGAAGAGGCGATATTGGAACAAGTGGAGTCAATATTTGTAGATATAGGGGATGGCAGTATAAACGGTTCGCAACTAGCCACAGTTGGTTATGAGAAAAATGGCAATATAGGTCTAGAGGAAGACGGTACCATCGATTATTTCGCAAGAGTGCTTTTCGATGACGATATCGATATCTGGACGATTTATGAGCTCCAATAAGTAAATACCGCATGCTTTTTTGCCCGTAATATGCATACGTGGTATAATTGAGATGGCCTCAGGGCAGATTCGTTATCAAAATTTGGGAGCTGTTTCAATTGGCTAGACGGTATAAAGCAGGAGAAAAGCTCACAGGGAAAGTAACGGGTATTCAACCGTATGGCGCATTCGTTTCACTCGATGAACAAACTCAAGGTTTAGTCCATATTTCTGAAATCACCTATGGTTTCGTAAAAGATATCAACGAATTCTTATCAATTGGTGATGAAGTAGAAGTAAAGGTCCTGGAGGTAATCGAAAAAGACGATAAAATCAGTTTGTCGATTCGCGCACTTTTAGAAAAACCAGAGCGTCGAGACGAACGGCCACGTGAGACTTTGCAAGAACGTATAAAAAAACACGATGCAGAAGGATTTAATTCATTAGAGGAAAAGCTAGAAGATTGGATCGAGAAATTTGGTCAATCAGGAAAATGAGGGGAAGGCAATACGCCTACCGCTCATTTTTTTATTTTATTTATTTTCCGCAGACGGTATTGCAGACTTTGTCGGCTCATGCCTAAAGCATTGGCAGTTCGAGTTACATTATTACCATGGAGTTTCATCGCTTTTTTTATATAATATTCTTCAGCCGAATATAAATAATCATCGAGTGGTAATAGTTCTTTGTTGCGCTGCACGATAAAATCCTCAGCGCCAATAGTTTGGTCGGCTTCATCACCTGTTTTCACTCTAAAATGAAGTGGTAACATACTATGTGTAATTACAGTCTCTGTCGATGCGAGTGAAGTGATTTCATCCAAGAGAATCTCAAGTTCGCGAATATTCCCTGGCCATTCATATTGATCGAAAACCTTTTTTACTTCTGGAGCAATATCCGTAATGGTACTCTTATAGCGTTCACTTCTCTGCTGTAAATAAGCGAATATGAATGGCATCATATCTTCACGTCTCTTGCGTAAAGGTGGAATTCTAATCGCAAAAGAAGAGAAGAAATAATAAAGTTCCTTCAATAAGCTTCCAGAAGCAATCAATTCAACAGGGTCATCCCCAATGCTGGCGATAAATTGGCGATTCCCATCATTCATTTTTGACAAAAGAGAGAGTAATTTCTTTTGCAAAGGAATGGATAATAATTCGATTCGTTCACAAAATAACGTATAGCTTTCAGTATCACTTAAATCTTCGAGTAAACGATCAATGAGAAGTGGATCTGAACTCTGACAATGCAGCGTATAAAAGTATTGAAGTGAGGGAGATAATGCATTGTGAATGCTTTCAGCAATGAGTTCTTTGCCTGTTCCCGTCTCACCAATTAAAAGAACCGAAAGTTTCGCTTTGGCTGCTTTTTTTGCAGTTGAGACAACTGTTTTCATTGAAGAGGATTCTGCAATGATTTCGTTGAACGTAGTCGGTTTATAAAACCGTGCATCAGGTTGTTGTAAGCTTTTTTCTAAAGCTGTCACATCACGTGAAAGTTCAATGGCTCCGATTAATTTTCCGTCATCAAAAACTGGATAAGTGTCATTAATCGTCGTAATTTCAATACCATCTCGGTTCCAATAAGTTTGTTTTACATTTAACCATTCATGTCCACTTTGCAAAACTTTCAGTAAAGTGCTCTCCTCTTGTTCAAAATTAAACAACTCCAAAATTGAACGATCCTGAACGTCTTCTAAAGCAAGTCCCTCAATTTGCTTCATCTTTTTATTATAAATAATGGTGTTACCTACACGGTCGATCGCATGTATGCCAAGAGCTGCATGTTCGACGGCAAACGTATAGAACGGAAAAAGTGCATCCATTTCTTTGCGCATAAAATTCCTCCAGTCAAAAAATTAGTAAAGAAGATTAAAAGAAAAAAGTAATATTACTTGAATTAAGCAAGAATCTTTTGCATTATTATATATGTAATCAATTACAAAGTGCAAACTTTTTATGCACCTTACATTATTGAAGGAGGAAATTATGATGATTCCATACAAACATGAACCATTCACAGATTTTACAAATGAAGAAAATTACAACGCGTACATGAGCGCATTAAAACAAGTCGAAGGCTATTTAGGTGAAGACTATCCATTAATCATCGGCGGAGAACGTATAACAACTGATGAAAAACTAGTATCTACAAACCCATCTAATAAAGAAGAAGTCATTGGTCGTGTATCTAAGGCTAGTAAAGAGTTAGCTGAGCAAGCCATGAAAGTAGCAGATGAAACATTTAATACATGGAGAAAAGTTAAACCAGAATTCCGTGCAGATGTTTTATTCAAAGCAGCTGCAATCGTACGTCGTCGTAAAGATGAATTTTCAGCCTTACTGACAAAAGAAGCAGGAAAACCTTGGAATGAGGCAGATGCTGACGTCGCGGAAGGAATCGACTTCTTGGAGTACTATGGCCGTCAAATGCTTGATTTGAAAAAGGGCATGCCTGTAGTAAGTCGTCCTGGCGAATATAATCAGTTCCACTACATCCCACTAGGTGTTGGAGTTGTTATCTCCCCATGGAACTTTGCATTCGCAATTATGGCTGGAACGACTGCTGCTGCACTCGTAACTGGAAATACAGTACTTCTTAAACCGGCATCAACAACACCAGTTATTGCATTTAAATTTATCGAAGTTCTTGAAGAAGCAGGAATGCCTGCAGGTGTCGTTAACTTCATCCCGGGTTCGGGGGCAGAGGTCGGCGACTACTTAGTCGATCATCCAAGAACACGTTTCGTTTCATTTACAGGTTCACGTGAAGTAGGAACTAGAATTTTTGGACGAGCAGCAAAAGTAAATGAAGGACAAATTTGGTTGAAACGCGTTATCGCAGAAATGGGCGGTAAAGATACAATTGTTGTTGATAATCAGGCTGATTTGGAATTAGCAGCACAATCCATTGTTAAATCAGCATTCGGTTTCAGCGGACAGAAATGTTCAGCATGTTCACGTGCAATCATCCATGAAGAAGTTTATGATCAAGTTGTAGCACGTGTTGAAGAACTGACAAAAGAATTGACTTACGGTGATTCATCAGATAACTCGAACTTTACTGGACCGGTTATTGACCAAGCTTCGTACGACAAAGTTATGAAATACATCGAAATCGGAAAAGAAGAAGGTCGTCTAGTTACAGGTGGTACAGGTGACGATTCAAAAGGCTATTTCGTCGCACCGACAGTATTTGCTGACCTAGATCCAACAGCTCGGGTTATGCAAGAAGAAATCTTTGGACCAGTTGTTGGCTTATCGAAAGCGAAAAGTTTCGACGAAGCAATTGAGTTTGCCAACAACACAGACTACGGCCTAACAGGTGCAGTCATTACAAATAACCGTGAGCATATTGAACAAGCCCGCGAAGATTTCCATGTCGGTAACCTTTACTTTAACCGTGGTTGCACAGGTGCAATTGTTGGATACCAACCATTTGGCGGCTTCAATATGTCAGGTACTGACTCTAAAGCAGGCGGACCAGATTACTTGCAACTTCATATGCAAGGACAAACAACTTCAGAAACACTATAAAAGTAAGAAGAAATGCGATAATATATATACATGAACCTATAAAGAATTGTCTCTTCGATATCGAAGAGACAATTGGTTATTAAAGAAGGAGGGAATTATATTGTCGGTGTCAGCAAATGTAATTGAACAAACAGAAAAGTTTGGTGCGAATAATTACCATCCATTACCAATTGTCATTTCAGAAGCAGAGGGAGTTTGGGTGAAAGATCCTGAGGGTAATAAGTATATGGATATGCTTGCAGCGTATTCAGCTGTTAACCAAGGTCACCGTCACCCGAAAATTATTAATGCATTGAAAGAACAAGCGGACCGTGTAACGTTAACCTCACGTGCATTTCATAATGATCAACTTGGACCATGGTATGAAAAGATTTGTGAAATGTCAGGAAAAGAAATGGCTTTGCCAATGAATACAGGTGCAGAAGCGGTAGAAACTGCAATAAAAACGGCTAGACGTTGGGCGTATGATGTAAAAGGCGTTGCCGATGGACAAGCAGAAATTATCGGTTGTAATGGTAACTTCCATGGTCGTACAATGGCGGCTATCTCACTATCTTCAGAAGCAGAATATCAACGTGGATTCGGCCCTATGCTACCTGGCATTAAACTAGTTTCATATGGTAATATCGATGAACTCGAAGCTGCAATAACACCAAACACAGCAGCATTTCTAATTGAACCAATACAAGGTGAAGCGGGCATTATTATTCCTCCAGAAGGTTACATAAAAGCAGCACGCGACCTTTGCACAAAGCATAATGTATTATTTATCGCAGATGAAATCCAAGCAGGTCTTGGCCGAACAGGTAAAATGTTCGCATGTGAATGGGAAGGCATTGAGCCTGACATGTACGTGTTAGGAAAAGCACTTGGCGGTGGCGTATTTCCAATCTCATGTGTCGTAGCAAACAGAGATATTCTTAGCGTGTTCGATCCAGGATCACACGGCTCTACATTTGGTGGAAACCCAATGGCATGCGCAGTGTCCATTGCATCATTAGAAGTTCTAGAAGACGAGAATCTTGCAGCTAATGCACAAGAACTTGGTAACTATTTCATGGAAGAATTAAAGAAGATAAATGATCCTCAGATTAAAGAAGTGAGAGGTCGCGGATTATTCATTGGCGTGGAATTGTTAACAGATGCTCGACCATATTGTGAAAAGTTGAAAGAGTTAGGATTACTATGTAAAGAAACGCATGATACTGTCATTCGTTTTGCACCGCCACTCGTTATTACCAAAGAAGAAATTGATTGGGCACTTGAGAAAATCAAACAAGTTTTTGCCTAAAATATTAGTTTCAAGGTGTCAATCAATATGCTATAATATTTGCGAAGAAAAAATTAAATCAAAGAGGCGAAAAAACAATTGACTGATAATATGAAGCTGTTAACGTCCACGCAAGATGTCATTAAAGAAGCTCTTGATAAACTCGGTTACGATGAAGGAATGTACGATCTTCTAAAAGATCCAATTCGTATGGTTGAAGTACGGATTCCTATCCGTATGGATGATGGTAAAATTAAAGTGTTTACAGGTTTCCGTGGCCAACACAACGATGCTGTTGGTCCGACAAAAGGCGGCGTGCGTTTCCACCCTGATGTAGATTACATTGAAGTGAAAGCACTTGCAATGTGGATGACATTGAAATGCGGAATCGTGAATCTTCCGTATGGTGGGGGTAAAGGTGCAGTTATCTGTGATCCTCGTGAAATGTCAATGGGCGAACTTGAACGTTTAAGTCGTGGATATGTCCGTGCGCTGAGCCAGGTTATGGGACCAGCGAAGGATATTCCGGCTCCAGATGTTTTTACAAATGCTCAAATTATGGCATGGATGATGGATGAGTATAGTCGAATTGATGAATTTAACTCACCAGGATTTATAACAGGTAAACCGATTGTTCTTGGGGGTTCTCAAGGTAGAGATCGTGCAACGGCAGAAGGTGTAACAATTGTTATCGAAGAAGCCGCAAAACGTCGTGGCATTGATATGAAGGGTGCACGTGTTGTAATCCAAGGTTTTGGTAATGCAGGAAGTTTCTTGTCAAAATTCCTTCATGATGCTGGCGCAAAAGTAATTGGTATTTCTGATGCATATGGTGCGCTACATGACCCGAATGGTCTAGATATCGATTATTTATTAGATCGTCGTGATAGCTTCGGCACAGTAACAACACTTTTTGAAGATACAATTACCAATAAGGAACTATTTGAACTCGATTGCGATATCCTTGTACCGGCTGCAATTGCCAACCAAATAACTGAAGAAAATGCACATAATATAAAAGCAAGCATCGTTGTAGAGGCAGCTAATGGTCCAACGACGGCAGAAGCAACACAGATACTTACTGAACGTGGAATTCTTCTTGTTCCGGACGTATTAGCAAGTGCGGGCGGCGTTACTGTTTCGTACTTTGAATGGGTGCAGAACAATATGGGCTACTATTGGTCTGAAGAAGAAGTTCGTGAAAAGTTAACAGAGAAAATGGTAGAAGCATTCGAAAATGTTTATACCACAGCGACGAATCGAAATATAGATATGCGCTTAGCTGCATACATGGTCGGTGTTCGTGCAACTGCAGAAGCATCACGTTTCCGTGGTTGGGCTTAACAATCAAAAAGACATTTCCCGAAATAAACCGGGAGATGTCTTTTTATATTTCTTCTGGGCGTGGAACAGTCACCTTTGAAACGTCCCTATCTCGCCACTCCTCAAATAGTAAGCTGAGGCTAAGAAGTCCTGCAACACCGATAACAATATAAATAAGTCTAGCAATCGGCTCCGCAGAACCACCAGCTAATTCTCCAACAACATCAAATCGAAAAAAACCAGCAAGACCCCAGTTTAATGCACCAATTATGACTAATGCGAGGGCGATTCTTTGTACAGTTTCCATGTAAAACACCTCCATATTAAGTATGTCCATTTGTTAAGAATAAATACAAAATACATATATTTTGCATTCATGAATCACGTTTCGGATAATAAGGAGAAGAAGAGGAGGCTTTCTTATAATGAATGAATTCACATTTCACAACCCAGTCAAATTAATATTTGGTAAAGGCCAATTAGCAAAGCTTACTGAAGAATTACCGAGTTACGGGAAAAAAGTTCTTGTTGTTTATGGTGGTGGGAGTATAAAAAGAAACGGACTTTATGATGAAGTCATGTCACTACTCAAAGAATTAGGTATGGAAGTCCATGAATTAGCGGGAGTTGAACCAAATCCACGTATTTCAACTGCACGTAAAGGGGCAGAAATTTGTAAAGAGCAAGGAATCGACTTTTTACTAGCAGTCGGGGGTGGGTCGGTAATTGATTGTACGAAACTCATAGCCTGTGCGGCAAAGTATGATGGAGATGCCTGGGATTTTGTTAGTAAAAAAGCATTCCCAACTGATGGACTTCCGTTTGGTACAGTACTGACTTTGGCAGCAACAGGTTCTGAAATGAATGCCGGATCGGTTATTACAAACGAAGATACAAAAGAGAAATACGGGTGGGGAAGTCCGTTTACATTCCCGAAATTCTCGATTTTAGATCCGACCTATACAATGTCCGTACCTAAAGACCAAACAGTATACGGTATTGTTGACATGATGTCTCATATCTTCGAACAATACTTTAATGAAGCAACAAACACGCCGGTCCAAGATGAGATGTGCGAAGGTGTACTACGCGCAATTATTGAAAATGGCCCCAAACTTGTGGAAGACCTTGAAAATTATGACTTACGAGAAACGATTCTAATAGCAGGAACACTAGGGCTAAATAACTTCCTGCGCTTAGGTTACCTAGGGGACTGGGCATCACATGAAATCGAACATGCAATTTCAGCAGTTTACGACATCCCCCATGCAGGCGGCTTAGCAATTATATTCCCACATTGGATGAGGCAAAATGTGGATGTAAATCCTAAGAGATTTGCAAGGATGGCGGAAAAAGTATTCCAAGTCAATTCCGAAGGTAAAACGACAAAAGAAGTTGCCTTAGAGGGAATTGACCGTTTAAGATCATTCTGGTCTTCGATTGGCGCACCAGAAACACTTGCAGATTATGGGATAGATAATTCTAAAATCAGCATAATGACCGAAAAAGCTACTATTAATGGTAACATCGGTCGATTTTCGAATATGAATAAAGAAGATGTTGAAAAAGTGCTAGTAGCCTCTTTATAATGTGAAAAACCGTCACGCAACAGAGGGCTGCGTGACGGTTTTTTTAAATAAATGGTTATTCAGGAAGTTTCGAACTATAATCATCAACTTTAATCATTTCATTTGATCCTTTCCAAGATCGGATACCATCATCTTCATCAAATGATATAATAACATCCTGTACACCTTTTTGATTTAAGATGATCTTCATAAGTCGATCACGTATATCATCTATATAAGCGAGTGTAAGGGAGGGATTAACCTCGGCTATTACTTGAACATGAAGAAACTCTCCTTCTTTGATCACCTCGATTTGTTGAATATCCTTAATATCGGAATCCATAGCAACAAGATGTGCGATGTGATTAAGCATTTCTTCATCAGTTTCTCCAATTGCACCTCGAGCATTTTCAAGGAAGATTTTCCCGACAACATAAAACATCATTAACCCGATCATTATAGAAGCAACACCTTCTGCAACGAGCAGTCCAAGGAAATGCGCAAGTAAAACTGCGATAAAAGCTAAAATACCACCGGCTGTGGCAACAAGATCTTCCATGAAAACAAGTTTTGTAGCAGGTTTTGCTTTATTTAGATTAGTAAAGCCTAATGTTAGTGGTGCAATACCACCTTTTTTAATCCCGGCCTCATGTAATATTTCCTGTCCTGCTTTATAAAGGACTCCAACTTCAAGAATGATTGCAATACCAAGCACGGATAGGTTAATGATAAATCCGCCTGATTCAGTTGGATTCATTACATGATGCCAACCTTCTTTTACTGCTTCATAAGACATAATTGCGACTATGATTACAGCTCCGAGGCAAACTAAATTAACGACTCGTCCGAATCCATTTGGAAATTGAGGAGTTGGTGCCTTTTTTGATAATGCTGAGCCAATAAATACGAAAAATTGATTTGCAGCATCACCAATTGAGTGAAGTGTCTCCGCAAACATAGCTACATTTCCAGTTAGGAAAAATGCGATGCCTTTCAAAATTGCAATAATGGTATTTACGATTCCTGCGAGCAGAGAAGGTTTATTTCCTTCTTTTAATAGTTTAAACATACCTGTCATTTAAAAATCCTCCCTTTAATGGAACAACAAATTGTTGTTAAACTTATATTCCCTTGTTATAGACATATTTAAACTTTGTTAACTAGATAGGACTATAATTAAAAAATATTATAGGATTAATACTTTTTAATGACATATACCTTCTATAGAAGGTTTGTAACTTCGGTAGATGATATACTGATGAATATTGTGTGCTCTATTAATTATGAAAGTGATGTGTTCTTTATGGAAAAACCAGGCATCAATCCATACATTCCAATAATGATTGGCGTGATATCAGTCGCTCTATCGGCTATTTTTGTCAAATTAGCTACTGCGGACGCGGGTGTGATTGCATTTTATCGTATGTTGTTCTCTGTCTTATTACTATTACCCGTTTTTCTGTACAAATATAGATGGGAAATTAAACTATTAACTAAACAAGACTGGATCAACACTACCTTCGCTGGTGTGTTTTTGGCGTTTCATTTCATTTTCTGGTTTGAATCGCTAAATTATACATCCGTAGCCAGTTCTACGGTATTAGTTACACTACAGCCAATATTCGCCTTCGCGGGTACTTACTTTTTCTTTAAGGAAAAGTTAAGCTTTAAAACAATTTTATCCGCTTTAATTGCGATTGCTGGTAGCTTTATCATAAGTTGGGGAGACTTTAAAGTGAGTGGCACTGCATTATTTGGTGATATGCTGGCTTTGATTGGTTGTGCGTTAATAACGGCATATCTATTATTTGGACAAGTAGTTCGTCGACATCTCTCTTTAATTACGTATACATTTATTGTTTACTCCATCAGTACGGTGACACTATTCTTCTACGTCATTGTAAGAGGAGAATCGTTTGGCCCACATCCAAGTATGGATTGGATGTGGTTTTTGCTACTTGCGCTTATTCCGAATCTATTGGGGCACTCATTATTTAATTGGGCGCTTAAGTGGGTTAGTACAAATGTAATATCCATAGCAATCTTATTTGAGCCAGTAGGTGCGTCAATCTTAGCTTATTATGTCTTCCACGAAACGCTTTCAGTAGCTCAAATAACTGGAGGACTTGTTGTTATTATGGGGATTCTATTGTTTGTTGTAGATAGGAAAACTATGAGAAAAATATTATTTTTAAAAAAGACTTGATTTCTTAGTGCTTCTTGGGGTATATTATTACTTGTCCTTAAGAAGCCGTTCTTATTCAACAGAAAAAAAGAATTTAAAATAACTGTTGACATTGAATGTAGGATTTGTTATATTTGAGAAGTCGCTGTTACAGAAGAGAAGCGAAACGAACTAACTTAATACTTCTTCTGATTTAAAAAAGAAACAAAAATGAACCTTGAAAACTGAACAGCAAAACGTCAAGATATAT